>SBBG01000147.1 GCA_005240065.1 Gammaproteobacteria bacterium | reverse complement strand
ATATCTTAATGGGAACCCTGGCGGAAATGGCTTGAGTTTCAACTTGTCACCCTTGCAAATATCGGAAATTACAGAGATGATTAACAATTCTGTCATCATCACTGGGAATCTCCCGAAAGGAGGTCGGGAATACGCTGACCTTCGAGCCGCGTGCGTGCGCGAGAAATCAAGCTTATGCCAAAAAATATAATACATTCAGGTTTTCAGCCAGTCCGTCTCCGGGGGGACGGTCTCGTCTTCCGTGCTCTGTTGGCTGCGTTCGTTTTTCTGTTGGGGTCTGCCCAGGTGGCGGCAACGACCTTCCTCCCAGTGAACGACTTTCGGGATGATGTCGATCTCAACCCCGGCGATGGCCAATGCAAAGCGGTGAACGGCAATTTCTGCACCCTGCGCGCCGCGATTCAGGAAGCCAACGCCCTCATCACCACCAAGGGCATCACCGATATCGTCATTAATTTGATGGCGCCCGGTACTTACACGCTTACCCGCCCGGGAACCGATGACAATGCTGCCAATGGCGATCTCGACATTCTCGGCACCTGCCCCAGCGCCGATTTGAACGTGCCGTGCCTGACCATTACAGGCATGGGCAAGGGGGTGACGATCATCGACGGCGGCGGTATCGACCGGGTATTCCATTTCGTCGGCAGAAACACGGTCAAGATTACTGGCGTGACCATTCAGGGTGGTTTTGCGAAGAACGCCAATGGCGGCGGTATCAGGAATTCCAATGGCTGGGTGGTGCTGGAAAACTCCGAGGTCATCAACAATACGGCCAAAAGCTATGATGCCGTCGACGCGAGTTTTGACGGCAAATGGTACAGCGGCGGCGGTATTTACAATGCTAACAACGCCAGGATGGAGATTCGAAACAGCCGCATAGCCAATAACAAGCTTATCAATCCTCCCGGGCCGGTCTTCGCTCCGAACCCCGCCCTGGAATTCGTCGGCGGCGGTGGTATTTTTACCAACGGCGACATGACCATCAAGAGCAAGACGGAAATCAGCCAAAACGAAGGCCATCCCTACGGCGCCGGCATCGCCAATGCCAGCGGGCTGGAGGAGAAAAGCGGCCGATTGACGATCACCGACACTTTCTTGCAGGGGAACAAAAACACCAACACCGGCGCGGACATCAGCGGACCTTATGGCCGTGGCGGGGCGTTAAGCAACCACGGTGGCGTGGTCACGATCACTCGCACCATCATCGGCGATAACCAGGATACTATCAGCGCCAGCAATCAGAATGAGGCCGGTATCGGCGCCGGTATCTACAATACCAATGGCTTGAGCCGCCTTGGCACGGTAACGGGTATTGTGCGGCTGACGTCGAGCGTGGTCGACGGCAATATCGGCAATGGCATCGTCAATCTATCCTCGCTGGATATCTCATACAGCACCATCCGCAGGAACAACGCCGCAACGTCCGGGATAGGCGCGTCCGGCGGCGGTATCAACAACAATGGCCCCGGTGGGCTCGTTGTCGTCAACAGCACCATCACCGGCAACACGGCTTTGCAGAGCGGCGGCGGCATCAGTAACGATCGGGGCGCCACGCTCACCCATGCGACCGTGAGCGGCAACAGTGCGCCGTCCGGCAAGGAAATTTTCATCCGCACCCAAAACGCCGCGGGTGACCGCACGATCTTCGAGAATACCATTATCGGCGATAACACTCTTAGTACGAACAATTGCGCTGGCGATACGAACTACCTTATTTTCATTACCTCCAGAGGCCACAATCTGGAGCACGGCGATAGCTGCGGTCTCACGGAATCCAGTGACTTGAAGAACATCAATCCGAACCTTGCCCCGCTTGCCGACAATACCAGCGTGACACCCTTCAGGCCGGGCAGCAGTGTGGATACCCTGTTGCCCGACAACACGTATCCTAAAACCCTGCTGCCACAGTCCCTCAGTCCGGCTATCGACGGCGCCAGTTGTGTCAGCGGCTTCGATCAGCGCCAGTTCGGCCGTCCAGGCGGCAATGACTGCGATATCGGCGCGGTGGAGGCGGACAGCGATAATTTCTCGCCCGCCAAAACCGATCTTGAGGTGCTGAAAACCGCCAATTTCGATACCGTTGGGTTGAACACCGAGCTGACTTACACCCTGGTTGTCAACAACAAGGGGCCAAATGAAGCGAGTTCGGTCACGTTGACCGACCGCTTGCCTGGCGGAGTCGATTTTGCCCGCTGGGCGATCGCCACCGGTAGCGCGGCGGGAAATTGCAGCTACTCGATAAGCAACAATCAGCTCGTTTGTACGATGGCCACGCTAAAGAACGGCGAAACTTTTACGGTATTTGTCGTCGTCAAGCCCTCTAATCCCTCCCTGGTCGATAAACTGATTGAGAACAGAGCCGCTGTGACGGTTGGTTTGCCGTCCGATTATCTTCCCGGTAACAATGGTTCGCTCGATGCCTGCGTTCGCGGTGCTTGCGCAGTAACCTCGGTGAAGGCTGATACCGTCATCAACACCCCGCCTGGCGGCGGTGGCGGAGCATTCGGGGCTTTGGCGCTGGCGCTGTTCGGGTTGCCCGCGGTATTGCTGTTGCGCCGCCGTTCCACGTAGGCCGGATATCGCTCGTCACCGCACTGCGTCATGGACGAAAAGACGGGCGATGCTGCCCGCCTTATTCCAGTTGGCGTTAAAAACGACAATAATTTTGTAGGGTGCGTTCCACGCACCATTACCATTGGTGCGTGGAACGCACCCTACGATATTTCACTTTGACTATTGCGAAATGGAATCACGTTTTTAGATGCAATCTCGCCGCTGTTTCCGCCAGCCGTTTGCCCAAAGCCCGGCATAACCGCCTTTCCTCCTCGCTCAATGGCCGTTTGCTGTCCAGTCCCGCCAGATGACTGGCACCATAGGGCGTGCCGCCGCTGCTGGTGTTGAGCAGGTCGGTTTCGGAGTAAGGCAGGCCCATCACGATCATGCCATGATGCAGCAGTGGCAGCATCATCGACAATAAGGTGCTTTCCTGGCCGCCGTGCAGGGTGGAGGTGGAGGTGAACAGCGCCGCCGGTTTGCCGATCAGTGCGCCGGACAGCCACAGCGGGCTGGTACCGTCGAGAAAATGCTTGAGCGCGGCCGCCATGTTGCCGAAACGGGTGGGGCTGCCCAGCGCCAGGCCGGCGCAGTCGCGCAGGTCGTCCAGCGTGGCATAGGGCGCACCTGTCCCAGGGATGGTGTCTTCGATGGCCTCGCACACCGCCGATATCTCCGGGACGGTGCGCAGTCTCGCCTCCATGCCCGGCACCTCCTCCACGCCGCGTGCGATCATCTGGGCCATCTGCATCACCGCGCCGTGGCGGCTGTAATAGAGGACGAGTATATAGGGCATGGTGGATTTTCCTTGCTTATCGAAAACTTCACAGCGTAAATCCCATGGCGCATGAGATCAAGATCGGGTTGACACTCCGGGGAAGCGGGTGATAGTTTGCGGTGAGGGGCCTGATTACCATTACAAAAAGGGTCCAAGGCGGGTTTTCAACACAGGCGATTTGATGTGATGAGTGTTGTTCTGTCTTTCAGGCGGTTTACCTGGTGCTTGGTGGTGGGGGGGATGGTTGTGGCTGGCGGGTGTGCTTCGGTGCCCCCAACCCAGGAGATGAGCGATGCGCGTCAGGCGCTGGATGCGGCCCGTGAGGCCGATGCCGGCCGCTATTCGCCGCGCGCTATGGAGGGTGCCAACCAATTACTGTCCCAGGCCGAGCAAAAGCTCGAAGCCGGCGCTTTCAAGCAGGCGCAGCAAAGCGCGCTTGCCGCCAAGCAGGAAGCGACCAGGGCGCGCACTATGGCGGCGTCACTGTCTGCCGCCAAGATCGCATTGCGCGAGGCGGCGGCCGATGGCGTCCTGTCGGCCGAGGCGCAAGCGTTGCTTCAACAGGCCGAAGTGGCGGCCAGCGTCGATGACGAAAAAAGTGCGGTGCGGCTGGCCGGCGACGCAAAACATCGTGCCGAACAGGATGTCAACAACGCCTGGCTCGCCAAGGCCAGGGCGTTGCTCGACGAGGCGAACACTTTCCCGGCCATGGCGCCCGATCAGCGCGCCGTCCTGGAGCTTGCCGAG
The DNA here is from genome assembly GCA_005240065.1 of Gammaproteobacteria bacterium. Lineage (GTDB taxonomy): Bacteria > Pseudomonadota > Gammaproteobacteria > Ga007554 > SBBG01. Next base: position 31,785 of record SBBG01000147.1, on the reverse strand, counting down.
GCGGCGCACCACAAGGGCGAAGGGAAAAAGGCTCACCTGTTGATCGACAAGTTGGTGAGCGAACTGCGTATAGCCTGGCAAGCCGCGCAGCCTGCTCCGCCTGAGCCCGCGCCCCCGCCGGTGGTGACGGCGGCGGAAGAGCCCTCCGCATTGCCATCCAGTTATACCGTCGAGCGGGGCGACAGCCTGTGGAAGATCGCCGGCCGACAGGAGGTTTACGGCGACGCCCGTAAATGGCGGCTGATATACAAGGCGAACAGAAAGAGCGTCAAGCGCGCCGGCCTGATTTATCCCGGGCAGGTGCTGGTGATAGACAGGTTCTAAAGATTGGTGCGGGCGCCATGAAGCACGGCAAAAAGAAAGTTGAAAGTATCTTCGAAGGGTTGTTATGGAACAGCCGCCTGATTGTGATCTCGGCGGTTGTGACGAGTCTGGCGGCCAGTTTGGCGATGTTCTTCATCGCCACCGTCGACGCCTATTACATGGTCAGCCATCTCGGGGAATATGTTTCTCCCACTTTGGTGGGCGAGGCGCGGGCCTCGTTGCGCAGCGCCACCATTGCGCATGTGGTGGAGATCGTCGACGGTTATCTGCTGGCTACGGTGTTGCTTATTTTCGCGCTGGGGCTCTACGAATTGTTCATAAGCACCATCGACGAAGCCGAATCCTCCGAAGCGCGGTCCAACGTGCTGGTGATACACAGTCTTGACGACCTAAAAGGACGGTTGGCCAAGGTGATTCTGATGATCCTGATTGTGAAATACTTCGAGCACGCCATCGCCATGAAATTCGAAAGCCCCGTCGATCTGCTCTACCTGGCGGGCGGCATCACCTTGATCGGTCTGGCGCTTTATCTGACGCATACCGACAGCCATTCGCCCATGCCCGGCAAGCCTGAGTCGCACTCATAGCGGTTTTTGCCCCGTTTCTGCCCGTTCGTAATGGCCGTTTTTGCGCGGTTTGCCGCTTTTTCGATTGACAGCCTCCCCCTCCCGCCGGTAATGTTTAAAGTTTTGAACCTAGATTCTCAGCAGACGCCTAAAGTTACCCGGATCGACCGCTTGAACAACGAATTTTCCAGAATCAAACGCTTACCTCCCTATGTCTTCAACATCGTCGGCGAGTTGAAGGCCAAGGCGCGCGCGCGGGGGGAGGATATCATTGACTTTGGCATGGGCAACCCCGATCAGCCCACGCCCAAACACATCGTCGACAAGCTGATCGAGGCCGCGCAGCGCGGCGACACGCATCGCTATTCGGTGTCGAAGGGCATTCCGCGCCTGCGCAGGGCGATCTGCACCTGGTATCAGCGCCGTTTCGACGTCGATCTGAATCCCGACAGCGAGGCCATCGTCACCATCGGTTCCAAGGAGGGTCTGGCGCATCTGGCCTTCGCTACCATGGGACCGGGTGATGTAGTGATGGTGCCCAATCCGGCCTATCCCATCCATCCCTATGGTTTCGTCATCGCCGGGGCGGACGTCCGCCATGTGCCGTTGGTGGCGGGCGGGGATTTCTTCGCCGAGCTGGAAAAGGCGATCAAGGACTGCTGGCCGCGCCCCAAGATGCTGGTGCTCAACTTCCCCGGCAATCCCACTACGCAGTGCGTGGATCTGGCCTTTTTCGAGAAGGTCATCGCCATCGCCCGCGAGAACAACATCTGGGTGGTGCATGACCTTGCCTATGTCGATATCGTCTTCGATGGCTACGTCGCGCCCTCCATCATGCAAGTGCCGGGCGCGAAGGACGTGGCGGTGGAGTTTTTCACCCTCTCCAAGAGCTACAACATGCCGGGCTGGCGTGTCGGCTTCATGGTCGGTAATCCCACGCTGGTGGCAGCACTGGCGCGCATGAAATCCTATCTCGATTACGGCACGTTTACCCCCATCCAGGTGGCGGCGATCACCGCGCTGGAAGGGCCGCAGAACTGTCTTAATGAAATCGCCGAGACCTACCGCCGCCGTCGCGATGTGCTGTGCAGCGGGTTGAATGCGCTGGGCTGGCCCGTCGAGCCGCCCAAGGCGACGATGTTCGTCTGGGCGCCGATCCCCGAGCAGTACCGGCATCTGGGATCACTGGAGTTTTCTAAGAAACTGCTGGAAGAGGCCAAGGTCGCCGTGGCGCCGGGCATCGGTTTTGGCGAGTACGGTGATGACCATGTGCGCTTCGGCTTGATCGAGAACGAGCATCGCACCCGCCAGGCGATACGCGGCATACGCGATATGTTTAAAAAAGATGGGATAGTCATGCGGGGAACGGGAACATGAATCCGGTTAAGGTTGGCCTGCTGGGGCTGGGCACGGTCGGCGGCGGCACGGTCAAAGTGCTGACGCGCAACGCTCAGGAGATCATGCGCCGCGCCGGACGCGGCATCGAGATCGTCCATGCCAGCGCGCGCGATCTGGGCAAGCCGCGCATCTGCGATACCACGGGAATCACGCTCACCCAGGATCCGTTCGAGGTGGTCAACAATCCCGAACTTCAAGTGATCGTCGAGCTGATCGGCGGCATGGATCAGGCGCGCGAACTGGTGCTGCGCGCCATCGCCAACGGCAAGCATGTGGTGACTGCCAACAAGGCGCTGATCGCCAAGCACGGCAACGAAATCTTTGCCGCAGCCCGCGTGAAGGGTGTGATGGTCGCCTTTGAGGCGGCGGTGGCGGGCGGCATTCCGATCATCAAGGCGATACGCGAAGGTTTGGCGGGCAACCGTATCGAATGGCTGGCGGGCATTATTAATGGCACCGGAAATTTCATTCTCACCGAGATGCGCGATAAGGGGCGTGATTTCGCCGATGTGCTGGCCGAGGCGCAACGTCTGGGCTACGCCGAGGCCGATCCCACCTTCGACGTGGAGGGTATCGATGCGGCGCACAAGCTCACCATCCTGGCCTCCATCGCTTTCGGCATCCCCTTGCAATTTGATAAGGCTTACACCGAAGGCATTACCCGCATCACTCGCCAGGATGTCGGTTATGCCGAGAAGCTGGGCTACCGCATCAAACATCTGGGCATCGCGCGCCGCACTGCGGAAGGCATCGAACTGCGCGTTCATCCCACGCTGATCCCGCATCGACGCCTGATCGCCAATGTCGACGGCGTGATGAATGCCGTGCTGGTGCAGGGTGACGCCGTCGGCCCCACACTGTTTTATGGCGCCGGTGCGGGTGCCGAGCCCACCGCCTCGGCGGTGGTGGCCGACCTGGTGGACGTGGTGCGCACCCTCACTGCCGACCCGGAAAACCGCGTGCCGCACTTGGCGTTCCAGCCCGATGCGCTGTCCGACCTGCCGATTTTGCCGATGGAAAAGGTGGAAACCGCCTATTACCTGCGCATGCAGGCCCAAGACCGCCCCGGCGTGCTCGCCGATGTGACGCGCATCCTCGCCGATCAGAGCATCAGCATCGAGGCCATCCTGCAAAAAGCCCCTGTCAACGGCGGCGACGGTTCGGTGCCCGTGGTGATCCTCACCCACCGCATCCGCGAGCAACAGATGAACGAAGCCATCCGCCGTATCGAAGCACTGGGCACAATCGCCGCGCCAGTGATGCGGATGCGGCTGGAGCATTTGGCCAAATGATGTTCAACGTAAAGGTGCGGATTCGTAGAGTGCGTCTCACGCACCGTCCGTGTGGTGCGTGAGACGCACCCAATGCCTGAGGTTTCAATTCGATAATCTGAGATTAATTCTTGAGGTTCATTTATGCCATTCCGCCCCCGCTACACCGGCTTGATCGACAAATACCGCGATCGCCTGCCCGTCCACGACGACACGCGCATCATCAGTCTTGGCGAGGGTAATACCCCGCTGATCCGCCTCAACAACATTCCGCGCCTGCTGGGCAAGGAGGTGGATATTTACGTCAAGTTCGAGGGGCTCAATCCCACCGGTTCGTTCAAGGATCGCGGCATGACGATGGCGGTGACCAAGGCGGTGGAAGAGGGTAGCCGCGCCATCATCTGCGCCTCCACCGGTAATACCTCGGCGGCGGCGGCAGCCTATGCCTCGCGGGCCGGGATCACATCGTTCGTGCTCATCCCGGATGGCAAGATCGCGCTGGGTAAGCTCGCCCAAGCGATGATTCATGGTGCTTTCGTGATCCAGATCAAGGGTAATTTCGACGCCGGAATGCAACTGGTCAAGGATGTGGCGCAAGAGGCGCCGGTCACCATCGTCAATTCCATCAATCCTTACCGTTTGCAGGGCCAGAAGACCGCTGCCTTCGAGATCGTCGAGGAGCTGGAGTGTGCGCCGGACTTCCACTGTCTGCCGGTGGGCAATGCCGGCAACATCACCGCGCACTGGATGGGCTACAAGGAATATCAGGAGCACGGCATCGCCAATAATCGTCCGCGCATGGTCGGTTACCAGGCCGCCGGTTCCGCGCCCTTCCTGCGCGGCCATCCGGTCGACAATCCCGAAACCGTCGCCACCGCCATCCGCATCGGCCATCCGCAAAGCTGGGACAAGGCCTGGCAGGTGAAGGCGGAATCGAACGGCTGGTTCGACGAATGCACGGATGAAGACATCCTCGTCGCGCAGAAACTGCTCTCGCAGAAGGAGGGCGTGTTCTGTGAGCCTGCCTCGGCCACTTCGCTGGCGGGCGCGATGCGCGATATCAGATCGGGCAAGATTCCCGAGGGCAGCAAGGTGGTGTGTACCCTGACCGGCCATGGCCTGAAGGATCCCGATATCGCCATCAAGCAGAGCACCGCGCCGCTGATTACCGTCGAAGCGACGCTGGATTCGGTGAAGCGGGCGATACTTGAAAATATGGCGTGATGCTGAAATCATCCGTAGGGTGCGCCGTGCGCACCAGCATTGTCGCGCCAGGCGATGTACGGTGCGTGGGACGCACCCTACATACATGCAGCCATAACAGGTCATACGAGTCATGTTCAATAGTCTGACGGAACGTTTGAACGGTGTTCTCCAGCGCCTGCGCGGGCAGGGCCGGCTGACCGAGGACAATATCAAGGAAACGCTGCGCGAGGTGCGCATGGCGCTGCTGGAGGCGGATGTCGCGCTGCCGGTGGTGCGCGAGTTCATCGAGCATGTGCGCGAGCGCGCGGTCGGTCAGGACGTGTTGCAGAGCCTCACGCCCGGCCAGGCGCTGGTCAAGGTGGTGCACGACGAACTGCTCGCGGTGATGGGCGAGGCCGTCGATCTCAACCTCAACGTGCCGCCGCCCGCCATCATCCTGATGGCCGGTTTGCAAGGATCCGGCAAGACCACTACCGTCGCCAAGCTGGCGCGCCATCTCAAGGAGCGGCGCAAGAAGAGCGTGCTGGTGGCGAGCTGCGACGTGTACCGTCCGGCGGCCATCGATCAGCTCGAGACGCTGGCCAAAGAGATCGGCGTCACGTTCCATCCCAGCGACCCATCGCAAAATCCGCTGAGCATCGTCGAAGGTGCGGTGGCCGAAGCGCGGCGGCGTTTCATCGACGTGGTGATCATCGACACTGCGGGCCGCTTGCACATCGACGAAGAGATGATGGACGAGATCAAGCGCTTGCACTCCGCGCTCGTTCCCACCGAGACGCTGTTCGTCGTCGACAGCATGACGGGCCAGGATGCGATCAACACCGCCAAAGCATTCAACGAGGCCCTGCCGCTGACTGGTGTGGTGCTCACCAAGGCCGACGGCGATGCGCGCGGCGGCGCGGCGTTGTCGATCCGGCATGTCACCGGTAAGCCCATCAAGTTTCTCGGCGTGGGTGAAAAGACCACCGCGCTCGAACCGTTCCACCCCGACCGCGTGGTATCGCGCATTCTGGGCATGGGCGATGTGCTGAGCCTGGTGGAAGAAGTGGAGCGCACCATCGACCGCGAGCAGGCCGAGAAGCTCGCCGGCAAGCTGAAAAAAGGCAAGGGTTTCGATCTCGAAGACTTCCGCGATCAGATGCAGCAAATGCGCAAGATGGGTGGACTCACCAGCCTGATGGACAAGATGCCGGGCATGTCCAACGTGCCGCAGAAGGTCAAGGACCAGGTCAACGACAAGGAAATCATCCGCATGGAGGCGATCATCAACTCCATGACGAATCAGGAACGGCGCTATCCTGATGTCATCAAGGGTTCCCGCAAACGCCGCATCGCCGCCGGTTCCGGTGTCCAGGTGCAGGATGTCAACCGCCTGCTCAAGCAGTTCGACCAGATGCAACGTATGGTGAAGCAGATGTCCAAGGGCGGCGGACTGGCCAAAATGATGCGGGGGATGAAGGGGAGGCTGCCGTTTTGAGTCCTCCGGTTTTGTGCGGTGCCACATAAACTGGTAGAATTAACTGTTTTGTAACCACCGCAGCGTAAAACCGGTTTACCCGTCATCGAAGAATGTCCACTCTCGCACGCGAAACGGCGCGCCGCCGTACTTTTGCCATCATTTCCCATCCCGACGCTGGTAAAACCACGCTCACCGAAAAGCTGCTGCTGTTCGGTGGCGCCATCCAGCTCGCCGGCACGGTGAAGGGGCGCAAGGCCGCGCGCCATGCTACCTCCGATTGGATGGAATTGGAAAAGCAGCGCGGTATCTCGGTCACCTCGTCGGTGATGCAGTTCCCTTACCGCGATGCGATCATCAACCTGCTCGATACCCCCGGCCACGAAGACTTCTCCGAGGACACCTATCGCACGCTAACCGCGGTGGACTCCGCGCTGATGGTGATCGACAGCGCCAAGGGCGTGGAGGAGCGCACCATCAAGCTTATCGAAGTGTGCCGTCTGCGCGACACACCCATCATCACCTTCATCAACAAGCTCGACCGTGAAGGCCGTCCGCCCATCGAACTGCTCGATGAGGTGGAAGAGGTGCTCAAGATCCGCTGTGCGCCCATCACCTGGCCGATCGGCATGGGCAAGGGTTTCAGGGGCGTGTTTGATCTCCACAACGACCGCGTGCATCTCTTCAGCGCCACGCATGGCGGCAAGATAAGGGAAGGCGAGGTAGTGGATGGGCTGGATAATCCGCGCCTGGACGAGTTGTTCGGAACCATGGTGGGCGAGTTGCGCGACGAAATCGAGCTGGTGCGCGGCGCGAGCAACATCTTCGACAAGCAGGCCTTCCTCGAAGGCAAGCTGACGCCGGTGTTTTTCGGCTCGGCCATCAACAATTTCGGCGTCAAGGAATTGCTCGACGCCTTCGTCGACTACGCGCCGGCGCCTCAGCCGCGCCAAACCACCACGCGCGAAGTCTCGCCGCTGGAGGAGAAGTTCAGCGGCTTCGTTTTCAAGATCCAGGCCAATATGGATCCGCAGCACCGCGACCGCATCGCCTTTCTGCGTGTCTGTTCGGGGAGTTACAGCAAGGGCATGAAAGTGCGCCATGTGCGCATCGGCCGCGATGTGCAGATCGCCAACGCCATCACCTTCATGGCGCAGGACCGCGAACAGGTGGAAGACGCCTATGCCGGCGACATCATCGGCCTGCATAATCACGGCACCATCCAGATCGGCGACACGTTCACCGCCGGCGAAGAACTCAAGTTCACCGGCATCCCCCACTTCGCCCCCGAACTCTTCCGTCGCGCCCGTCTGCGCGATCCGCTACGCATGAAGGCCCTGCAGAAGGGTTTACAGCAGTTATGCGAAGAAGGCGCTACGCAATTGTTCCGGCCTCTCAACAGCAACGACCTGATCCTGGGCGCCGTTGGTGTGCTGCAATTCGACGTGGTGGCCTATCGTCTGAAACACGAGTACGGAGTGGAGTGCGCTTTCGAGAATGTCCAGGTTGCCACCGCGCGCTGGATCAGTTGTAACGATGCAAAAAAGCTTGATGAATTCCAGAACAAGGTCCGTGACAACCTGGCGCTGGATGGGACGGGTGATCTAACCTATATCGCCCCCACCCGCGTCAACCTGGAATTGACGATGGAGCGCTGGCCGGACATCGCGTTTCGTACGACGCGGGAACATTGAGGGTATTTGTCATGCTTGTGGTGAATTGAATGGTAGGGTAGGTTAGGCGCTTTTAGCACCGTAACCCGCCAACCGTGCCGCCAAGCACTCATTATCAGCGAATCATCTCCGCGTCTTGGTGCCGGCGGCCCGCTGCTTTTTCGTGGCCGTTGGTGTGGAGCCGGCTGAACTCGCCGCCGGCTCCTTAATCTTGATTTCCGTCCACTTGCCGTCGATTTGACGAACCACTCCCGTGGCATTACCGATGGTGTGGAGGTAAATGACAATGGCGCGGTATCTTGTTCCCTCGAAGAACCATTCACGCGCAGTGCGCACCACGCACAGGCCCGTGTCTTCGGCGCATTGTTGCTCCACGTCGATGGGGGCCGTCATCGCCCGTTCCATGGCCGCCTTGACCGCTGAGAGTTGTTTTTGCTCCAGCTTGTAATTACCCAGCCATTCGGGCGAATCCAGGTCGATCACATTCGGTTCGGCAGCCACCGCCCCGCCGGACAGGTTAGCCCAGGCAGCCATCAAAAGAAACATGCCAAGAATCGTTTTTTTCATACTCCCCTCCTCAGGAAAATAATTGTGATTGTGTCCGGCAAGGATAATATTCTTCTGGTTGAACAGGCAAGAGCCTTTAGGTATGCGCATTTTGTAAATATTCTTTACTTTAATAGTAAATAATATTTACCATTAAAGTGGGGAGGAATAATGATGCCAAACGATATGAATCAGCACCCCACCGCCCGCTTGATGCTTTTCGCCTTCCGTAAGTTCGAGGAGCGGTTACTCGATGAATTGGGAAAGGTGGGGTTCCCGGATGTCACCCTATCCGATCTCAACGTGTTGCGTCATCTGGACCCGGAGGGGCTGCGCGTGACCATTCTCGCCGAACACGCCGGATTGACCAAGCAAGCCGTTGGGCAGATCGCCAAGGGTCTTGAGAAAAAAGGTTATGTGCGAATCACTGCGGATGCGGAAGATGGGCGGGCCAAGTCGATTGTTTATACGAAAAGGGGAAAAGTGCTCATAGAGCAGGCGATTCATGTCGTGCGGAACATCGAGCGGCACTACGAAGCCGCATTGGGTAAGCGTGGCTATCAAGCACTGAGAGCAAGTTTACTAACCTTGCTGGCGAGCGGTGACGCGCTCTGACATGGGGAAGGATGACGATGAGAAAAATCCATGAGGATGTGTGGGTTGTCGATCGCCCGTTCCGTTTCATGGGCCTTGGTCTGGGGGTGCGGATGACGGTCGTCAAGTTGAGTTCCGGCGGGCTGATGCTGCATTCGCCGGTGGGGTACGAGGCGGGCTTGCAAAAATGGCTGGATTCGCTGGGCGAGGTATGAGCGATTATCGCTCCAAACTGCGAACACAATCTCTTCCTCGCCGAATGGATCCGCGCTTATCCGCGGGCGGTGTATTATCACCCGGCCGGAGTAGCGCCGATAAAGGGATCTCCTGTGCGGGAAGAGATGCTTGATGGCACGGCGGCGGAAGCGTGGCGCGGTGAGCTGGAGCAACATGTGATGAGGGGCCTGCCGCGCCTGAATGAGGTTGTGTTTTACCACAAGAAAAGCCGTGCCCTCATCGTCACTGACTTGGTGTTCAATATCACCCGTTCCGCATCGTCGTTGGAAAAACTGCTACTTCGACTGAACGGGGCTTATCGCCATTTTGGACCGACGCGGCTGTTCAACACATTTTTCATCAAAGACAAGGCGGCAAGGAAAAATTCCGCCGTGCCTTTGATTGGCTGTCTTGAGCGAGGGTTGGCTACCCCCTTCGCTTCTGCGCCCGCGCAATCATCTCCTTGGCGTGCGCTCGTGTTTGATCGGTGATTTCGACGCCGCCGAGCATACGGGCGATTTCTTCCTGGCGGGTGTCTTTGGTCAAGACCTGGATACGGGTGGAGGTGCTGTTTTGTTTTGTCTGCTTGCTGACATGCAGGTGATGATGGCCGAGGGCGGCGACCTGAGGCAAGTGGGTGACGCACAATACCTGGTGCGATTCGCCGAGGGTACGCAGTTGCCGACCGACGCTTTCCGCTACGCCGCCGCCGATGCCGGTGTCCACTTCGTCGAAGATCAGTGTCGGGATGTGCTGGCTGCGCGCGGTGATGACCTGGATGGCGAGGCTGATGCGTGACAGTTCGCCGCCCGAGGCGACCTTGTTCAGCGGCTTCAGGGGTTGGCCTGGATTGGTGTTGACCAGGAACTCGGCGCGTTCCATGCCGGTGGGGGAGAAGCGTTCCTCGTCCAGCGGGTGCAGTGTGATTTCGAAGTGTGCGTGAGGCAGGCCCAGCGGCCGCATGGCGGCGGTGACGCGTTCGCTGAGTTCATGCGCGGCGCGGGCGCGGCTGGCGCCCAGTTCGCGCGCCTGTTCGCGGTAGCGGCGGGCGAGGGTTTCGAGTTCTTTTTGCAGGTCCGCAAGCCGTTCGTCGCTGCGCTCGATCGCCGCCAATTCCTCGCTCGAGCGCGCCAGCAGAGCGGGCAGTTCGGCCGGCGGGATGCGGTGTTTGCGCGCTAATTGATGGATGGCGTCCAGCCGTTGCTCCACCCATTGCAGGCGTTCCGGGTCGAGATCCAGGCTTTCCCGGTAATGGCGCAGTTCGTTCGCGCCTTCACCGATCTGGATCAGCGCGTTGTTCAACAGTTCGCAGGCGGCGGCCAGCCGGCTGTCGATGGCGCGCAACTGTTCGAGTTCGCCGAGGGTGCGATCCAGCACGGTGAGCGCCGCGCCCTCGTCGCTTTCGTAGAGATTGTGCAGCGCCGTCTCGACGGTGTGTATCAGGCGTCCGGCGTTGGCCAGCCGGGCGTGTTCTTCGTCGAGCAGGGTGAGTTCTCCCTCGCCCAGTTCCAGGGCCTCCAGCTCGCCGGCCTGATAACGCAGCAATTCCAGCCGCGCATCACGGTCGTGCGCCGCGCGGCGCAGTTCTTCAAGTTCCGCGCTCAGCTTTTTCCATTGCCGCCAGGTCTTTTCCACGCCGGAGACGTGTTCGCCGTGTCCCGCATAGTCATCCAGCAAGCGGAGCTGGATGTCGCTTTTGAGCAGCGACTGGTGTTCGTGCTGTCCATGGATGTCGACCAGTTTCTCGCCCAACTCCTGCAGCAATTGCAGGGGGACGGGGCGGCCGTTGATATAGCCCCTGGAGCGCCCTTCGGCGGTGACGGAGCGGCGCAGCAGGCATTCGCCGCCGGCATCCAGCTCGTGTTCCGCCAGCCAGCGCCGAACATCCTCCATGCCCTCCGCATCGAATGCCGCGCCGATCTCGGCGCGCTCGCAGCCATGGCGCACCACGCCGCTGTCGGCGCGATTGCCCAGCACCAGCCCCAGCGCGTCGACGAGGATGGACTTGCCGGCCCCGGTTTCGCCGGTCAGCACGGTCATGCCGGTGTTCAGGTCCAGCTCCAGATGGTCAACGATGGCGAAGTCGCGGATGGTGATGTGGGTTAGCATGGTTATGCGGTTTTGTTTTCAGGTAGTGGTGGTAGTTTATTCAAAGTAATGCCGCATCGCCATGGGAGAACAAAGTGATGGATTGCCAAAACGACGAGTGATATCATTTTTGGGTAACTCAGATATCGCAAGGGGGCAAAAATGCCACGTACAATCATCAGTCTGGAGCCGGAAGACAAAGCCTGGCTGGATAAAGTCGCCAAGGAACGCCATGTGCCGATGACGCAGGTGGTTCGCGAGGCTATTCGCCGTATGCGTGAGGAATCGCAAAGGGAATCCCCGGGCCTGGATGTGATTCTGAGGGAAACCAGCGGCATCTGGCGTGCCGGTGATGGCCTGGATTATCAACGTGCCATGCGTGCCGAATGGGGTCAGTCGAAGTGAAGTTATTGCTTGATTCGGTGATCATTGTCGATCATTTCAACGGCATTTCCCCGGCGACGGAATATCTCTCCGTGACGCGAGGGCAGGTGGCCATTTCGGTCATCACCCGCGCCGAAGTGCTGGCCGGGTTTGACGAGGTATCAGGTAAATTGGCGTTGCGTCTCCTCGATGCCTTGCCCACGCTTGATATTGGAAAAGCTATCGCCGATCGCGCGGCGCAACTGCGCCGGGATCATCGCTGGAAATTGCCCGATGCGTTTCAGGCGGCCTTGGCGCAGCATTATGGCATGTCGCTGGTGACGCGAAATACCAAAGATTTCCCGCCCCAGAGCTATTCCTTTGTGGTTGTTCCCTATACGATGTGAACACTTCTCACAACTTCTCGCCCCACCGCAATTTGGCGCGTAAAATCTGGTAGTGATCATGATCCGCCGGGTGGATGAGGCGGATGGGGCGCTCCTTTTTGCGGATGTGGACATGGTCGCCTTCGAGCAGTCCAGCGCTGAGCTGTCCGTCGCTAGTGAGTTGAGCGCGGTCGTGGTTGCAGTCGGTGATGACGATGTCGATCCGGCTGTCGCCGCTGACGACGATGGGGCGGCTGCTCAACGTATGGGGACAAATCGGCACCAGGGCGATGGCGTTGAGCGTCGGGTGCAGGATCGGTCCACCGCCGGAGAGCGCGTAGGCGGTGGAGCCGGTCGGCGTGGCGACGATCAGGCCGTCGGCACGCTGGCTGTTGACGAACTGGCCATCGATGTAAGTTTCGAACTCGATCATGCGCAGCATGTTCCACTTGTGGACCACCATGTCGTTGAGGGCGCAGGCTTCGCTGATGGTCTGGTCCGCGCGCTTGATCTCGCTGTGCAGCAGGCAGCGCTCTTCCAGCAGATAATGGCCGCGCAGGATTTCCTCCATGCGCTCGATCATCCGGCCGGGAGAAATATCGGCGAGAAAACCCAGCCTGCCGAGGTTGACGCCGGCCAGCGGGATGCCGGTACTGGCCAGGGCGCGCGCGGCGTTGAGCAGCGTGCCGTCCCCGCCGACGACGATCACCAGGTCGCACTGTTCACCGATCACTTGGCGGCTGGCGATTTCCAGGCTCGTGCTCGGGAAGGTCTTGGCGGTGTCCTCGTCCAGTAGTACACGCAGTCCACGCGTCTGGAGATAGGTACGCAGAGCGCTCAATGTGTCATTGACGCCGGGGTCGCCGTATTTGCCGATCAGGCCGATGGTTTTAAACGCCGTGGTTATGCTGTTCATGGTTCTGGTTTCCTTTGCCGGTAAAGTTACCATGCTGTTCCATTTCTTGACAGTCCTGGAGGGAGTTGTTAGTGTTTTCTGGCACTCTTATGGGTAGAGTGCTAAGAGATTTTTCCGCAGGCCGGTTGTGACGCAAGAAATCAGCGAACGCGCATTGCGCTTATTGAAGACATTGGTAGAATCCTATGTCCGTGAAGGGCAGCCGGTGGGATCGCGCACACTTGCGCGCGATTCGGGGTTGGATTTAAGCCCGGCGACGATCCGCAACATCATGACCGATCTCGAAGACAGGGGGATCGTGGCATCTCCACACACCTCCGCCGGGAGGATTCCGACAGCGAAGGGTTATCGCCTGTTTGTCGATGCCTTGCTGACCGTCCGTCAACCCGATCAGGCCGAGGTGATGCGTCTGAAAAGCCAATTTAGCCAGGGTGTCGGCGTCGAACATCTGCTGGGATCGGCCTCGTCGATGTTATCCGGTATTACCCGCATGGCGGGGGTGGTGATGGCGCCGCGCCGTGAGCTTACCGTGCTGCGCCAGATCGAGTTTCTGCCTTTGTCCGGTGACAATCGCGTGCTGGTGATCGTGGTCACCAATCAGTCCCAGGTGCAAAACCGCATCATTCACACGCCGCGGCGTTATTCCGAGTCCGAATTGCAGAAGGTGGCGAATTATCTGAACGCGGCCTTCGCCGGCAAGGATTTGGATGCCATCAGAAGCACCCTGCTGTCGGAGATGGATGCCGCGCGGACCACCATGAATGACATGATGCAAACCGCGGTGACGATGGCGGAAAGGGTCTTTGCCGTTTCGGTGGACGAGGCCGATTATGTCGTGGCCGGGCAGACCAATTTGATGGATTTCGCGGAACTGTCGAGTGTCGAGAAGCTGCGGCAGTTGTTTGACGCCTTCAGCCAGAAACGGGACATGCTGCATCTGCTCGACCAATGCCTGCGTGCCGAGGCGGTGCAGGTGTTCATCGGCGCCGAGTCCGGCTATAAGGCTTTCGATGAATGCAGCATCGTCGCCGCCCCCTATGAGATCGATAGTCAGGCCGTGGGCGTGCTGGCCGTCATCGGCCCGACCCGCATGGCCTATGACCGGGTGATCCCGCTGGTGGATGTCACGGCGAAATTGCTGGGCGCGGCCTTGAATCAGCGTCAATAGTCCTCATATACCCCATGTTTTTGAATCGGAAAGCCCGGTAATCAGGATTCGGAGGAATAACAGTGAGCAACACCGAGAACCTTTCAGAAGAAGCGAAGCAGACCCCTCCCGGGATCGCCCCTGCCGAAGAACAAATTCCCTACGAACAACTGCTGCTGACCTTGCAGGACGCCCAGGCCAAGGCCGATGAGCACTGGAATCAGTTGCTGCGGACGCGCGCCGAGATGGAAAATCTGCGCCGCCGCGCCGAGCGCGATGTGGAGAGCGCTCACAAATATGCGCTGGAAAAGTTCGTCGACGAACTGTTGCCGGTCAGGGACAGTCTGGAGATGGGGCTGATAGCGGCCAGCGACGAGGAGGCGGATATCGTCAAGATCCGCGAAGGCTTTGATATGACAGTGAAAATGATGCGGTCCGCGATGGAAAAGATGGGCGTGAAGGAAATCAACCCGCTGGGGGAAAAATTCAACCCCGAGCTGCATCAGGCGATGGTCGCGCAGGAAGCGGCAGATGCGGAGCCCAATACCGTGTTGGCCGTGTATCAGAAGGGCTACCTGCTCAATGACCGGGTAGTCCGGCCGGCCCTGGTGGTGGTGTCCAAGGCCAAAGCTTGAAATCGGGCTTAAAAGCCCAATCTAAGCAGTTAAATATGACAGATTTTCATCTGTCGAACCGAAATCCAAAAAGACGCTCAATTACCGACGGAGAAAGAAATGGGAAAGATTATTGGTATCGACTTGGGCACCACCAACTCCTGCGTTGCCGTGATGGAAGGTGGCAAGGCCCGTGTTATCGAAAATGCTGAGGGCAACCGCACCACGCCCTCCATCGTCGCCTACACCGACGACGGGGAAATTCTGGTCGGACAGGCCGCCAAGCGCCAGGCGGTGACCAATCCCGAGAATACGCTGTTCGCGGTCAAACGATTGATCGGACGCAAGTTCGCCGACGATGTGGTGCAGCGCGACATCAAGATGGTGCCGTACAAGATTGTGGCCGCCGATAACGGTGATGCCTGGGTCGAGGTCAAAGGCAAGAAGATGGCCCCGCCGGAAGTCTCCGCGCGCGTGCTGATGAAAATGAAGAAGACCGCTGAGGATTATCTTGGCGAACCAGTCACCGAAGCGGTGATCACCGTTCCCGCCTACTTCAACGATTCGCAGCGTCAGGCCACCAAGGATGCCGGACGCATCGCCGGCCTGGAGGTGAAGCGCATCATCAATGAGCCCACCGCTGCGGCGCTGGCCTTCGGCATGGACAAAAAGCCGGGCGAGAGCAAGATTGCGGTATACGATCTGGGTGGCGGCACCTTCGATATTTCCATCATCGAAATCGCCGAAGTCGATGGCGAACACCAGTTCGAAGTGCTGTCCACCAATGGTGACACTTTCCTTGGCGGCGAAGACTTCGACTTGCGCCTGATCGACTACCTGAGCGACGAATTCAAGAAGGATACCGGCATCGACCTGCACAACGATCCACTGGCCCTGCAACGCCTCAAGGAGGCCGCCGAGAAGGCCAAGATCGAGCTGTCGTCCAGCCAGCAGACCGACGTAAACCTGCCCTACATCACGGCCGATGCCAAGGGTCCGAAACACCTCAATATCAAGATGACGCGCGCCAAGCTCGAGTCGCTGGTGGAGGAGCTGGTCGAACGTACCATCGCACCGTGCCGTATCGCGCTGAAGGACGCCGGTTTACAGGCATCCGACATCGACGACGTAATCCTGGTCGGCGGTCAGACTCGCATGCCCATGGTGCAGGAAAAGGTGAAGACCTTCTTCGGCAAGGAGCCGCGCAAGGATGTCAACCCAGACGAGGCGGTCGCCATCGGCGCCGCCATTCAGGCCGGCGTGTTGGGTGGCGAGGTGAAGGACGTGCTGCTGCTCGACGTGACCCCGCTCAGCCTGGGTATCGAGACCCTGGGCGGTGTGATGACCAAGCTCATCGAAAAGAACACCACCATTCCGACCAAGGCATCGCAGGTGTTCTCCACCGCCGACGACAACCAGACCGCTGTCACCGTGCACGTATTGCAGGGGGAGCGCGAAATGGCTTCCGCCAACAAGTCGCTGGGCCGTTTCGATCTGACCGATATTCCACCCGCGCCGCGCGGCATGCCGCAGATCGAGGTAACCTTCGACATCGACGCCAACGGCATTTTGAATGTATCCGCTAAGGACAAGGCCACCGGTAAGCAGCAGTCGATCGTCATCAAGGCTTCTTCCGGCTTGTCCGAGGACGAGATCAAGCGCATGGTCAAGGACGCCGAAGCCCACGCTGAGGAAGACCGAAAATTCCACGAGCTGGTACAGGCCCGCAACCAGGCCGATGGCCTGGTGCACAGCACCCTCAAGGCGCTGAAGGATCTGGAAGGCCAGGTTGAGGCCGACGAGAGGCAGCGTATCGAGGCAGCCATCGAGGCCGTGAAGGAGGCCATCAAGGGTGACGACAAGGGCGCTATCGAAGCCAAGAGTCAGGCTTTGGCCGAGGCCGCTGGCAAGCTCGCTGAGCGTGCCTATGCCCAGGCGCAGGCGGCAAGCGCCGGGCAGGCCGAAGCAGCCAGTTCCGGTGGCAAGAAGGATGACGTCGTCGACGCCGAGTTCGAAGAGGTGAAGGACGACAAGAAGTAAAGTCTGACCAATGTTAGGGTGCGCACGGCGCACCCTACTTGGCGATAGACGAGGGCACGATAGTGTGCCCTCGTCGTTATTCCACAAACGAAAAGTTTCAAAAAAATGGCAAAACGCGATTATTACAAAGTATTGCAGGTAGCCCGCAATGCCAGCGAGGCCGATATCAAAAAGGCTTACCGGCGTCTTGCCATGAAGTACCATCCCGACCGCAACCCGGACGACAAGGAAGCGGAGGAGAAATTCAAGGAGGCTAAGGAAGCCTACGAAGTGCTCACTGATGAGCGCAAGCGAGCCGCCTATGACCAGTTCGGTCATGCGGGTGTCGATCCTTCCGCAGCCGCCGGGGCGGGTGGCACCGGGGTTGGCGGCGGCAATTTCAGTGATATCTTCGGTGATATCTTCGGTGATATCTTCGGCGGTGCAGCGGGCCGGGGAGGAAGCCGCGGCGGCGTTTATCGTGGCGCGGACCTGCGTTACAATCTCGAGATCAGCCTGGAAGAAGCGGTGCATGGCACCACCGTCAAGATCCGCATTCCCACCCTCGTGTCATGCACAGCGTGCGAAGGCAGTGGCGCCAAGAAGGGTACCAGCGCCACCACTTGCGCGACATGTGGCGGGCATGGCCAGGTACGCATCCAGCAGGGTTTCTTCTCCCTGCAGCAGACCTGTCCGAAATGCCGGGGTACCGGCAAGATCATCCCCAATCCTTGTCCCACTTGTCACGGACAGGGCCGCGTGCAGGAACAGAAGACGCTGTCGGTCAAGATTCCAGCAGGCGTGGACAACGGTGACCGCATCCGCCTGGCGGGCGAGGGCGAGGCGGGCGAGCAGGGCGGTTCCGCCGGTGATCTGTACGTTCACATCCAAGTGCGCGAACATCCCATTTTCGCCCGCGAGGGCAATCACCTGATGTGTGAAGTGCCCATCAGCTTTGCCACTGCCGCGCTCGGCGGCGAGCTGGAAGTGCCGACCCTGGAAGGACCGGTGATGCTCAAAATCCCCGCCGAAACCCAGTCCGGAAAGCTGTTCCGGCTGCGCGGAAAGGGCGTCAAATCGGTGCGCGGTGGCGATGTCGGTGATCTGCTTTGCCGCGTCGTGATCGAAACGCCCGTCAATTTGACGAAGCGGCAAAAAGAGCTGCTTGCGGAGTTCGATAAATCCATGAAAGACGATAACCAGGAAAAACACAGCCCGCGTTTCAGCTCATGGCTGGACGGGGTGAAGAAGTTTTTTGATGCGATGAAGTTTTAGGTCGGTTGTGAGCGCGCAGGATGGGTGGTATGGAGCAACCTTTCCTGCGCGCTCTTTGGTGTAACCCCCCCCTCTCCCGCAGGCGGGGAGAGTGAAGCGAGGGGGCGTAGCCATTGGAGTGATGGTAAGTTTTACTGTGTCTTGGCTTTGCGGCGGGCCAGTCCAAGTCCCACCAAGCCCATGCCCATCAGCGCGAAAGTCGCCGGTTCCGGAACGGCTTCGGTGCGGAAAGCGGAGCCCCAAGCATCGACAAGACCTTTGCCACCGTAGTTGATGAGAGTAGTTCCCGCGCCAGTGGCGGTATTGATGCCAATGACAGTCGTGCCGGTGACACCATAGAGATTGATGTTGTTGTCGGTCGCCAAGCCATAAACGGCGGAATAGCCGATGTTGCCGATCAGTGTACCAACCCCGGTCGAGGTGTTGAGTTCCACCAGCGAATCGTTGCCAATGTTGCTGCTCAAATACAGCTTATTGTTGATGAACGCCAAATCGCCCGAGGAGCCGTAGGCGGCGCCGCCGTTGCCGATCAATGTAGCAAGGCCAGTGCTGGTGTTGACGCTGTACAGTGCGCTGTTCGCAGTGTAGAGGGTGCCGGCGGAATCGAATACAAGCGAATTAGCGGATGTTCCCAGGTTACCGATGAACGTGGTGCCTGCCGTGGCCGGGTTGATGGAATACAAGCCGGTAAAAGTGATGCCGTAAAGATTGCCGCTGGGGTCGAAGGCGATGTCGGTCATCGACTGGCCCATGTTGCCGATGATATTGACCGTGCCGGAAGCGACGTCGACAGTTCCCAAGTTGCCTTGTGAGTCACCTACCCAGAGAATGGGGGCGGCTGATGCGACACCGCTCACTGTTGCCGCCAGCATCAATGCCGCGACGTTCAGGGATTTTCTGGTAAATTTCATTTGAACACTCCTTGCTGTTTGTTGTTGCGCATTGCGGATTATGCAATCCGCGCCCGCCTGATAGCAAAATGTGCGCCATAAAATATTTTTTATTTTTAAAACATTGACTTATATTCTATGGGTGAGTTTTGATCTTGGTTTTTGACCAAGAATTGATTAGATGTGTAAAGTTTGCCGACAGTTTTGTATGTGTTTTGTGCAAAAATAAAGCAGGAAGCGGTGTTAATTTTTAATTAAATTAATATTTATCAATCTATTGCGATGTTTTTTAAGGATGTAAAAGAAACCGACAAAGGCAAATCCCGATTTGGTCCCGCAATGCTATGTCGAGACTTCGCGTTCGACACGCAAGTCATCGACATAGTCGCATTGTATGATGCGCCCTTCAGCGTTTTGTGATGCAACTGAATTAATTCAGCACCAACATCAATTTCTGCCCCGGTTTCAAATGCTTTACTTTGGTGGCGGAATTCCACTTGCGTAGTTCGTTCACGCTCACGTCAAACCGTTCGGCGATGCGGGTCAAGGTGTCGCCAGGACGTATCTTATAGTTGATGCGGCGTATGGTGGCCTTCTCGATTTGCGAGGCGCGGCTGAGGGTGAGACGGGTGGGGCGGGGCGAGGTAGTCTTTATCACCAGCCGCTGACCAGCGATGATCCTGGCTTTCGGGGTGAGGTTATTCCAAGCCGCCAGTTGCCGGGGGTTGACGCCGTATTTGCGGGCGATTTTCCACAGGGTGTCGCTGCGGTGCACGGTATGGGTCAGCTTCTTTTCTGCAGTATCGGCATCAGATTCGCTGACGTAGGAGGTATTGGCCTGCGGCGGGGTATTTTGCGCAAGACGCGAGACGCTGTTGTCATTACTATCCTTGGCGGTGGCGACCGGAATGAGCAAGTCCTGGCCTTTGCGCACGGCATTGCTGGTCAGTCTATTGATCTGGCGCAGCAGGTCGGCGGTGGTGCCATAGATGCTGGCGATGTAGCCGAGGGATTGTTTCTTCTCGACGCGATGGCGGGTCCAGGCGACACGTTTTTCCTCCGGCAGAGAGTCGAGTTTCGCCTTGAAGGTGTCCACCTTGTCGATAGGCAGCAGCAGATGGTGCGGTCCGTCGGGATCGGTGGCCCAACGGTTGAAGCCGGGGTTGAGCTTGTAAAGCTCCTCGACAGACAGGTTGGCCAATTCGGCGGCGAGCGCCAGATCAATCTGCTTGCCGGTGTTGATCGGCGTCAGATAGGGTTTGTCCGGCACAGATTTGAGGGCGATGCCATAGCTTTCCGGCGCGGCGACGATGTCGGTGATCGCCAGCAGCCAAGGGACATAGCCCTGGGTTTCCACAGGCAGTTTCAGCGACCAGAAGTCGGTGGGTTTGCCTGCTGCGGCGTTGGCGTTGACGGCACGCATCACGGCGCCTTCGCCGGCGTTATAGGCGGCCAGCGCCAGCAGCCAGTCGCCGTCGAACATGACGTTCAGCTTTTGCAGATAATCGAGCGCAGCGCGCGTCGAGGCATGAATGTCGCGCCGGCCGTCATACCACCAGTTTTGCTTCAGGCCGAAATTTCTGGCGGTTGACGGGATGAATTGCCAGATGCCGGCGGCTTTGGCGTGTGAATTGGCCATTGGCTGAAAGGCGCTTTCGACGATGGGTAGCAGCGCCAGTTCGGAGGGCATATTGCGCCGCTCGATTTCTTCCACGATGTAATGCAGATAAGGTGTGGCGCGCTCGATGGTGCGGTCGAGGTATTGTTGACGCGAGGCGTACCAGTTTTTGCTGGATTCCACGCGCGGGTGGTCGCGGTCGGGCAAGCTGAAGCGGTTGCGGATGCGGTCCCAGATGTCGGCCGGGGCGTGGTTGTCCGGTATGCTGGATTTTGCCGTGATGGTCGTGAGGGCCGGGGTGGAGGCATCAGCCGCCGGTTTTTTCCTGGGCAGAGCCGCCCCGGTTTTGGTTTTTTCCAGTATCCGCGCAGCCCGTTCCGCAGGTGATAGCGGTGTTTCGGCCAGAGGGGTGAGGGTGACCGGTGCGGGTTCGATTTCGGTGGACTGTGTAACTATCTGCCCCCAGAGATCGGCCAATTCCACCTCGGAGAGAGCCTTTTCGGAAGTAGCCGGGTCCGCCGCAGGCCGGACGACGGCGGGATCGATCGCGGTCACAGCTATCAAAGGCGTGGTTTGAGCGAGCGGTTTCTTTTGCGGCTGGGCGTCGGCGAGGGGGAGTTTACCTTGCTGCGTGGCGCAGCCGCCGAGTATGAGCAGAATGGCGCTGGACAAGCACAAACCGGCGAAACGGCGCGCCTGGTGGCTGTTTTTATCCATGATTCCTCCAGTCCGGTTACATAAGCCGGAATTATACCTTGCGAAGATGTGGTTAATCCAGGCTATCCTTCCAATAGCGTATCACGGTAAACACCTGTTCTTCGGAAGCAAGCCGTTTTCCTGAAAAATTCTCTGCCGCCTCAATGACTTCGGGGACGTTGCAGCGCAGGAAAGGGTTGGTGCGCAGCTCCAGTTCAAGAGTCGACGGGACGGTCGCTTGGCCGTGCGCCCAGCAGCGTTCGGCCTCCAGCATGCGTGCCCGGATGTCGGGGTTGTCCGGTTCCACCCTCATGGCGAACCGCAGATTGGCGAGGGTGTATTCGTGCGCGCAGTAGACAAGAGTAGTTTTCGGCAGTCCGGCGATTTTCTTGAGCGAGTGGTGCATCTGGGCGGCGGTTCCTTCGAACAGCCGCCCGGACCCCGCGCCAAACAAGGTATCACCGCAAAACAGCGTGCCGTGCCCGTGATACGCGATATGCCCGGCTGTGTGGCCGGGTACGTCCATGATGTTGAATTTTATATTTTTCCCCGGCAGGATGATGTGATCGCCGTCACGCAATGGATGAGTGATGCCGGCAATGTGTTCCCGCGCCGGGCCATACACCGGGATCGAGTAGCGCTCCGCCAAAATGCTCACGCCGCCGACATGATCGCTGTGGTGGTGGGTGATCAGGATGGCGGTCGGGGTGATGGAAAGTTCGCTCAGAGCGTCGATCACCGGTTCGGCGTCGCCGGGGTCGACAATGGCGGCGCGGCGGCAGAGATTGTCCTTTTCTTCATTGCAAATCAGCCAGATATAGTTGTCCGTGAAAGCCGGAACGGCGAGTACGTTTAGCATGTTCATGCGCAGGAAAGTCTGGTACGGCGAAAGGGAAGCAGGTTATGCTTGCTGTTATGGAAGACCTACCGAAATCGATGCCGGATCATAACAAACTTCAGGGAGGCCGGGAAGAATTGCGGGCCTGGTATGGCCACGGGCTGGGAATGCTGCTGCTGGATATCGAGCGCGGTCATCTGGACGAGGTGCTGCATGATCTGTTTGGCTATCATCTGCTGCAGGTAGGCTGCTTTCACGGTCAGGATCTTCTCGCTGCCAGCCGCATTTCCCATCGCGTCGTGCTGGACGCCGATATCGCGCGGCAAAATGTACCCTCCAGCCCTGTGTGCGGTTGTGCGGACGAGCTGCCCATCGCTACCGACAGCGTGGATGTGGTGGTCTTGCCGCATACCTTGGAATTCGAACCGGATCCTCATCGGGTGTTGCGCGAGGTGGAGCGCGTGTTGATCGCCGAAGGGCATGTCGTCGTGCTCGCTTTCAACCCGTGGAGCCTGTGGGGCGTCTGGCGGTGGGTCTTGGCGCGGCGTGGTATTCCGCCGTGGTCGGGACGGTTTCTGGGGTTGATCCGCATCAAGGACTGGCTGGCTTTGCTGGGGTTCGACGTGGTGCTGGTGCGCCAGTATTTTTTTCGTCCGCCCTTGCAGCGGGACGGAGTGATGCGCAGGTTGATGTTCATGGAAAAAATCGGCGCCCGCTTGTGGCCAAGGCTGAGCGGGGCGTATATGGTGGTTGCGAGAAAGCGCGTGACGACGCTAACACCGATCAAGCCGCGTTGGCGGCCACGGCGTAGTCTTGTGGGTGTTCCGGCGCGGCCTTGCGCGAGAACCTGTTCAAGATCTCGCTGAAGGGCGCATTGCGGTGTTGAAAATGGCCTCAAAATGCTCACATACTCCGTGTATGCTCCACTTTTTTCCTTGCGCTGCGTTCCTTGATCGAGATCTTGAACAGCTTCTGAGAAGCGGCAGCCATGTCTGAAGTAGTGGAGATTTTCACCGATGGCGCCTGTCGCGGCAATCCCGGCCCCGGTGGCTGGGGCGCGGTGTTGCGTTACAAAGGTCATGAAAAGACGCTCTACGGCGGCGAGCCGCTGACCACCAACAACCGCATGGAGTTGATGGCGGCGATCATGGCGCTGGAGTCGCTCAAGCGGCACTGCAAGGTCAGCTTGACCACCGACTCCGAGTATGTGAAAAAGGGGATCACCGAGTGGCTGGCGAATTGGAAGCGGCGTGGCTGGAAGACCGCCGGCCGGGAGCCGGTGAAGAACGCTGATCTGTGGCAGAGGCTGGAGGCCGCCAGTGTCCGGCATCATGTCGAATGGCATTGGGTGCGCGGGCACACCGGGCACCCGGAGAATGAATTGGCCGATCAGCTTGCCAACCGCGCCATCGATGAGATGCTGCCGGTGGCTGCCAGAAAATCGAGGGGTTCATGAGACAAATAGTACTGGATACCGAAACCACCGGCCTGGAACCGGCCGATGGACATCGCATCATCGAAATCGGCTGCGTGGAGCTGGTTAACCGACGTCTCACTGGCAATCATTACCACCAATACCTGCAACCCGACCGTGAGATAGACGCCGGTGCACTGGAAGTGCATGGCATCAGCAATGAATTTCTGGCCGACAAGCCGCGTTTCGCCGATGTGGCGGAGGCGTTTCTCGGCTTCATCAAGGGCGCCGAACTGATCATCCACAACGCGCCGTTCGATGTCGGTTTTCTCAATCACGAGTTTAGGATGCTGGGGCCGTCGTGGAGAATGATCGCCGATCATTGCGGGGTGGTCGATACCCTGGCACTGGCTCGTCAATTGCATCCGGGCCAGAAAAACAACCTCGACGCCCTGTGCAAGCGTTACAGCATCGACAACAGTCACCGCGATCTTCACGGTGCGCTATTGGACGCCGAGATCCTCGCCGATGTCTATCTGGCGATGACCGGCGGCCAGGTTACCCTGTCGCTGGAAGACGCGCAAAGCCATTTCGCCGTTTCCGGCAGGACGGCTCGCAAACTCGATGCGCAACGGCCGGGATTGCGGGTCGTGCGGGCAGCGGAGGACGAGTTGGCGGCCCACGAGCGTCGGCTGGATGCCATCGACAAGGAGAGCGGGGGGAATTGCCTGTGGAGAAAGTTGACCGTCAATTGACAAAGTAGCGCTTGGCAAACGCCGCGTTGTCAAGTATGTTGATTGTTGAGTTGTGCGCTTAAGTAATAGGCTCTATAAAAGCAGTCAATCAAAAACAATTACATTCTCAAAGAGGGTGGGAGGGTAGTGGCCATGCATCACAATAAAGTGGCGCTGTCGCGGTGGAGGGGAAACCGCCTGCTGTTATGTGGTATGGGCGCGATTCTTTGGGCGGGCATCATGCCTGCGATGGCGGATGAGGAGCCGGTACCCACTGCCTCTCCGCCTGCAGCCATTCCCGGCGATGCTCTCAGTCCCGATCGCTTGGTGCTGGCCGCGACCTATGGTCATGAAAGTGTCGTGCGCTACATGCTCGATCGCGGTGTGGACGCGAATGCCAAGGATAGCGCCGGTACCACCGCGCTGATCGCCGCCGCTACCGCCGGCCAATGGGAAATGACCGACCTGCTGCTGAAAGCAGGCGCGGATGTGAATGCCGTCAACAGCTCGGGTAATACCGCGCTGATGGGCGCCGTGGCAAAAGGTAATATCGAGATCACCAAAACTCTGCTCAAGGCCAAGGCTGACGTGAATGCCAGAAACAATCGGGGAGAAACGGCGCTCTTTCCGGCGGTGCAATACGGCAACCTGCGCCTGACGGAGACGCTGCTGGCGGCGGGGGCGAACCCCAATGTAGCGAATACCCTGCCTATTTCGGCGGGCGACAGCGGTTACACGCCGCTGATGTACGCCGCGAAACATGGCCTGCTGGCGGCCGACGGGCCATGGCTGGCCATCACCGATGCGCTGCTCGCCAAGGGTGCCGATCCCAATGCCAGCAACACCCACGGCCATACGCCGCTGAATATCGCCGAGCGCAATCAGTATGCCGATATCGCGCATAGCCTGAAGCAGGCCGGTGCGCGCAGGGAAGCGGTCTATGCCGGGTTGAGTCTGGACGATGCGCTGATCAAGGCATCGAAGAATGGCGATGCGCCGAAAGTGCGCCAGTTGTTCGAGGCCGGCGCGCGGGCCAACATTAAGAACACCCTGGGCTTGACGCCCTTGCTGGCGGCGTCGTTGGGCGGCTATACCGATGTCGTCAAGTCACTGATCGAGAACGGCGCCAAGGTCAATGCCATTCCCGACGGGCTGCGTGAATGGGCCATGTCGGCTGTCCGCGTACCACTGGGTGACGAAGAGGTGGTGGAAGCCGCCGCGCGAGGCGATACGGCGTTGATCGTCGCCGTGCGCCGTGGCCATGCCGAGACCGTGCGTTATCTGCTCGAACAGGGAGCCGACATCAACCGCGCCAACCGCCGCAACGAAACTGCATTGTTTGTCGCCGCCGAGCAAGGCAATCCCGGTATCATGCGCCTGCTGCTGAACAAGAATGCTGATCCCAACGCGGTGGAGAAGGAAAACCGCGCCAGCTCGTTCACCGTCGCACTGGGCGCGGTCGGCCGCAACACCGTGTTGATGAGGGCCGCGCAGCTCGGCCACGCCGAGGTCGCCCGCGTCTTGCTGGAAGCCGGCGCCTTGCCGGATACGCGCGGTTTCATTGGCAAGACAGCTCTTTACTGGGCGGTGGAACGCGGTCATCTCGGCGTTACCCAGGCGTTGCTCGATCACAAGGCCGATCCCAATATCCGATCGGTCGAGGGTCTCACGCCGCTGATGGTCGCATCGACCGCCGGCAATGCCAGGCTGGTGGAATTGCTGCTGAAAAGCAAGGCCGATGTGAACGCCGTCGAAGGAGCCGAAGCGGGTTCAGGCGGCAATGTATTCGGTGTCTCCGGCACCACGGCATTGATCTACGCCACGCGCGCCGGTCATGCCGATATCGTGCAAATGCTGGTGCGCGCCGGCGCCGATGTGAACGCCATGAACAGCAATGGTATGAACGCGCTCAAGGAGGCGGAGAGCAACGGCTATGCGGAAATCGTGAAACTGCTCAAGTCCGCCGGTGCCCGGAGTTCTGGCTAGTCAATGACAGAAAAAGTTATAACGGTAGCTGTCGTATTCCTGACCTACCTGCTGATGCTCGCCGCCTTCGCCCGGCCGCAGCGTCGCACCTTCCATATCGGGACCATGGTGTTCGTCATGTGCTTCGATATGGCGCTGCCGGTCTATCTGTACCTGTTCCGTGACTTCTACACCCGCCTGATCGAACACGGTGACATCACCTCCTTCCTCGTCTGGATGCACTTCATCATGGTGCTGGCTCTTTATATTCTGTATGTGTTCCAGATTCAGGCCGGCCGGAAGCTGCTGCATGGCGATATGGAGGCGCGCATTGAGCATCGCGGTCAAGGCAAGGGTATTCTGGTGATCAGGGCGCTGGCGCTGATCACCGGCGCCCTCCTGGTGGAGCCGGATGCCGTATCGGTAAATGTTCCAAACCAATAGGAGTTTTCGACGCATGAAAAAAAGGGCAATCCTCACCGTGGTGCTGGCTTTAGGTATGAATAGCGCCGTTTATGCGGAAACCGCAAAACAAGGAAAATCATCCATGACAGAAACCGCCATCACCCAATTGGTAAAGACCGACGTCAAGGCCGGTACAGGCAAAGAGGCCGTGAGCGGCAAGCTGGTCATCGTGCACTATACCGGCTGGTTGTACGATCCCAAAGCCGCCAATCAACGCGGCGCCAAATTCGACAGCTCGCGCGACCGCAGCCAACCGTTCGATTTCCTCCTCGGCATGGGGCAGGTCATCAAAGGCTGGGACCAAGGCGTGGCCGGCATGAAAACCGGCGGTCAGCGCACGCTCGTCATCCCGCCCGACATGGCCTACGGCTCACGCGGCGCGGGCGGCGTCATTCCACCGAATGCCACGCTGATCTTTGATGTGGAGTTGTTGGATGTGCGGTGAGGGTGGGCGTATAAACCTAAAAACCTCAGTTGGAGTCTGTTGCGAATGTCTAATGCGCCGCATCTATGTGAGAAAATCGCAAAATCTGTCCTCACCGTAGCGCATGGCTACGGCTGCGGAATATTTTGCGATTTTCTCGCCCATCTTCAGCGCCTTAGTCATTCTCGTTACGGCTCCAACTGAGGTTTTCAGGATAAATATAAATGGGTTTACAAATAGGGTTGGACTTGAAACCTCAACCTCCTGATGGAAGATGTCAACAATCTACAGCCGGTCGTTTTTGACAAAATATGCTCATAATAAGGAGTGTATCACCCCCGGCAAGTGTCAACGTAAATGTGAATGTGGAATCTTCTCGTTCACCCCCGCCAGCAGCAATGTCTCGCTGGTCGCCGAGGATATCTGCGACCGGAAGATTGTCGTATCTGTTAAACTCAACTGACACTGGGTAAGACAGCTGGCAGCCGATGGGCTATCCCCTTTTTTATCTCGCGAGAAGGGGACGCTTGTTCGCAGTAACAGCAGCCCGCGCAGGGCGCAATAGGCGATAGCCGTATAGCGCCGAATGGTTGTTGTCACATCCGGCGCAATGCCCGCAGGTTTTGCGTCCTACGTGCTCTGTCTCCACGCGCAAGTTTTTACGCTACGCCTTCTCGAAACCACCCCAGCTTGCCGTGCAGCCCGACCACTTCGCCGACGATCAACAGCGTAGGCGCATGCACTTCCGCGTTGGCGACGATGCCCGGCAGGGTTTCCAGTGTGCCGGTGAGCACGCGCTGTTGGGGGGTGGTGCCTTGCTGGATGAGGGCGATGGGTGTGGTGGCAGGCAGGCCGTGGTTGATCAGTTCGCGGCATAACACATCAAGGCCGGTCAGGCCCATGTAGATGACCACGGTTTGCTGGGGTTGTGTCAGATTGGCCCAGTTAAGGTCCATGGTGCCATCCTTGAGATGGCCGGTAACGAACACCACGGACTGGGCGTAATCGCGGTGGGTGAGAGGGATGCCGGCGTAGCTGGCGCAGCCGGAGGCAGCGGTGATGCCGGGGACGATCTGAAACTGGATGCCTTCTTCGGCGAGGGTTTCGATCTCTTCGCCGCCACGGCCGAAGATGAAAGGATCACCACCCTTCAGGCGCAACACGCGTCTGCCTTGCTTGGCGAGACGCACCAGTTCCTGATTGATTTCTTCTTGGCGCAGGGTGTGGAAAGCGCGCTTCTTGCCAACATAGATGCGCTCGGCCTCATGCCGCACCAGATCCAGTACCGCTGGCGTTACGAGACGGTCATAGAGCACGACGTCGGCCTGTTGCATCAGGCGCAAGGCACGGAAGGTGAGCAGATCGGGGTCGCCGGGGCCGGCGCCCACGAGGTAGACTTCGCCGCGCGCCAGCGAGCCCGTTTTTTTCGTGTCGTTCAATGCGGCCTGAAGGGCGGCGCTGGCCTCGTCATCGCGTCCTGTGTATACCAGCTCGGCGATGGGGCCTTGGAGAACCTTTTCCCAGAAGCGACGGCGACCGGCGGTGTTTGGCAAGCGTTGTTTGACCTGGTCACGAAAGCGCGCGGCCAGTTCGGCCAACCGGCCATAGGAGGCGGGGATCAGCGTTTCCAGCCGGGCGCGTAACAACCGCGCCAGTACTGGCGCGGCGCCGCCGGTGGAAATGGCGGCGATGACCGGCGAGCGATCGATGATGGAGGGCAGGATAAAGCTGCACAGCTCAGGGTGATCGACGACGTTGACGGGGATGCCGCGCAGCCTTGCCAATTCCGAAACCCGCTGATTGACGATGGTGTCGTCCGTTGCCGCGATGGCCAGGGCCATGCCTGTCAGATCCCTTTCCTGGAAAGGCGTGGCGCGGTGCCGGATGTTACCGGTGTCGCGCAGTTCGGCCAGTGCATCGTTCAACTCCGGTGACACCACGTTGACCTGCGCCCCGGCGCGCAGCAGCAGCCTCGCCTTGCGTGCAGCGACCTCGCCGCCACCGACGATCAAGCAGGATTTGTTTTTGATGTTGAGAAATACTGGCAGGAAGTCCATGTTTCTTTGACATAGGGTGCGTCTCACGCACCGCATTAAAATGAATGGTGCGCATGGCGCACCCTACGAATCATCTAAATGGTACTTGTGCCGCCCATATAAGGCGTCAGCGCCTCGGGAACACGGATGCGACCATCTTTTTCCTGATAATTTTCCATAATCGCCACCAGGGTGCGTCCCACCGCCAGGCCGGAGCCGTTGAGCGTATGCACCAGCTCCGGCTTGCCGGTGGCGGGGTTGCGCCAGCGGGCCTGGAGGCGGCGCGCCTGGAAGTCGACGAAATTGCTGCACGAGGAGATTTCGCGGTATTTGCCCTGGCCGGGCAGCCATACTTCCAAGTCGTAGGTCTTGGCGGAGGCGAAGCCCATGTCGCCGCTGCACAGTGCCATGACGCGGTAGGGCAGGCCAAGCTTTTGCAGTACGGCTTCGGCGTGCGCGGTGAGCTGTTCGTGCGCCGCCCAGGAATCCTCGGGGCGCACGATCTGCACCAGCTCCACCTTCTCGAACTGGTGCTGGCGGATCATGCCGCGAGTGTCCTTGCCGTAGGAACCGGCCTCGCTGCGGAAGCACGGCGTGTGGCAGACATATTTGCGCGGCAGGTAATCGGCGTCGATGATCGTGTCGCGCACGATATTGGTGACCGGAACCTCGGCGGTGGGGATGAGGTAATAATTTTGCTCCCCTTTCAGCGCGAACAGATCTTCTTCGAACTTCGGCAGCTGCCCCGTGCCGCGCAAGCTGTCGGCGTTGACGAGATAGGGCACATAGGTTTCGGTATAGCCGTGCTGCTGGGTGTGCAGATCGAGCATGAACTGGATCAGCGCGCGGTGCAGGCGCGCCAGCGGGCCGCTCATCACGGCGAAACGGCTGCCCGTGATCTTGGCGGCGGTTTCGAAATCCAGCAGGCCGTTCGCCGCGCCCAGATCGACATGATCCTTGGCTTCGAAATCGAAACGCGGCGGTTCGCCCCAGCGGCGTATTTCGAGATTATCATTTTCGTCGCGGCCGTCGGGCACGCTTTCATGCGGGATGTTCGGCAGGCCGAGTAAAATGGCGTCGAATTCCGCTTGAATTTTCTCGAGCTGTGTTTCGGCTTCTTTAAGCCGGTCGCCCAAATCGGCGACGGCGGCAAGCAGCGGCGCGATGTCTTCACCGGCGGCCTTGGCCTTGCCGACCGCCTTGGCGGAGCTGTTGCGCTCGCTTTGCAGATCCTGGGTCAGCATTTGCAATCGCTTGCGTTCGCTTTCGAGCGCGGTGAATTTTTCGGTGCCGAGCGCAAAACCGCGCCGCGCCAATTGGCGGGCGGTCTCATCGAGATGGGAGCGCAGTAATTTCGGATCGAGCATTATTGTTCCTTATGTGCGGTTGGCAGGATTATAACGGTATCTGCCGTGCGACCACCACGCCCACCCAGGTGGCGGCCAGACAGACAGCGATGCTGAGCAGGATATACAGCGACGCCTTGAAGGGCTCTCCCATTTCAAACAGGGTGAGGGTTTCCATGGAAAAGCTGGAAAAGGTGGTGAAGCCGCCGAGTACTCCGGTCAACAGCGCCGCGCGCCATTCCAGGCTGACATTGAGCTTGTCAATCAGCAGCACGCACAACAGGCCCATCACGAACGAGCCGAGCACATTCACCGTCAGTGTGCCATAGGGAAAGCCGCGCCCGGCGATGCCATGCACCCAGGTCGACATCCAGAAACGCAGCGCCGAGCCCAGCGCACCGCCTGCGGCAACCGCCAATACCTGTTTCAAGGTTGTCTGCTTTCGAGTTTGATGGCCTGGGCGCGGAAGTTGATCGTGTAATAGCTGGTGATCGAGGTGGTCTGCTGCGTGGTGCGTGTGCGCAGCGCCAGCAACTGGGCATCGGTCACTGGCGCGGCGACGAAGGGTGTGCCACCCCAGCCCGAGGTCGAGATCAACGTATCGCCCGACAGTACCTCGCGCGTTATTTCGATCACGCCGTCGGCGCCAGCGCTGGCCGCTTGTTTCTTTAGCTCTTCCAAGGCCGCCGCTTCGGCCTGGGCGATGCCATAATTGCCGGAGACGGGCACGCTGGCGGTGACCAATGCGATTTTTTTATAGGGCGTGTTGGGTGGCGTGACAAAAAGTTGTACGGTTTCGACGGGAGCCGGGGTTGCCGGTTTGAGCCCGGACAACATCACCACGCCGCCGGATGTTCTGAAGGGGGCGGCGCAGGCCCCAAGCAACAGAATCATTGCGCAGCTTGCCAACAATTTAAGCCGGACGTGTTTCATTGTGTTGCCCTCATAAAGGTTCTTTAATGCGGCGTTATTCCTGCTGAGCGATATTGCGGTGCATGGGACACACCCCACGGAAGCATCAGGGTTTTTGATTGTCTTTGTCCCGTTTCCTCAACTCAGACAACTTCTCGCCGATTTTGATCTCCAGCCCTCGCCCCACGGGATAATAATACTGTCTTTCACCCATTTCCTCGGGGAAATATTTCTCTCCCGCCGCATAGCCCTCGGCTTCATCGTGCGCATAGCGGTAGCCGTGGCCGTAGCCCAGGCCCTTCATCAGGCGGGTGGGCGCGTTGCGCAGGTGCATCGGCACTTCCATCGTGCCGAGTGTGCGGGCGTCGTTCATGGCGGCATTGAAGGCT
>SBBG01000078.1 GCA_005240065.1 Gammaproteobacteria bacterium | reverse complement strand
GTAGCGGCGCTCGGTCAAACTCATCAGGAAGGCGACGAACGCCGCCGAGCCCATGCCGCCGGAGAGATTGTCGGTGCCGACCGCCAGAATCAGCGCGGTTTTCCTGCACACGGCTTTCCGATGTTTTGCAGGCCAAGGCATGCACCGATTTCCAGCCTTCTGCTGTGGGAACCCGGAGTTGGTGAGGTTTGCCAAACAAGGGTGTCCGAAAAAGTCAGGGTACCTCAATGAAACAGACCCCGCATAATGTACCGGAACCCTAAATTACCCTGCCCAAGACAATTTGGCGCAGGCAATTAGCAATAGGCTGATTATCGTGCTGGCGGGACACCTCATCGAGTGCTGAATTCAAGAAGTTGTCGTAATCCTTGCTTGCCTCGGCCTGAATCTGGCGGCCACGCTTGGTAATGACGGTATAAACGCCACGTTTGTCGTTGGGACAGACATCTCGTATTGTATAGCCGTTGCGCTCCATCCGCTCAACCAACCGAGTTACGGAACTCTGGTTCAGGCCGAGTTGATTGGCCAACTCCTGCATGCGCAGTTCCGAGTTCGGCGCGTCCGTAAGCAACTGTAACGCTCGATACTCGGACAGGCCTATTCCATGTTTACGTTGCAGATCCTTCGCTACCTGGTGCTCTACCGACTCAAAGATGTTCCTCATCTGTTGCCACATTGACTGCAAGGTCATATCTGTTCTCCCCTAATTGGTAGCCGTTATTGCTACCCTCAATATAATTAATTTAAATACTTGCACGCACATAGATTGCCCAATGTTTGGTTTTTACGCCAGGAAAAAATCTCGAATTTTGTAGAAACCCGCCACACATGCCCTGAAAGCGTAGCGTTACTAGCGACCTTCGACCAATACCGATTCTCGCGCATGAACTAAAATTAATTTATTTATCAAAATCTTAAATGATTGTGTCGCCGTGCTCGCGATATATTTTGGGACATCCCAGTCCCAAAATGACTGTGCTCGGCGACAAGTATGCCTCCGGCGGCCCGCGTTCATCCTGCGTCCGCACTGGCGAGCTACTGCGCAGCGCGCCAGTGCTCCCACAGTGACTTGACGCCGTGTCGGCTGCCTCCTGTTTTGCCTCCGCCTGCGCTTATGCGCAGGCGGAGGCAAAACAGGAGGCCCTACGGCTACGCGGGGGCACGTCAGCCATCGCTCGCTTACGCATCGCTTTCATGGCTTCCGGCTTCGTATCGGCGCTCGCTGTAACCATTCGAGCAAGAAATCTGAAAATTTGATATCAATAATTCATATTATTTGCACGTACAAGCATATTTACTTCGGTGGCACTTTAGTGTAATATGTATGGGCATGCAAATATTAATGTTGTCGGAGATCTAATCGGGAAACTCCATGAAACTGCAATTACTACTCAACTCACTAGGCGACAGTGCAATCCATTTTCCCAACAATGCGGCAATCATCACGGACACCATATCTTGGGACTACAAACAATTTTGGTCTCGGATAGCTCAATTTGAATCTACGCTTACAAAGGTTGCTCTGCCCGATCGCGTAGCCGTGGCGGTCACCGGCCTTAAGACGGTTGACACCCTGGCGCTGATGCTTGCCTTGGGCAAGCAGGGTCATACCCCACTGGCGGTCTCCTCCAGCCTGCGCTCGACAGTCAAACCAATGATGTACGACACGGCCGGGGTGTATTGCGAACTAGCTGCCGAAAGTGACGCTGGCTGGCCAGTGATTAACCTGGTAGTCCCCGGCAAACTGCAAACCGATGCCGTACCCAGTGCCTATCCAGCTGATACCTGCCCGCTCATGCTGACTACTTCGGGCTCGACCGGTATTCCCAAGGTGGTCGAACTTAGCGCAGAAGGGATCGGCGCCTTCTTCAACTGGGGAGCAGAGTATTTCCATCTGACACGGGACAGCCGCGTCCTCAGCTATGCCCCGCTGAACTTCGATCTGAGCCTGCTCGAGATCTGGACGCCGTTGGCAAAAGGCGCCACGGTAATTCTGGTCGATATGGCCCGCGCCACACAGGCCGACTACCTTCAGGCACTGATCAGCGATAGCCGTCCAGATCTCATCCAAGCCATTCCGATGTTCTATTCCATACTATGTCCGGCATCGGATGCCTACGATTGGGTCATGGGCGGGGTTCGTCACGTCGTGTTCACCGGAGATACCACGCCCCAGAAGTTACGTGAGCGGGTGGTAACTAGATTTCCTCAGTCTATTTTTCACAACGTTTATGGTTGTACTGAAACCAACGACAGCTTCGCGTATTCGGCAGATGCCCAGGCGATCGTTCGGGACGAGCGGCTGCCGCTGGGATCGCCAATCAACGGGGTCTCCTACCGCATCGTGACCGATGAAGGCGTCGAACTGGACGGCGTTGGTGAAGGTGAGCTGCATACCTCGACGCCATTTCTTGCCCATGGCTACACCGATCCCAAACTGACGGCCAAAGTGTTCTATACCGAACCGGGTGGTTATCGCACCTATTATCGGACGGGCGACCGGGTCGCTCGCAATGAGCATGGCCAACTGACCCTAGTCGGTCGTAACGACTTTATCGTCAAGGTCCGCGGCGTGCGCACCAACCCGCTGGATATCGAGCAGGTCCTGGCGAGAATACCCACCGTCAAGAACGCTGTGGTGATCCCGGTGAATGACGAGACAGATGGCGTCGTCTTGCATGCAGTGGTTGAGCCTACGCAGGGCCAGACACTCGATGGCCTAACCATGCGCATGTTTTGCGCTCAGCACCTGCCTCAGACCTCCATTCCCCGGCGTTTTCATCTGCATGAAAGCCCGCTACCCACGACCTCGACCGGCAAGCCGGATCGAACAACCATAGCCTTATCCATCCACAATGGAGTGAACCTGCATGATTCATGAACGGAACATCAAGGACTACATCTGCGGGACGCTAGCACCGGATATCGATCCGGCTATGTTGTCAGCCGATATCGATCTGCTATCCACTGGTGTTATCGACAGTCTGTCTCTGGTGCGCCTTGTCATCTGGATTGAGGAGGAGTACGACATCCCGATCGGCGACATAGAAATCGCGCCGGAAGAATTCAGTTCGATCGAGATGATAAACGCCTTCATCGAACGCTATACGATCTCCGACGTCGCCCGAACCAAGGGCGTCAATAACGAAAACGAAGTCGAATTACTTACTCTGACAACCTGAAACTCGTAAAGGAAGACTACCATGTTCATACGTAAGCGTAACGAAGTAGTAGGTATTCAGTGGGGCAACGGTACCAGCCATCGGATGCTAACGAGAAGGACGGGATGGGTTTCACTGTCGCGTATACCGTGGTTAATGCCGGTTCAGAGTCGCGCTTGCAGTACCAACGTCACCTCGAGGCCTGCTACTGCATCTCCGGTCATGGCAGCGTGATCTCGGCCGACAGCAGCGAACATTACGTCATTGAGCCGGGTTCCATTTATGTCTTGGACAAGCATGATCCACACATCTTGAAGGCTGATGCCGACCAGGATTTGCATCTAATCAGCGTTTTCAACCCGCCGCTGACCGGGAAAGAGCAACATCATCTGAGTGAGGATGGGTTCTCCCAATACTGAGCCGGGCATCGCCCTCCAGTCGCCATTTAAAGGACTAACACTCATTATGTATCACCAATACAAACAGATCTTCCAACAAGCCCGCGCCTCGATCGATTCCATTGCAGGTACCTTAGATGCCAAGTACCCCGCCGACAGTGGCTTTCCGCGTGAGAAATGGCAGGCAGTGTCCAGTACTGGGATCTTCCGGCGTGCCGTTAATGCCGAATCTAAGCGTGACGCCATCCTGTTGACCGTGACCGCGCTAGAGCGGCTCGGCGAGGTCTGCAAAGATTCAGGACTGACGTTCTCTGTTGCCACGCACCTGGCCAGTACTATTACCGCCCTCGACAAGTTCGGTAGTCCACAGCTCAAAGCTCGGTATATGGATGCATTGGTCTCCGGCCAGTTGATCGGTGCCCACGCCATCAGTGAGCCCAATGCTGGATCCGACGCACTGAGCATGATCACTACCGCTCGCGAAGATGGTGGCGACTACGTCATCAATGGCCACAAGGCCTTCGTGACCAACGGATCAGTGGCTGACGTGATAGTAGTCTATGCCAAGACCAATATGGCGGCCACCGCCGACTGCGTCTCCGCTTTCCTGGTGGAAACCCGTTCGCCAGGAGTGCATCTTGGCCCCACCATGGAGAAGGTCGGTTTGAGTACGTCGCCGCTATGCGAACTCACCCTCGAGAATTGCCGGGTGTCGAAAGAGAATATGATTGGCCGCCGCGGTGCCGGATTCTTCGTGCTCAGCTACGTGATGCAACGGGAAATCTTGTACTCGTTCATCATCGGCGTCGGCGAGATGCACCGACGCCTTACGCGCTGCGTCCGCTACGTCAACTCTCGGCACCAGTTCGGCTCGCCCATCGGCTCCTTCCAGTTGGTTGCCAACAAGATCGTCGAAATGAAGATCAAATACGAGCTGAGCCGACGGTGGCTGTATCACGTTGCCGAACTCATGATCGCCAATAAGGACGTGACCAGTGAGGTCGCGATCGCCAAGGTATTTGTCAGCGAAAACGCCCTGGTCACCTCAATCGACGCGCTACATATCCATGGCGGATACGGTTACATTGCCTCGAACGACCTGGGTACCGAGGTCTGTAACGCCCTGGCAGGCCCCATCTATTCGGGGACCAACGAAGTCCAGCGCGGTCGAATTGCGGCCTTACTGGGCATCAACCAGGGTAAAAAGCGAAGCCGGCCTCCGACAATCCAAAACACGAAGTCGTTCGCTCGGAAATTCGCATCATCTGCAAGGAGAATGTCGAGCGGGACCCCCAGCGAGCTGCTTGATTTTCTGCATGACGATGTGCAGATCTTCGTCAGCACCACCCTGGCTGGCGAATCTCTGGACGAGCGCGGGACTGCCGTGAAGCTCTACTACGCCGTGCGCGACAAGATCGCTTACGAGGTCTTTGATACCGACATCAGCGAGAAGGGGTTGCGTGCGAGCCAGATCGTCAAGGACCGCCGGGGATTCTGTCTCCACAAGGCGCTACTCTATGCCGCTGCCTGCCGGTCGCAAGGCCTGGCCTGTCGTCTGGTTGCCAGCCGCGTGACCAATCACGTCGCCACCCGGGAACTGCAGGATCTAGTCGGCGGCGATGTGTTTCTGCACTGGTACAACGAGGTGAATGTGGGCGACACATGGCTGCAGGTCTCACCGGTTTTCAGCAAGCTCCTGTGCAAACTGTACGGCATAGAACCGCTGGAGTTTGATGGTTACAGCAGCGCCATCCATCAGCCGCTCAGCGGTGGGCTAGCCATGAATTACCTCGACGATCCAGTGGTATTTACCGACCCCCGCTACTCTGAGCTGATCGAACTGGTGAACACCTATCACCCGGGCATGGTCACGCCGGGTGGCCGAATCCCACAAGCCAAGTCCTTCAGGGCGGCGCTTTAATTTCCAATATATATGCACAACTAAACGTGATCTCAATGACCAAGCAAATTACCATCTACACCGATTACGTCTGCCCGTACTGCCTATTGGCAGAGCACGTCATCGAAGATGTGATCCAGGGACTAGACATCGAAATTAACTGGCGACCTTTCGAGCTGCGGCCTGAGCCGGTGCCGACCCTGCGAGTCGAGGATCCGTACCTGCCGCATGTCTGGAAGCAGTCGGTCTATCCGATGGCCGAGCGTCTGGGAGTGCCGATCAGGTTGCCGACCATCTCGCCGCAGCCTCGCACCGACAAGGCCTTCGAGGTCTTCGCGATGGCGGACGAGCAAGGGCTGGGGCATACGTTTTCGATATGCGCCCTGAAAGCCTTTTTCCAAGAGGGAAAGGATCTTGGCAACCAGGAAGTTCTGGCCGATCTGGGAGCCGACGTGGGTCTCGAACGCAAGGCCGTGTTGAACGCTCTGGCCAAAGGCACCTACCGGGAGCGTCATCGCGAGGCGCTACGTCATGCCCACGAAGATATGGAGATTACGTCTGTTCCCACCATCGTTGTAGGCAAGCAGGTCATCCGTGGAATGCCATCTTTAGATGAACTTCGAAGGGCCGTCGACCGCATCGTGAGTGATACCGGCCCGCAGGACTAACCATTCAATCAACACTTGATAGGATAAAGAAACATGATTAGCTGGATATATCTTGGAGTCGCCGTAATTTTTGAAATTGCAGTTGCAATCTCAGCAGGGAAGGCGGAGGGATTCACTAATCTTTGGTGGACCATCGCCACCCTCGTCAGTGGTGCAATCGCTACCTTTTTTCTCAGCCTCGCCCTTCTCGTTTTCGACGTCGGCGTTGGCTACGCGATCTGGACATCCGTTGCAGGCGTCGGGATTGTTATCCTAGGCGCCATGTTTTTCGGGGAGCGGCTGACTGCGAAAAAGATCTGCGGAATCGCCCTCGTAATCGGAGGTGTCATTGGCCTACGTCTCAGTGGTGCGGCATGAGGAGCTGCTAGAGCATCCATCGTATTAATCGTTCAATCACCTTCAAACCTAAAAGGAAACAATTATGACGACAGTATCAGAAAAGCATGCAAGCAATAGGCAAGCTTGGGCCATGTTACTACTCGCCGGAGTCTTTGAAATCGTTTACGCGCTCAGCGTAGCAGGTAGCCAAGCTTTCACCGTGATGAGCTGGTCGATCTCTGCCTGCGTTTCCTTCCTGCTCACTCTATTTGCACTGAGTGTTGCCCTGCGAACGATCGATGTCGGGATTGGGTACGCAGTATGGGCAGGCATTGGCGCTATAGGGGCGGCGGTTTTCGGCAGCATACTTTTCGACCAATCGCTCACGTTGAATCAGGCAATCTGGTTGGCGGTCATTATTGCTGGCGTCATTTGGTTGAAGCTCACCAGCAGCGAAAAGTTACAAGCCGATGAGAGCCTTGTCTCTTAATGTGCCTATATCAATGACGAGAAAAAATAAATAATTACAGGAGCAACACATGACTTTTTCGCCTAAGCAAATCGCCAGTTCCTCGTTCTTTCGCGAAGGACGATACGGTCTGCCAGAAGACACCGATGTCTAATAACCTTCCTGATTGCTTCAAGCAGATTATGGTGGAGGTAGTCGCCTACTCCATGGAGCATGTTTACAATGGTGGAATCCCATTCGCGGCCTTTGTCGTGGATGCCAACGGTGTGGTTCTGGGGCGTGGTGTCAACCGCGTTCTAGAACATCAGGACCCGACTGCACATGCAGAGGTTGAGGCTATTCGAGATGCCTGTCGTGCCATTAGGGCCCACCATTTGACAGGGACGACGCTCCTGGCGTCAGGCGAGCCCTGCGCTATGTGCTATCTGAACTCCCTATTCGCTGGTATCAGCGAAGTGATCTACGCGGTCGATCGGGACGACGCTGCCAAGGCGGGCTTCGATTATCGTGGCTCGTATCGGATGCTGGCGCGTTTCCCCGATCAGTGGCCGATGAAGGTGCGCAAGTACGCCACCAGCCAAGCACTCGAGCCTTTCAATCTTTGGAGAAAAAAAGGAGTTTCCTGTGAATGAAACACTAGACCCGGCTCAGGCCGAAGGCAATGCCGCAGCGCTGTTTCGCCCCGACGGCTGGAACCGCTTGATCCGCATTGGCGCAGTGGTTCCCCACGCCGATGTTGGGCCTGAATCGGAGTTACAAGCGATGGCTACCGATCAAATCACCATCCATGGCAGCCGCCTGTACTTCTCAGCCATGCGTGCCAATGGTGAAATGGATCAGAAGATCCCTCACGATCCGGTGACTACGTTCACCCAGCCACCCTACCTTGACGAGGCCGTGGAAAGTTTGGCGGCTTCGCCGCTGGATGCCCTGTGCCTAGCGTTCACCAGCTCGGCCTACAAGCACGGCCCGGACGGGGAACGAGCCCTGATCGAGCGCCTTCGCCTGCGGGCTCGAGACATTCCGCTGGTTTCGACTTGCCTGTCAGCGGAACGGGCTCTGGCACAGCTGAACGCCAGACGGCTAGCGATCGTCAATCCGCCGTGGTTCGACGCTGACTTGGATGGGCTAGGGGCGAATTACTTCGAGCAAGCTGGCTTCCGCGTGGTTCACCATGCGCCGTGCGGGCTACAGAGTGGTCAGAAGTACATTACGCCGCAAAGTCTATACGACTGGATCGTCAAGGTAGTGGCCGAGTCGGATGCGGATGCCGTGTTCGTAGGCGGCAACGGCCAACGCTCGGTGGGCGTCATCGACGCCGTGGAAAAGACCCTCGGCGTGTCGATGATCACCGGCAACCAGGTCATTCTCTGGGATGCCCTACGCTCGATCGGTGCTAGCGTTCATATTGAGGGCTATGGTAAGTTGTTCAATTTAATTTAATCGCAGCGCCACGGTACCCGGTCTTGCAATACAATATCACCCATTTAGGGCACCATTACCAACAGATGTTATGTGTTACTCAGAAATCGGAAATTTGCGCGACAGCACATCCAGTATCCATGCAGGTTTCGGATCGATTTTGCCGCCTATATTTCTGACTTATGAGTAATGTAAGATCGTGTACCATCAGGTATGTCATTGCAGTCATTTGCATTTATCGTCGGTGAATTGCGGATAAAGGGACGCTATTATTATTTTAGTCATAAATAAGGGTAGCGTCCCGAGCGGCACAGTTCAGTTTTCGACTTTCTTACCTTCTACGTGATGCTGGTGGTATTCCAGGCTGGCGAATCGCTCTTTCAGACCGGCTGGTTCATCGAGTCTATCGCCACGCAGGTGCTGGTCATCTTTATCATCCGCACCCGCCTCAACCCTTTCCTCAGCCGCCCCCATCCCTGGCTGACCATCACCTCGCTGACCGTCGTTGCCGTGGCGATGATATTGCCTTACACGGCTGCCGGCGCGTATTTCGGGTTCGTTCCGCCTCCGCCGATGTTTTTCCTTGTGCTGGCGGTAATGGTGCTGGCTTACCTGGGGATGGTGGAAGGAATGAAGCGCTGGTTTTACCGACGGTTTGCGGCGGATTGAAAAAAGGTCAATCCGTCGGCACCGGCGCCGTCTCGGTTTTGTGGCCGATCGCCCCGCGCCGCATGAGCCACCACAGCAATGCCAGACCCGGCAGCGCGCCGAGCACGCTGACGCTGAAGAACAGCGGCCAGCCGATGTCCGCCGCCATCACGCCGGCGGGCGCGCCGATGATCTTGGGGGTGATGGCCATCAGGGCTGGAGAGCAGGGCGTATTGAGTGGCGCTGTAGCGGCGCTCGGTCAAACTCATCAGGAAGGCGACGAACGCCGCCGAGCCCATGCCGCCGGAGAGATTGTCGGTGCCGACCGCCAGAATCAGCGCGGT
>SBBG01000162.1 GCA_005240065.1 Gammaproteobacteria bacterium | reverse complement strand
CCTGTCGTGGCGGTTTACGGCGGGTCCCGAGTCGCTGTCGGGTCTGACACTGGCGACAGGCATCGCCGTGGTTCGCGCGTTGACGGATGCCGGACTGGAGGGCGCAGGTCTGAAATGGCCGAACGATGTGCTATGGCAAGGCCGCAAGCTGGCGGGGATATTGCTGGAAATGACTGGCGAACTGTCCGGCGCCTGCCATGTGGTTGCCGGCATCGGCCTGAACGTGCGCATGCCGCGCCACCTGGCCGCCGGGATAGATCAGCCATGGGTGGATGTGGAAACCGCGCTGAACAGACCGGCGTCACGCAATCAACTGGCCGGACGGCTGTTGCAGCATCTCGTGATAGCGATGCGCGAATTTGAAAGCGCGGGATTTCCGGCGTTTCAGCGGGAATGGGCGATGCTGGATCTTGCCTATGGCCGGCAAGTCGCCCTGCAGTTGCCGAGTGAAACCGTCACGGGCATCGGCCGGGGCATCGATGCCAGCGGCGCGCTGATTCTGGAAGACAACGGCCTGCTCAAGCAGTATCCTTACGGGGAAGTAAGTTTGAGGATGATTTCTTAGTGACAATATTCGTTGTAGATGCCGGCAACACTTTCATCAAATGGGCCAGCGTCGAGCATGATGCTCTCAAAAATACGGGACGTGCATTGCGCCCGGAAGACAAATTCCAGGCGTTCGCCGACGAGGTTTGGGCAGCCATGCCCGCGCCGGAACGGGTAGTGGTCGCCAATGTCGCAGGACAATCGTTTGGCGACAAGCTGGCGGCATGGACGGACAAGACTTGGCAACGGCGATCCGAATTCGTGGTCGCACAACGCGCCGCCTACGGCGTGCGCAATGCCTATCTCGAACCACACAAGCTCGGTGTCGATCGCTGGGCGGCGATGATCGCCGCCCAGCGGCTGGCAGAGGGCACGGTCTGTGTCGTCAGTTGCGGAACGGCCATCACCATCGACGTGCTGACCGGCGATGGCGAACACCAGGGCGGACTGATTGTGCCGGGACTGGCCATGATGCGCCGCGCCTTGCTGGAGGGCACGCAGGGTATTGCGCAAAACCTCGCGCCTTCCAGGTCAGGCGGCCACCCCGCCCTGTTGGCGCGCGATACGCAGGGCGGAGTGCAAGGCGGCACGCTCTACGCCACCGTGGCGGTCATTGATCGCGTGGTGGCCGATGTCGGCGCCGAACTGCGCACCGCGATGACATGCATCATCACCGGCGGCGACGCGGCCACTCTTCTGCCGCTGCTGGCCGGCCGTTACCGCCATGAACCGGACTTGGTGCTACAAGGGCTGGCGATCATCGCCGGGGAAAATACGGAGCGGGCCTGAAACATGAGATGGCTGTTTCTGCTGCTGCTACTGTTAAACGCCGCGTTTTTTATCTGGCAATACAACCGGCAGCCGCAGTCTTTGGCAATATCACTGCCGACCGCCGACAGCACAACCAAAACACTGACCTTGCTGAGCGAAACGGCACCGGCAGCCACGCCCGTAGAAACTTGTTACGCCATAGGGCCATTCTCCACAACGGAGGATACGCGGCGTGCGAGCGCCAAACTTGCCGAACAAAATATTCAGACTCAACAACGCACGGACGAAACTTTGCAACCTCCTGTGTTTTGGCTGGACATCAAGGGGCAATCTTTACCAGACGGAATATGGCAGGAGTTGACACAGGAATTTTCCGGGCTTGTGAAGCAAGCTTGCTCCTAAAGACCGCCATCGTCCCGTCGCCATATATAAAAACCGAGATTTTTCAGTAAGCTGCCAATTGCCTTCAAGAGGTCAATTACCATAGAATGCACTATCGCCGCGACAGGAAGAGCGTGGCGGATCATGTCTTGCCGGTGTAGCTCAGTTGGTAGAGCAACTGATTTGTAATCAGTGGGTCGGGGGTTCGATTCCTCTCGCCGGCACCATCACGAACCTTGCTTCACAGTATCGTAAGAGAGAATTAACGCCTCGGTTTCGCGCAGAATTTGCTGCGCGAACGAGTGCAGTGGCGCATCATCGAACAATGAAAAAAACGCTTTACGACATCTTCGGAATCAGTCCCGATGCTTCTGCGGAAACCATCAGGACGGCCTATAAAAGCCTGGTACAGCGCCATCATCCCGATAAAAACCGGGACGACCCGCATTCCGAGGAAATTCTCAAGGCCATCAACTACGCTTACAGCATCCTTTCCAATACGAAAAAAAGAGCAGCCTACGACCACAGCCTCGATCTTCAAGACGATCATCTCGACGCAGGCCAGACCAAACACGCTCCCGTAACGCCAACACCACCGGCTGTTCCTCCAGAACCACCACAACCGGCTTCGACAGCACCAGTGCGGTCTGCGAGTCCGCCCCCCGCTCCCGAAGAATCCGTTCCCCGGCGCAATGACGACGTCCAGCACGCCGCAAAGCCTTCGGAACCCACGCCACCGACAGCAACAACACCGCCTCATACCAGCGAGGCGCCATCGGGACCAACTAGGCTAAGAATCGCCATAGCCGTGTTGGGCATAGCACTGGTGGGCGGCCTCCTGGCGATCTTGTTGCCCGATCAGGGAAAAAATGTGGAGATCGCGCCTCTGGCATCCAGCTCCCTGCCCGACGCCGCGGTCGCCCAAAGCAGCGAACAAGATACGTCGGCCGCCACGGCCTCGCCGTTGCAAAAAGAAACGGCGCCCGCCGGAGAGCGGGGCGCCACCGCCAGCAAAGTCACTTCTCCTGTACATGACCAACCTGAAAAAGTCGCGCCCGTAACGGATACTCGCAAGATACCGCCGGCAACAGCTCCATCGGAAAAGCCAGTCTCGCCGACACCCCCTGTCGCTACCGCAAAAGCATCGGATAAGGCAGCAGAACAGGTCAAACCTGTTCAACCCGCCAAGACGCTTGCCAGGAATGGCGCCACCGGCAATGCAGCCCAGCCTGCCAAGGAAAAGACGGTTACACCGCAAGCCAAGGCGGCAAACTCCGGCGATAAACCCAGCGACAAGCCCGCGCCGCAGCCCAACGTTGCGCCGAAAGCCAATGTCCTCGAGCAAAAGCAAACACCCGCCTCCGCCGCCACATCCAGCACGCCCGCCACCTTGCCGAGCGCGAAAACCACGCCGCCACCGGCAACACCGGCGCCCAAGACGGCCGACGCGCCTCCACCGCCCCACTCCCAGCAAGCCGCTGCTGAACCCGTAAGCAAACCCGCTGTTTCAGGAGACGCCGCCACGAATTACAAAGAGGGGTTGCGGCATGAGAAGGGCGAAGGCGCGGTGCAGAACTATGGCGAAGCCGCAAGGCTGTACGAGAAAGCCGCCGCTCAAGGCGTCGCCGACGCCCAGTATCGGCTGGGTAGATTGTATACGCTGGGCAAAGGCGTGCCCCTCGACAACGTCGAGGCCTACGCTTGGCTGAGCCTTGCCGCGGCCAGCCACGTCGAGGAAGCCAAACCGATCGTGGAATATCTCAGCAATATTATGACACCACAGCAAATCGAAGAGGCAAAACGCAAGGCGAAGGCACGGCAAGGGGCGAAGAAGCGCTGAGGCAGCTTCCAATCGCCGTTTCCAGATTCAATCCCAGCGGTCGTCGCGCACCTGAATTTCATCTCCCATCACCCGCACAGGAAACGTGGCCGTAGGCTCGTAGGCGGGGGCGGTCAGGGCTTCGCCGGTTTTGATACAGAAGCGCGCGCCGTGGCGCGGACAGACGATCACACCGTTCTCGATCTTGC
The DNA here is from genome assembly GCA_005240065.1 of Gammaproteobacteria bacterium. Lineage (GTDB taxonomy): Bacteria > Pseudomonadota > Gammaproteobacteria > Ga007554 > SBBG01. The sequence goes on along the minus strand of SBBG01000162.1, from coordinate 9,327 downwards.
CGCCTGTCAGCAAGCCGCCGTCATGGGTGCAAACATCCTCGATGGCGTGATACTCGCCGTCGACGTTGAACGTAGCAATCAGCACACCATCGACATCGACCACCTTGCACGCACCAGGGGCGATTTCGCCTACCTTCGCAACCGTGATCCAATCGGACATAAATTTTCACCTATACCTTGCCACTATTGGCAAATGTAGGGTGCGCCGCGCGCACCATTGGCATGTTCATGCGATGCGCGCGGCACACCCTACACGGCAATAACTTCGACATCGGGATCGACAGTGCGGATGACGCTCTCAATGGCCATGAGCGTACCGCTCAGGGAGCTGGGGCAGGTGCCGCACGCGCCCTGATAGCGAATGACCAGCTTGTTGTCGGCGAATTCCAATATCTCCAGTCCGCCGCCGTCGCTGAGCAACGCCGGCCGCACGCGTTCATCAAGCACGGCGTTGATTTGCGCCAGGCGATCTTCATCCTCTGGCGCAACCCGCGTTTTTCGCGGCGCCGTTTCTTCACCTTCGTCAGCCGATAGGGGCATGGCGGCAGCGGCGCGGATGGGCGGGGCGAGCAATAGCAGTAGCTTGTCCCAATAGGCTTCGCCATCCTGCGTCACGGTCAACCAGCGATCCACATAAAATACATTGGTCACATGCGGCACGGCGAATAACGCCGCGGCCAATGGATCGCCCGCCGCCTGCCCGGCGCTCTCAAACGAACGCGCCACACCCTGCGTGAGCGGCTCCTTAAGCACGAACCGCATGGCATTGGGGTTTGGGGTTTTTTCGATATCAGCGATCTTGGGCATGGTTCACACGCAGCTCAGACGTAACTCAACAATAAAGCCAATCAAAATTCCTTCTCCGTCGAAATACTCTCTTGCGCGGTAAACGCCGCATGCAGCGTGTGCCACGGCAACACGGCGCACTTCACCCGAGACGGCAACTCTCGCACGCCCGCAAATACCGTCAGACGACCCAGATGATGAGACTGGTTTTGGACATCCAGCTTGCCGGTTATCATGTCGCGGAACTCTTGCACCAGCGTTTCGGCCTCCGCGACGCTCTTTCCCTTCACCTGCGTGGTCATCATCGAGGCCGATGCCTTGCAGATCGCGCAACTATGGCCTTCGAAGCTGACGCCCTGCACCTGTTCACCCTCGACGCGCAGATACACCGTGAGGTGGTCGCCGCACACCGGGTTGTGGCCTTCCGCTTTGCGGTTTGCGTCTTCCAGCGCGCCGTAGTTACGTGGTTTCTTGTTGTGATCCAGAATCACTTCCTGATATAGCGCACGTGGATCGGCCATCAGGCAAACACCTTCCGCACTTCGTGTATTCCTTTCAGCAAGGCATCGACTTCCTCGAAAGTATTGTAGAAAGCGAACGAGGCGCGCGCTGTGGCCGGCACGCCGAAGCGCTGCATCACCGGCTGGGCGCAGTGGTGACCAGCGCGCACGGCGATGCCGTGCTGATCGAGGATCGTACCGATGTCGTGGGGATGGATGTCCCCGAGAGTGAACGAAAGCACCGCCGCCTTGTGCCGTGCCGTACCGATGATACACAAGCCCTCGATGTCGCGCACCGCTTCGGTGGCATATTCCAGCAGCGCCTGCTCGTGCGCCGCGATTCGCTCCAAGCCGATGGCCGTGAGATAATTGATAGCCGCACCCAGACCGATCACCGGCGCGATGGCCGGGGTGCCGGCCTCGAACTTGTAGGGCAACTCGTTATAAGTGGTGCGCCCGAAAGTGACATTCAAGATCATGTCGCCGCCGCCCTGCCAGGGTGGCATCTTTTCGAGCAGCGCGGCCTTGCCATACAGCACACCCGAGCCGGTCGGCCCACACAGCTTGTGGCCGGAGAAGACATAGAAATCACAGTCCAGCGCCTGCACGTCGACGGGAATATGCGGCGCGGCCTGCGCCCCGTCGAGCAACACCGGAACGCCGTGCGCATGGGCGGTGGCAACCATCTCGCGCACCGGGTTGATCGTGCCCAAGGCATTGGAAACATGGCTGAGCGCAACGAAGCGGGTGCGCGCATTGAACAGTTTTTCGTATTCGTCGAGCAGCAGCTCTCCCGCGTCGTCCATCGGGATGACGCGCAGCCTGGCGCCTTTTTCCTGACACAGCATCTGCCACGGCACGATATTGGCGTGATGCTCCATCGCGGAAAGAATGATCTCGTCACCCTCCCCGATGAAGGCGCGGCCATAGCTGTTCATCACCAGATTGATGGCCTCGGTCGCACCGCGCACGAAGATGATCTCGCGCTCCTCGCGCGCACCAAGGAAATGCTGCGCCGTGCGGCGCGCGTCTTCAAATGCGGTGCTGGCAAGCTGGCTCAGGGTGTGCACGCCGCGATGTACATTGGCGTGTTCATGAGTCTGATAGTACACCAGGCGATCGATAACCTGCCGCGGCATCTGGCTGCTGGCGGCATTGTCGAGATATACCAACGGCCTGCCGTGGACGCTGCGTTGCAGGATCGGAAAATCCTCGCGCACTTTGATGACATCCAGGCCGCCGGATACGTCTTTTTCGCTTTTCATCAAGGGCGCGTTGCTCATGCGTGCTCCAGGATCCGTTCCGACAACTCTTTGCTGAGCCGCTGCTTGAGAGAGGCGACGGGAATTCTATCGATGATGTCCTCGGCGAAGGCATAGATCAGCAGATTGCGCGCGGCATCGGCATCCAGGCCGCGGCTGTTGAGATAGAACATTTCGTCGGCCTCGAGCTGACTGACGGTGGCGCCATGCGAACATTTCACGTCATCGGCGAAGATCTCGAGCTGCGGCTTGGTATCGACACGGCCTTTGTTCGACAACAGCAGGTTGCGGCTTTGCTGCGCGGCATCAGTATGTTGCGCGTTCTTTCGCACGAAGATCTTGCCGTTGAATACAGCATGCGCGCCGTCATCGACGATGCACTTGTGCAGTTGCTCGCTCTTGCCGTTGGGCACGGTGTGATCGATAACGGTATGTGTGTCGGCCAGTTGCCGCCCGGCCATCAGCGCCAAGCCATTGAGTACGCATCGCGCGCCCTCGCCGTCCTGCACCACGCGCAAATCATGGCGCGACAAACGCGCGCCGAAGGTGAGGCTGTTGGCGTGATAGATACTATCACGCTTCAGCGTTACCGCGCCGTAGCCGAGGTGAAACGCGCCGCGCGCCTCGCGCTGCAAACGGATGTGTCGTACCGAGGCGTTCTCCTCTACGGTGATCTCGGTGACTGCGGCGGTGCAATAGCTGCCAGGCCCCAGCGCCACATAATCTTCGATCAGGGTGCAGTCGCTGCCCGGACCGGCAACGATCAGACAACGTGGATAGATTGCCTGTGGCGCGTCCCCGCCTGTGGCGATGAACAGCAGATGGATCGGCACAGGGCAGACGGTATCCTTGGGGATCAACACCAGCGCGCCATCACGGACATGGCTGGTATTGAGCGCGACAAAAACGTCGCTCTGATGGGCCTGCCGCGCGAGATGGGCGCGAACAGCGCCGTCATGCGCGGTCAGCTCTCGCATCAAATTGCCCGCGACCACGCCCTGCGGCAAAGCGGCCGTCGATGAAAGTTGCGGGGCATAGACGCCGTCGATGAACACCAGGCGACTGGCGACAGCCTCCGGCAATATGAAGGATTCGATGCCGGCCGGGGTCAAACCCGATGCCGCGTCCTCGGCCACCGCGAACGCCGTCTTGCGCAACAATGAAAAATCGCTGAAGCGCCAGTCCTCGTCCCGCATAGTCGGGAAGTGCAGCGTGTTGACGCGATCGGCCGCTTCAAGACGCAGTGCGTCCAACCACTGTGGCCCGGCGAATCCGGCGGTTTGCGGCAGCAGCCCAGTCAACCAGGCATCCCGGCTCTCGATATTTTGCATGACCACGCTCATGCTTATGCGGCCGCTTCGGCGCGAACCCAGTCGTAACCGCGCGCCTCGAGTTCGAGCGCCAGTTCCCTGCCGCCGGTCTTGATGATGCGGCCGCTGCGCATGACATGCACGAAATCCGGGGTGATATAGTTGAGCAGACGCTGGTAGTGGGTCACCATGATCATGGCGTTGTCTGGCGTCATCAGCTTGTTCACGCCGCTCGCCACGATGCGCAGCGCGTCGATGTCCAGCCCCGAGTCGGTCTCGTCGAGGATCGACAGCTTCGGCTCCAGCACGGCCATCTGCAGAATCTCATTGCGCTTCTTTTCGCCGCCGGAAAAGCCTTCGTTGACGCTGCGGTCGAGAAAACCCGGATCCATTTCGACGAGCTTGCACTTCTCGCGGATGAAATCGTCGAACTCAAGAGGATCGAGCTCTTCGCCGCCGCGGTGAGCCTGCATGGTGTTGTAAGCAAGACGTAGAAAGGAACTGTTGCTGACGCCGGGGATCTCGATTGGATATTGAAATGCCAGAAACACGCCCTCGCGCGCACGCTCTTCGGCGGGCAGATCGAGCAGGTTCTTGCCGTTGTATATCACTTCGCCACGGGTCACGGTGTAGCCGGGGTGACCGGCCAGCACTTTGGAAAAGGTGCTCTTGCCCGAGCCGTTCGGCCCCATGATGGCATGCACCTCACCACTGCGTACCGTGAGATTGACACCCTTGAGAATTTCGATTCCGCCGATGGAAGCGCGCAGATCACGCACCTCCAGAATTACCCTGCTGTTACTGCTGATCACCCGACACTTCCTTCAAGTTTAAGTCCGAGCAGCTTGGTGGCCTCCACGGCGAACTCCATCGGCAGGTGATTGAACACCTCCTTGCAGAAGCCATTGATGATCATGGAGACCGCTTCTTCCGAACCAATGCCACGGCTTGCGAAATAAAACATTTGATCTTCACCGATGCGCGAGGTGGACGCCTCATGCTCCACCTTGGCAGTGCTGTTCAGCACCTCGATGTAAGGAAAGGTGTTGGCGCCGCACGCCGCACCGATCAGCATCGAGTCGCACTGCGAATAATTGCGTGCGCCCTCGGCCTTGGCGCCGATCTTGACCAGACCACGATAGCTGTTGTTGGAATAGCCGGCAGATATGCCCTTGCTGACGATGCGGCTGCGTGTGTTTTTGCCGATGTGAACCATCTTGGTACCGGTATCGGCCTGCTGATGATGGTTGGTCAACGCCACCGAATAGAATTCACCGATTGAGTTGTCGCCGAGCAGTACGCAACCTGGATATTTCCAGGTGATCGCCGAACCGGTCTCCACCTGCGTCCAGGAGATCTTGGAATTGGCGCCCTTGCACAGGCCACGCTTGGTGACGAAATTGTAGATGCCGCCCACACCGTGCTCGTCGCCGGCGTACCAGTTTTGCACGGTGGAATACTTGATCTCGGCATTGTCCAGCGCCACCAGCTCCACCACCGCGGCGTGCAACTGGTTGGTGTCGAAACGCGGCGCGGTGCAACCTTCCAGGTAGCTGACGTAGCTGCTTTCCTCGGCGATGATGAGAGTACGCTCGAACTGGCCCGACTCCTCGGTGTTGATGCGGAAATAGGTGCTGAGCTCCATCGGGCAGACGGTGTTCTTCGGGATGTAGCAGAACGATCCGTCGGTGAACACTGCGGAATTGAGCGCCGCATAGAAATTGTCCGTTGACGGCACCACCGTGCCTAGATATTTCTTCACCAACTCGGGATGATGTTGCACCGCCTCGGAAAATGAGCAAAAGATAATTCCCTCCTTGGCCAGCCTTTCTTTGAAAGTGGTGGTCACCGAAACGCTGTCGAAGATCACATCCACCGCGACATTGGCCAGCATTTTCTGCTCATGCACCGGCACGCCCAGCTTTTCGAAGGTGCGCAGCAACTCCGGATCGACCTCATCCAGGCTCGCCAGCTTCTTTTTCGGCTTGGGGGCGGAATAATAGCTGATGTTCTGGAAATCGATCCTGGGATACGAGACATTGGCCCAGGCGGGCTCGGTCATCGTCAGCCACTGCCGGTAGGCGCTGAGACGAAACTCCAACAGCCACTCCGGTTCATTCTTCTTTTTCGAGATCAGGCGTATGACATCCTCACTCAAACCCTTGGGTACGACATCGGACTCGATGTCCGTGACGAAACCGTACTCATAGGGCCGGTTGATCAATGCTTCCAGGGGGGTGCTCATGCTCTGTCTCTTCCAGGCGCGGCGGGACACGCGAATATAAAATGCAAAACCGCTTTATGTTACAATAACTTTTTCCGAATCGGGCGCTAAAGCAATATTCCCGACTGATTTACTAAACTATTATAATAATCCTAGTGATTCAGTCAAGTATTTGCATTTCAGATTTCTCCGGACCATGTTGCGCATCCCTGCCCGCTGACCGCATATTATAGCGCATCGGACGACAATCGCTGAGCGCGCAATCAGACACCCCGCACCACCCATAATTATGAATACCAAAACACAGCGATCCCTGGCCCTGCTGTTCATCGCCGCCTTTACACTATTGGCGATCGAAGGCTGCGGCTTCCGTTTGCGTGGCAGCGCCGCTGTGACGCTGTCGATGCCCATCACCTATGTCCAGGGCGGCGCCACCACCAGCCCTACATTGCTCGGCGAATTGCGCCGCGCCCTGGAAAGCGCTGGTGTAAAAATCGCCGCCAAACAGGAAGACGCCGAAGCGGTGTTGAACGTGCTGGACGAAGAAAAAGGCCGGCGCGTGCTATCGGTCGCCAGCGGCGGAACGGTACAGGAATACGAGCTGCGTTACGGCGTCACTTTCGATGTAAAGGATCGCGACGGCCAGGCGTCGTTGCCCGCACAAACAGTCGGACTGGAGCGCGCCGTCTCGTTCAGCGCGGGTGAGGCGCTGGCCAAGGGCGCGGAAGAAGACCTACTCTACCGCGACATGCGGCGCGATGTGATCCAGAATATCTTGCGGCGGCTGAGCACAATTAACAAATGAAACTCCGCCCCGACCAGCTCAAACCCCACCTTGCCAAGAGCCTGATGCCGATTTACCTGGTCTGCGGCGATGAGCCGCTGCAAGCAAGCGAGACCTGCGACGCGATTCGCGCCCGCGCCCGCGAGCTGGGTTACAGGGAACGCGAGGTAATGCACGTCGAGACCGGCTTTGACTGGAACACCCTGCTCGCCAGCGCCAACAGCCTGTCGCTGTTCAGCGAGCGACGCGTCATGGAACTGCACATGCCGGGCGGCAAACCGGGCGACGCGGGCAGCAAGGCGCTCGTCGAATACGCCGCCCGCCCGGCCGATGACGCCGTGCTGCTGGTGATCACCGGCAAGCTCGACAAGGCGGCGCTGGCCAGCAAGTGGACCAGCGCGCTGGAAAAGGCGGGGGCTGTCATCCAGGTCTGGCCGGTCGAGATCAAACAGCTCCCCGGCTGGATCGCCCAGCGTATGCGCGGCAAGGGTATGCAACCCAGTGCCGACGCCGTGACCCTGCTGGCGGAACGGGTGGAAGGAAATCTGCTCGCTTGCGCCCAGGAAATCGAAAAACTGTTCCTGCTGCACGGCACCGGCGCCATCGACGCCGCCACGGTGAGCGAGGCGGTGGTCGACAGCAGCCGGTTCGATGTCTACGACCTGGCGGATACGGCGCTGCGCGGCGACGCCCCGCGCGCCGCCCGCATCCTCGCCGGCCTGCGCGGCGAGGGTATCGACCCGGTGCTGGTACTGTGGGCGCTGGCGCGCGAGATTCGCTCCCTTGCGACCATGGCGCACGAGGTGCGAACAGGCTCGACCGCGGATCAGGCGATGGCGGCACACCGCGTCTGGGACACACGCAAGCCGCTGGTCAAACAAGGACTGCAACGCCACAAGCCATCGACATGGCAGACCCTGCTGCGGCATGCCAGCCAGATCGACCGCATCATCAAGGGCGCCCGCCCCGGTGATGCGTGGGACGAACTGCTGCAACTCGCACTGGCGATGGCCGGGGTGCGGTTTTGCAAAACCGGGAGCTCTCCTTCATCGTCGGCTGCTCTATCGTCTATTCCTGGATCGGGCTAACGTTTTTCTCTCTTGGCGGGTCATCGACCGTCTGGTTTGGCCGCCCAGCCCCGCTTATGCTATGTTTACTTTTTTGCAATTCCAAGTTCGGATTTTGCGCGAACACGAGGGGATAATCATGGATATCAAAGCTTACATGCTGGACACCGGGCGGCGTGCCAAAGCCGCCGCGCGCCTGCTCAGCCGGGCGGAAACCGGCACCAAGAACACCGCGCTACTGGCCATGGCACAGGCGCTGGAAGAGGACACCGCCACGCTGATTGCTGCCAACGAAAAGGATCTGCACGCGAGCCGGAACAACGGCCTGGATGCGGCGATGCTCGACCGCCTGACGTTGAACGAATCGCGCATCGCGCTGATGGCCGAGGGATTACGCCAGATCGCCGCGCTGGCCGATCCGGCCGGCGAAATCACCGATCTAAAATATCAGCCTTCCGGCATTCAAGTGGGCAAGATGCGCGTGCCGCTGGGCGTCATCGGCATCATCTACGAATCACGCCCCAACGTCACTGCCGACTCCGCCGGGCTGTGCCTGAAATCGGGCAACGCCGTCGTTCTGCGCGGCGGCTCGGAGGCGATTCACTCCAACAAGGCCATCGCCGCCTGTATCCAGGCCGGCCTGACCCGCGCCGGCCTGTCCGCCGATTGCGTGCAAGTGATCGAAACCACCGACCGCGCGGCGGTCGGCGAGCTGATTCGCATGAAGGAATACGTGGACGTGATTGTGCCACGCGGCGGCAAGGGCCTGATCGAGCGCATCAGCGCCGAGGCCACGGTGCCGGTGATCAAACACCTCGACGGCATCTGCCACGTCTACATCGACGACAAGGCCGACTTCGACAAGGCCGTCAAGGTCGCCTACAACGCCAAGACCCAGCGCTACGGCACTTGCAACACCATGGAGACGCTGCTGGTGGCCAACGGCATCGCCGAACGCATCCTGCCTGAACTGAGACTCAAATACCAAGAGGCGGGCGTGGAGCTACGCGGCTGCGCCCGCAGCCGCGACATCCTGCCCGGCATCAAAGCCGCCACCGAAGAAGACTGGCGCACCGAATACCTGGCGCCGATCCTGTCGATCCGCGTGGTAGCCGGGCTGGACGAAGCCATCGACCACATCCAGACCTACAGCTCCGCTCACACCGATTCCATCGTCACTGAAGACTTCACCCGTGCCCGGCGCTTCCTGCGCGAAGTGGACTCTGGCTCAGTGATGGTCAACGCCTCCACCCGCCTCGCCGACGGCTTCGAATACGGGCTGGGCGCCGAGATTGGCATCAGCAACGACAAACTGCATGTGCGCGGCCCGGTGGGGCTGGAGGGGTTGACAAGCCAGAAATTTATTGTGTTGGGGGAGGGGCATATCAGGAAAT
>SBBG01000211.1 GCA_005240065.1 Gammaproteobacteria bacterium | reverse complement strand
CCTGCTCATCGAAGCGGCGCAGGCAGCGCATTCACCGCGCGCCGCACAGCCCGTGCTCGACTGGCTGGCGCAGACCCGCCTGGAAGACGTAGCTCTGACGAGAATCAAGGCTGCATCGAAGGAATCAAAATCATGATGCGCATCCTGCTTGTCTTGACCATCACCTTGCTCAGCGCCGCCGCGCAGGCACACAAGGCCAGCGACAGCTATTTGAGCCTGCATCTAGACAAAGGAAGCCTGGCGGGACAATGGGACATCGCGCTGCGCGACCTGGATTACGCCATCGGGCTCGACATGAACGGCGATGGCGTCATCACCTGGGGAGAATTACGGATCCGCCACAGTGAAATCAGCGCCTATGCACTGTCCCGGCTGCGCATTCGAAGCGATGACCAGGTCTGCATTCCACAAGCGCGGGAACATCTGGTGGATCATCACAGCGACGGCGCCTATGCGGTATTGCATTTCCATGCCGCCTGCCCTGCAAGCGCAATACCGTCAAACCTGGCGCTGGATTACCGTCTGCTTTTCGATCTCGATCCCCAGCACCGCGGTTTGCTGCGTCTGGAATATGCGGACAAGACTTACAGCGCTATATTCAGCCCAAACCACGCCAGGCAGCGTTTCGATCTGACGGTAAACCAACCGTGGCGGCAATTTGCGGATTATGCACTTTCGGGTACGCAGCACATCTGGGCCGGACTAGACCATATTCTGTTCCTGATCGCGTTGTTGTTGCCGTCGGTATTGCGCTACGAAAAAGGACATTGGCATCCTGTCCCCGGCTTCCCTGGCGCGCTGGCGGATACGGTTAAAATCGTCACCGCATTCACGCTGGCGCACTCCATCACCCTCAGCCTTGCCGTGCTCGGCATCGCCAATCCACCCAGCCGCTGGGTGGAATCGCTCATCGCGGTATCGGTGATCCTGGCAGCCATCAACAATATCCGCCCCATTTTTCATCACCGGCGCGCCACCGTCGCACTCGGTTTCGGCCTGATCCACGGCTTTGGATTCGCCGGAGCGTTAACCGAGCTCGGACTCCGCGAAGGCGCCCTGGCGCTCCCTCTGGCGGCCTTCAATCTCGGCATCGAAGCCGGACAACTCGCCATCGTCGGCCTGTTTCTGCCAGTGGCGTTTTTTTTCCGCAACTCTTCTTTCTATCAACGCCTGCTGCTTCGAGCCGGCTCCTGTCTCGTCGCCGGGCTGGCGTCGGTGTGGCTATTGGAACGCGCTTTTCTGCTCAAAATCATCTGATCACCATGCCCGCAAGTACGCATAAAGCGATATCATTATTAACCCCATTCGCTTTTCCAACTTTTCGCTCACGCGTAGGGTGCGCCGTGCGCACCGGCCGTGCGGTGCATGAGACGCACCTACGGAACTGATATTGGCGGGACAGAATCCCTGCCGACAGGTAATATATCGCCCACTGGCAGACCCCACCATAGGACTTAATGTAAAAAATGCAAAAATATACATATATTGATGTATATAAAAAACTTTTCTCTATTATTATTACCTCATCCTTTCCACAAGCCGCGCTTGCTTCGAGTCCCGGGAACACCATCCCGCTCGACCTGACCGGCACCGGTTTCGGCTTTCTCGCGCTATTCATTTTCGTCATCGCCTATGCGCTGGTCATCAGCGAAGAATTCCTGCATTTGCGCAAATCCAAACCCGTTATCGTCGCCGCCGGCCTCATCTGGGCCGTGGTAGGTATCGCTTATACGCTGACCGGGGACAGCGTCACCGCCTCCGGGGCGCTGCGCCACAACATCCTGGAATACGCCGAAATCATGCTGTTCCTGCTCGCCGCGATGACCTATATCAACACCATGGAAGAGCGCGATGTATTCAACGCCCTGCGCGCCCGGCTGGTGTCGTCCGGCTATACGCTGCGCACCATCTACTGGGTCTCCGGCATACTGGCGTTTTTCATTTCTTCCGTCGCCGACAACCTGACCACCGCCCTGCTGATGACGGCGATCACCCTGGCGATCGGCGCGGGTCAACCGCGCTTCATCGTCGTATCGTGCATCAACATCGTCGTGGCCGCCAACGCCGGCGGCGCGTTCAGCCCATTCGGCGACATCACCACGTTGATGGTCTGGCAACAAGGCATCGTCAAATTCCACGAATTTTTCGACCTGTTCATTCCCTCCCTGGTAAACTGGCTGGTCCCCGCGGCCATCATGTCGCTCGCCGTTCCCAAAGTGCGGCCTCACGCCATCAGCGAAAACATCTCCGTCAAACGAGGCGGTTTCATGGTCATCGTTCTGTTCGTCATCACCCTGGTCATGGCCGTCTCCTTCCATCAATTTCTCCATTTGCCGCCGGTGCTGGGCATGATGACCGGGCTCGGCCTGCTTCAGATTCATGGCTATTTTCTCAAACGCGAGGACCAAATCAGACTGGCAGTCGCCATTCCGGAACCTGAACTGGAACCGCTGGGCATGGACAGCAGCATCAACCCCACAGACCGTCCTTTCGATATCTTCAATAACCTGCGGCGCGTGGAATGGGACACACTGCTGTTTTTCTACGGCGTGGTACTGTGCGTCGGCGGCCTGGGCGCCATCGGCTATCTCGCATTGCTGTCACAGACCATGTACGGCGACCTCGGGCCAACCACCGCCAATATCCTGGTCGGCGTATTATCTTCGATTGTCGACAACATTCCCGTGATGTTCGCCGTGCTTACCATGAATCCCGACATGTCTCACGGCCAATGGCTGCTCGTAACCTTGACCGCGGGCGTGGGCGGCTCGCTGCTGTCTATCGGCTCCGCAGCGGGCGTGGCCGTGATGGGACAGGCGCGCGGCATCTATACCTTTTTCGCCCATCTCAAGTGGTCATGGGCGATCGCCTTGGGTTACGCGGCCAGCATCTGGGTGCACTTCCTCATCAATTCGGATTTGATGTAGTTTTCGCGCATATTTAGCGCATATTTAAATGCAAGCTATATTTTGTAAGGAAATTGCTATTTTTTATGTAGCAAAATACCCCCACGACCTTGATGCCACGCCCTATGAATGATGCGAAATTACTCATACTAGTATGATTTTATTATGAATAAGCGGAAAACACACGATCATGCAGCGCTCATGACTCACCTCTTATTGTCTCTGTTCGGAGACAATGGAAATGATGCAAAAACTTTAAAAAAGAGGGTGACCGCAGGTAGACTAGCTTGAGCTTGGTAACGGTGCTCTGATTTTTCCACCCGAGAAAAAAATCATGAATGTCATCAGAACCGAAAATCCCAAGGACGATGTTTCATTGCGTGATGGCAAGGACCAAAAACTCGCGGCGAGCTTCAATACCTCCCGGCACATCACGGACAGAGATATTCAATTGGCGAGAGAATATCGCGACCACCTCCTGAAAGATATTTCATATTTCAAATATATTTTCAGAGATTATCTTTCCTCTTTTCCGCCCGAATCGATCAATTCGCCGGATAATCAACAACGCACCGGATCATCCCCCTCCTTTGAAGAAAAGCAACTCCAAAATTTTTCCGCACTCTTCGATGCCGATATAACGGAAAAATCCGCCAGGCGATTACTGGCCGCCGGAGAAGACTATCACCATGCGGGATATACTCCCGAATGGATCATGGGCGCCTACCGCCTTTTTCAGCATCACCTCCAGTCCGTCATTATCAATTCCTGTGAAAAAAAAGAACAACTCATGGAAGCGCTTACCAATTTATTATTCCGCGACATGGGGCTGGTATTGAAGGGACATTGGAACGCCTCTTTACAAACGCTGAGAGAGGAAAGCAAAAAAAGCCTGCAAATGCAGGATAGAATATCCAGTATCATGGCGAACATCCCCCAGTTTTTGTGGTCGACGGACGTGGTGAACCATCGCCTTTTATACGTCAGTCCCGCCATGCGGAAGGCTTGCCCTGCCAAACTGGAAACAATCATCCCATGCCTTGAAGGAACCCTCCCTGAAGACAAGAAAAACATCAAGCTCGCCTGGAAACGAGCCCTGCGAGGCAACCGCGCAGAGGTGGAAAGCAGGTCGCTTGATCCGAATGGCGAGCTGCGTTGGCTTCGCCGCGTCTTCAGCCCTTCGCTCGACGATGCCGGAAATGTGGTGCGCATCGATGGATTCATGGAAGACATCTCCGAATCCAGAAAGAATATCGATCATCTCCAGCACCTGGCAACCACCGATATGCTCACCGGCATGGCGAACAGAACCTTGTGGTTCGACCGCCTCAACCAGGCGTTGCTCGCCGCCAAACGCAAGGAGCAACAGCGATTCGCATTGATGATACTTGACCTGAACAATTTCAAGATCATCAACGATACCTTCGGCCATGCCACTGGAGATGAAATACTGACGGAAACAGGACAACGCTTGCGGGCGGCGCTGCGCGAATCAGATACGCTGGCACGTCTGGGCGGCGACGAGTTCGCGATATTGCTCCCTGACATGACAAACGACATGAGGGAAATAACGGAAAAAATAGCGAAAAATATTCTGGCCTGTTTTCAAAAACCCTTTTCCTGTGAGTCGCACGATATCAATATCGGCGCATCCATCGGGATAGCGCTTTTCCCTGACCATGGGCGAGACGTGAAGGTCCTGATGAGCCGGGCCGATGCCTCGATGTACCGGGCGAAAGCCAAGGGCGGTGGCTTCCATGTCTACTCTTTCGACTCTAACAACAACACCACACGGCACCTGAAAATAGCTGCGGATCTCAGGCATGCCCTGAACAAGAAACAGCTCACATTGCGCTATCAACCAAAAATAGACATCAAAACCGGAAAGATTCACAGCGCCGAGGCTTTTCTTCGCTGGCGGCATCCAATCCATGGGCAGGTGAATCCGGCCGACTTCATTCCCGTGGCCGAACAGACCGGCATCATCAATGAAATCACCCGGTGGGTGATAAGAAATGTCTGCTCACAGCAGAATGAATGGCGCAAATCCGGCCTGGATATTCCCGTAACGGTCAATATTTCCTCGCGCGCCTTTCACGACCCGCGAATGGTGAATGACATCGGAGATATTATTCAAACATTTCGCGCATCGCCTCTGGCCCTCGAACTGGACATCACTGAAAACACCTTGATGTCAGATGCCTTGAACAGAAACTACCACCTGGAAAAACTGAGTGAGATGGGAATATCGATTTCAATAGACGATTTTGGCCTGGGTTCTTCTTCTTTGTCACACCTGAAAAAAATGCCGATCGGCAGTCTGAAAATAGACAAGTCCTTTGTTTCCGGAATGGAGGATGACGAAAACGATGCCGCTATCGTTCGATCCACCATCGACCTCGGACACGACCTCGGCATAAAGGTTGTCGCGGAAGGGGTGGAAAATAGCCATGCCTTTCAAACATTGGAACAACTGGGCTGCGATTATGCCCAAGGTTTTTATATCAGCCATCCTCTTTCCGCCGACGAATTATTGCGGTGGGTAAAACATTGAGCGTGGCGCAGGGTGCGTTCCTCGCACCCTGCGAATACCGCCTGGACGCTCCAGCTCACAAAATCTCCGCCGCATGATCCGCCAGCCGTGATCGTTCGCCGCTCTTCAACGTGATGTGACCGCTGTGCGGCCAATCCTTGAAACGATCGACGACATAGGTGATGCCGGAGGTGGTCTCGGTCAAATAGGGCGTATCGATCTGCGCGACGTTGCCCATGCAGACGATCTTGGTGCCGGGACCGGCGCGGGTAACGAGGCTTTTCATCTGTTTCGAGGTAAGGTTCTGCGCCTCGTCGATGATGACGTATTTCCTCAGGAAAGTACGGCCGCGCATGAAGTTCAAAGAGTGGATCTTGATGCGATGGCGCAGCAGGTCGTTGGTGGCGGCGCGCCCCCAGTCGCCGCCTTCGGCGTTGGACAGCACTTCCAGATTGTCCATCAGCGCGCCCATCCACGGCGCCATCTTTTCTTCCTCGGTACCGGGCAGGAAGCCAATGTCATCACCCATCGGCACGGTGGCGCGGGTCATGATGATTTCCTGGTAGCGGCGGTCATCGAGCACTTGGGCGAGGCCCGCCGCCAATGTCAGCAGGGTTTTTCCCGTGCCGGCGTTACCCAGCAGCGTGACGAAATCCACCGCTGGGTCCATCAGCAGATTGAGCGCGAAGTTCTGTTCACGGTTGCGCGCGTTGATGCCCCATACGGCGTGATGCGCGCCGCGATAGTTGGTGCACAGTTCCACGACCGCGGTGTCACCCTCGACGCGGCGCACAATGCCCTCGAAGCCTTCCTGGCTGCCGTCGTGAACCAGTTGATTGGGATGCCACTGCGGGATGTCCGGGCCGCTGATGCGGTAATAGGTCCTGCCCTCCTCCTTCCATGAGTTGAGTTCCTTGCTGTGGCGTTCCCAGAATTCCGGTCCGAGTTCGGCCTGCCCGCTGTATAGCAGGGTAAGATCATCGAGCACTTGATCATTCTGGTAATCCTCGGCGGGTATGCCCAGCGCCGCGGCCTTGATGCGCAGATTGATGTCCTTGGATACCAGAGTGACCGTGGTATCGGGATGATGGTCTTGCAGCGCCAGCACGGTTTCGAGGATGGTGTTGTCCGGTTTGTTGCCGGGCAGGCTGGATGGCAGATCGTGCGCCAGGGCCTGGGTCTGGAAAAACAGGCGGCCACTCTCGAAACTGGCATTGGCAGGAGTGGGCAATTTCAGACCCGACTCCATTCCCTGCGCGCCGATATCGCGCATCAGCTCTTCCATGAAGCGGCTGGTCTGGCGGGCATTGCGCGCCACTTCCGAGGGGCCGCGCTTGTTATTGTCGAGCTCTTCCAGCACCATCATTGGCAGAAAGATGTCATGTTCCTGAAAGCGGAATAGCGCGGAGGGGTCGTGCATCAGGACATTGGTGTCCAGGACGAAAAGGCGTTTTCCAGTCACTTTGCTTTTAACCATGGTTTCACCCGCAGCGGATTGGGATAACATGAAATATGGGCGCTCGAAAAATTCCAAAGATGCCCACGCCTTGACCTCTAAAATTAAAGTACCCTATCAACCTTATCGGCATATTCCGAACATTTGCTAGCACTTTACCCGGCTTGCCGCATCCGCACATCCACCCGGTCGCGCAGGTGATCGCCCAGCAGATTGACCGCCAGCACCACCAGCATCAGGGCGATACCAGGCACCAGCACCATGTGCGGCGCGACCAGCATGTAGCGCGTGCCGTCGCGGATGGTGCTGCCCCAGGAAGCCTCGGGTGGCTGCACGCCCAGCCCCAGAAAGGACAACCCCGCCTCGGCGATCACCACACCCGCCACGGCGAAGCTCGCCTCGATGATCAGCGGGGCCAGGGTCAAGGGGATGATATGCCGCACGATGATCAGCGGCGGCCGTACACCCAGCGCCGTCGCGGCTTCCACATGCAGGCGCTGCTTGATGGACAACACCTGGGCGCGCGCCAGCCGCGCGAATCCCACCCAGCCCACGGTGCTCAGGGCGATGATCACGTTGTCGATGCCCGGCCCCATCAGCCCGGCCATGGCGATCGCCAGCAAAATGCCGGGAAAGGCCAGAAAGATGTCGATGATGCGGACGATGATGTGATCCCATACACCTCCTGCGTATGCACCGATCGTGCCGATGAAGGTGCCCATCACGGCGGAGAGCGCCACTACCCACAGCGCCACAAAAAACGAGGTGCTCGCCCCCGCCACCAGCCGGTCCAGCAAGGGGCGGCCCAGGTCATCATATCCCAGCCACGCTCCGGGGCCGGGCGGGACGAGTATCCTGGCAAGTTCGATGTGATCGGGCCGCAAATCGAGCAGCGGCCCGAATATCGCCATGCCCAGCCATAGCAGCAGGATAGCCGACGGGAACCACAGATGCCTATTCATTGGAGCCGCACGCGCGGATCGAGCCAGACATAGGCCAGATCGGTGAGCGTGTTCACGCCGACATAAGTGACGCTGATCAACAGCACGCACGCCTGCACCACCGGATAATCGCGGCGATGGATGGCTTCGATGGTCAACTGCCCGAGACCGGGCCAGGAAAACACCATCTCGGTGACGATCGCCCCGCCGAGCAGCGCGCCGAGTTGCAACCCCAGCACGGTAATCACCGGCAACAAGGCATTGCACAGCGCGTGGCGCAGAATCACGGCATGCTCCGCCAATCCCTTGGCGCGCGCGGTGCGGACGTAATCCTCTCCCAGCGTTTCGAGCAGCGTGGCGCGCACCATGCGCGACAGGATCGCCGCCAGCGCCGTGCCCAGCGTCAAGGCCGGCAACACCAGCGAAGCCATGCCCTCGCGCCCGCTGACCGGCAGCCAGCCCAGCCACAGGGAAAACACCAGGATCAACAGCGGCCCCAGCCAGAAATGCGGGATCGATATGCCGAGCAGCGACACCACCCGCGCACCGTGATCCCATGCGCTATCCTTGCGCACGGCGGACAGCACGCCAAGCGGAAAGGCAATGGCGACGGCGATCAAGAGCGCGGCGATGGTCAGCTCGATGGTGGCGGGCAACCGCTCCAGCAACAGATCGGCGATGGGGCGCTGGGTATGCAGCGACGTTCCCAGATCGAAGCGCAGCAGGCCGCTGAAATAATCGAGCAACTGAACCGCCACGGGCTGATCCAGCCCCAGCGCATGGCGCAATGCGGTGCGATCTGTGGGCTGCGCCGACTCGCCGAGCATCACCTCCACCGGATCGCCGGGCACCAGATGAATGAGGAAAAACACCAGGGACGAGACACCGAGCACCACGATGGCCGCGCTGAGAATGCGGGAGAGAATGAAATTCAGCACATCACTCCTCGATCAATACCTTGGTTCCCGCCTCGACCTGATCGAACAGCTCGATGATGTCGCTGTTGCGCATTCTCACACAGCCATGCGAGCCGGGCACGCCCATCGCAACATCGTCGGGCGAACCATGGATATAGATATAGCGACGCATGGTGTCGACGTTCCCTAGGCGGTTTCTGCCCGGCTCCAGGCCGCTCAGCCAGAGAATGCGAGTCAATATCCAGTCGCGGCCGGGAAACGCTGTGCGCAGTGACGGCGAATAGATTTCGCCGGTCGGACGACGCCCGATGAACACCGTATCCGGCGGACAACCCTTGCCGATTTTGGCGCGCACCACATGCCGGCCGCGTGGCGTGCAGTTGCTGCCTTTCTCCTCCCCCGGGCCATTGGCAGCGGTGGAGACGGGGAATTCGCATACTACCTCGCCGTCTTCAAGCAACTGGAGGCATTGTCCGGCAATGCTGATGTAAATTGTTTTTTCCGGCATGGAAGATATATTACCACTACCATCACCGGCTTTCGCGCGACACCTTGAGCAAACCATCGTAATTCCCGTCCATCGCCAGCGCGTAGCCCGTCACATCACGCCGCGCCACGAACACATGGTCTTCATACCACAGGGGAACATAGGGAAGTTCCTCCAGCAGATGGCGCTGTATCTCGCGGTATTTCCCGGCCTGCGCAAGCGGCTGTGATTCGGCTTCGGCGGCTTCGATCAGATGGTCGATCATGACACTGGCAAAACGGCCGCGGTTGGCGCCCACGGGGGGGATGGACGTGCTGTGGAAGGCATAACGAAAGATATCCGGGGTCTTGACGCCCACCCAGCTCAGACTGAACATCTGAAAGCGTCCAGCCTTGATGTCGCCATAAAATGTACCCCAGTCATAGCTGTACAGATCGACACGGATACCAATCTCGGCCAACTGGCTTTGAATGATGGTGGCAAGGCGAATACGGAATGGATCGCTGGACGTCTTGTAAGTGATGCGCACCGGATGCCGCTCGTCGAAACCCGCCTCTTTCAGCAGTGCTCGCGCCCGCCGCAGGTCACGGGGATAGCCGGACAAATTGCGCGGACCTGCCCAGTGATCCGGGGGGAACATCGCCGCCGCAGGGCGCGCCGCTCCGCCCAGCACGTAGCGGATGATCGCCTGCCGGTCCAGCGCATAGGCGATGGCGCGGCGCACCTCCAACCGGCGCATCACGGGGTCATTCATGTTGAAGCCGAGATAGCTGAAATTCGAGCCACCGCCGCGCCGCACCTGGAGATCTTTCCTGGCTTCCAGATATGTCACCAGCTCGGGCGGCACATCATTTTGCAGCATGTCGATTTCACCGCGCATCAGCTTGAGCGCGCGCACGGTGGGATCGGGTACATGCAGAAACTCCAGCGCCTGCCTGTCCGCTGTACGCACCAGACGCAGCCGCCCTTCCATCGGCCAGGCGGCAAATTCAAAGGGACCGCTGCCGACCGGCTTTTGGCCAAGCGGATGGCCCGCCGCGATCAAGCGCTCCGGCACAATGCCAATCGCCAGCATACCGGGAAAGAGGGCATCCGGCTTGTTCAGGTAAAAGTCGATGGTATCGTCATCGGGTGCTTTGACATCCGCGATCATCGCCAGTGTGGCGCGGTGCGGCGAGGCGTTTTTGGAGTCGAGAATGAAATTGTATGTCGCTTTGACATCACGCGCGGTGAGACGGCTGCCGTCATGAAACTCCCGGCCCTCCTTGCCCAGCGTAAAGCGGTAATGCTTTGGCGAGAGCATCTCCCAGGTGGCGAGCGACGGCACGGGGCGCGCGGCTTCGTCGAAATCCACCAAGCGGCGGTACAGTAGCCGGTTGATGCGGCTGGATGTGGCATCGGTGGCGAAGCGCGGGTCGAGAGTGACGGGCGCGCTGGCCAGGCCGAAACGTAGTACATCCTGGGGAGGCGCGGAACACGCGGTCAGATTTATTAACCCGGCAATCAAAAGGATCGCCATTACCAAATGCTTCGTAGGGTGCGTCTCACGCACCAACAGTGCGGTGCGTGAGACGCACCCTACACATGAGAGAAAAACGGATGAATTTGATTTCCGGCTTAATAATAGCCACAGCACAATCGCTGCGGCGGACAGCGCCGGTAGGCTAAAGATACTGTTCACCCGGCTTCCGAATCGCGCCAATCCTTGTAAGGATGTTTCACCAGGCAGACATTGTAATAGCGCGGATCGTGAGACACCTCCTCGCCCGCCCAGGGCGGCAGTTCGAAGGGTTCATCGACATCGTTAAGCTCGATCTCCGCAACGATCAATCCCTCGTTGTCGCCAGCGAACACGTCGACCTCCCAAGTGTGTCCCGCGTGTTCAACGTGGTAGCGTGTCTTTTCGATCAGTGGCCGCCCGCAAAACAGATCGAGCATCTCGTTGGCCTCCTGCTCGGAAATGGGGTATTCGTATTCTTTGCGCGTGACGCCGAGCGTCGCGCTCTTGAGATTGAGAAAACCCTTGCCACCACCGGAACGCACCCGGATCGAGCAGGCGGGCGTGCTCGACATATAGCCCTGGCGATAAAAAATACCTTGCGATGCCTGGGTGCGCCACTCGTTGTTGCGCACGAGAAATTTGCGTTCTATTTCAATCGCCATGTTTGTTTACCACAAATCCCATAACAGCATCGCCCAACTCCTTTTTGAGTATTTGATCGACTTGATCCAGCGCGCGCTGCCTGGCCAACGCACTGTCCTGCGCTGAAGCCTTGATAGACCAGCGCTTGGTGCCGCGAATGCGTTCGCTGGCGCGTTCGCTGAGCTGCACTTGCAGCGTTCCCGTCACCCAATGCCAGCCTTCGCGGCGCCCGAGATCGGCAAGATCAAGCCGGGCATCCACCAGGTAATCGGGGTTCTCACGGGTTTCCGCCATACCTGCGGCGGCAAGGCCGCCCGCCACGGATTGGCTCAGTCGTCCTGTCGCATCATCACCCACGCGCACGCCAATGCGCGCTCGTTTGAGCAGATCATCCAGATCGGCGCGCAAACGCTCCACTGTCCAGCTTGACGGCATCCCCTGCCCGGTGCGATCCACCACCTTGAGGCTTTTCTGATAGGCGGCCCGTTCCATCTGCGCATCGAGCGCCTGGCGCGCGGCGCCGATCTTGTCAAAAAGATCGCTCGCATTTCTTGCGCGCTCGACATTGTGCGCGGTCGCATCGTCCAGCCTGCTTATTTCCTGACGCAGGCTCATCGCCGCCGATGTGCGCCGCAATGCCGCCAGCGCATAATGCCGCTGTGTCTGCGGATCATGCCACATCTCCGCGATGCGCACGCCTTGCATGATCTGATCGGTGCGGGTGTTCAAGGTGCGGCTGATATTCGTCTCGGTGCGTTCCTGCCCTTGATCATGGCCGCTTTCCCCGCCTTTGAACACCGAGACATCGCTGCTTTCCGCGATCACAGATACGGAAAAGATCTTCGCCAGATCGGTGCGTGCGCGATCCTTGGCTTCCTCCGAAGTTACACCGTCGCCGTGCCCGATGAGAAATTCGGCTTCCTGATAACGCGGTGTGTCACCCATCATCCAGTCGGGTTTATTCGGTTTTCCCGCACATCCTGCCAGCGTGGAGACAGCGATCAAAGTTATCGCCCATAGCGTATACGATTTCATCGAGTGGCCTTGGCTCCCTACAGATTTATCCAGTGGTATGACAGATAGGTTTTCTTGCCTTTATGAATCAGAACATCATGAAACTCTCGAGTGGCAACGATATTGTCACCGCGATCCCGCAATTCGATTTTAATCGTATAACTGCCGACGCCGAGCGGGAAGCGCGCCAAATGGATATCATAGGGCAAGGTGGACCAACTGCGCGTATCGGCCCGTTCGGTGATAAAACCTATGACATCGGCTATCACAGCCAAGGCATCATTCTTGTTATTTTTGCCGATTTGCATGGCGACTTGCCGTTTCGCAACGACGCGCGCGATGCCGCGGGCGGTTATCTCCGGCATTTGCTCGGAGAGCGTCGCGATGGCGATCGCATCGACATTCTCCACTCTTTCGGCCACGATTCCGCGATCCTCAAGGCGGATATACGCCTTGCTTACCGAAGGGACACGCGACTCGAAGTAAGGCAAAGAAATACGTACCAGCCCAGCCCCAACCCGGGAAGGAGCCATCATCGCCACGCTGTTTTCCCTTTTTGCGGGCGCAAGGCCATTGCTCAGAACGAAAATGAGCTCACTTTCCGGAGCGCTCGGCGGGTCGCTTTGCTTGTTTTGAACAGCGAATTCCTGACGGTATTTTTCCAGTTCATCCTTGAGATCCAGTATCGAAGCCAGACGCAGCAAGTCTTCTTTCAAAAAACCGGGAACATCGACGCGATATTCCTGCGAACTCTTGCGATAGCCTTCATAGGCTTTGCGGTAAGCGATCATGGCATCGCTCCATTCGCCGAGATCCTCGTAAATGATGCCGGTGAGATAACGTGCAAACGCCTCGCCGAGATGTTTGCCCTCCGCGGCACGCAGCTTGAGGTCGATTTGCAGCGCCTCCACCCGCGCGCCGTCACGATCGCCCAGTTGCAGATAATTGAGCGCCTTGTACACAGACACCATGACCTGCTCGAAAGGCTCGCCGACATAACTACGGGTGCTGTCATTGATGATGAATGAGGCGCCCTGTTCGCGCAGACTGAGTGCGGACAGGGCCTCCATGCGCTGCTGCGCCAATTCGAATGATTCGATACTGGCCCGGTAATCACCGGCGATGCGCAGAAGCATGGCCTTGTTCAATAGGTAGAGCACTTCATCCGCGCGCGCCCCCTTTTGCTTGTCCAGTGCTTCGAGCGCCTGCTGTGGCTGCTGGTTCGCCAGATTTTTCTCAACAGCCCGGAAGGATTCGCTGTGTGCCGCGCAGCCGGTCAGACATAGCGCATACAACAAGGGCAAGGAGCGCGGCAACCTGTATCGGCTCATACCTGTCAGAAACGTAGCTTGCTACGCTCCACCAGTTTTTTAATCTTCTTTTGCCCGACCCATACGATACGATTGTCGGACATGCTGATCAGTGACAAATCGACCTGATAATAACGTACCTGGGTTTTCCCGCTGGCATCGACGATGGTGTTGATCGCACCTTTCAGCATGAAGTCGGCGCCCTGTTCCATGCCCATGGGCTTACGGGTGTCTTCGCGCGCGTTGAGATCCTGATCCTTGCGTTCTTCGCGGATTTCCTCGCGCTGGCCGCGCGACGCGACAAATTGCACCTTGCCGGAATTGATCAATACCCGCCCCATGTCGGAAATAAACGTTTGCGTGTTGATGTGTTCATGACTGAGATTGCGTACCTCGCCAACGATCAGGGCGGGCGGTGCTTTATGCGCGCCTTGATAGGCGGACAGCCAAGGCGCCGACAGCACATCCTTGATCATCTCATCCGACACCAGCCGGGAATCAGTGTCGTTCCAGGCGCCGCTCAGGTCTTGCACCTCATCGACCGGCAGACGTTCCACCCGAGTGGCGCAACCGGTGGAAAACACACTCAGGAATACCGCCATCAGTGATACACAGGCCGCGCGGCGCGCGCCAAAAGACGGAGCCCTCATTTTCTTCCACCTCCAGCGGCAATCCGGTCGAATACATTGTCGCTCTCTTTCGCAAAATACGCGCGCAGATCAGCATTGATTTCATCTATATTTTTCACCAATTCCTTGGTCTGTTTCATGTCCATTTCGGCCAGGGAAAACAGGTTACCGGTTTTCGGGTCACGCCACCGTGCGATGATCTTTGCGCCGCTCAGCATCACCCGGGTCGTGTTTTTGATCTGCCGCGATACCGCCTCTTCGCTCATGCCTTTTCCCGCGGAGGCTGCATAATCGCTGGACACCACATCCATCATGCTCGACAGGACACGAGCGACTTCGGCGCGGGCGCGATCGTCGGCGGTGGTACCCTGCAAGGAGATGTTACCCATGGGCGATGCCATTCCCACGCCATGTATCAACCGGCCGCCATCATCCTTCAGGATCTGCGTGCCTTTGTTCACCCAGTCTGGCGCCCCTTTGAGGCCTAAATTACTTTCGACCAGGGTTTTTCCTCCGCAGGCCGCCAGCAGACTGACGATACCCAGCCAAACAACGGCGCGACCCAGAAAATAACACGGTTTCATGTTCTACCTCTTGAGATCCATCACGACAAACATTACTTTCGGCCTTTAGCGACGGCCATAACATCGAAAACATTATCCAACTGGTTTTCAGTATGATGCTGAAAATCGGCGTTCAAACCCTCGGCGCGCTTCAGCATCTCCTTGCTCTGCGCGACATCCAGTTCGGCCAGAGCATACAGGAAGTTGCTCTTTTCGTCGCGCCAATGATCGGTTATACGCACGGTTTTGAGCATCTCCGCCGCCATGACACCGGCCTGCCGCGCAATCTCTTCCTTGCCGGCCCCCTTGACTTCCGATGATGCCACATACTCGTTGGCAATCGTTTTCATCATGGCGGACAGGATGTGAGCCACCTCCTGCCGCGCGCGCTCATCGGCGGCCGGGCCTTGCGCGGAGATATTGCCCAGCGTGGCGGAGCTGATCGGTGGCAAGTTGTTATTGGGGTTATTTGGCTGGGGAGTGGGAAACACATCGCCCCTGGGACTGACGCGCATCGGATGCAAGTTGTTCTCGTGCGTCACGAATGGTCTTTGCAGCGACAGATCGGCCAGCGACGCCATTTTCACACCACGAATCAAGCGGCGCTCATCCTTTTTCACGATCCGGCTGCCGTCGCTCACCCAATCCGGCATGCCGGTGACATTCTTGTTCAGCACCAGGCTGTTGCCCGAGCACGCAGCCAGCACACACGCGGCGCACCATAGCAGGGCCGCTTTGATCGTTGAACGATGATGAATCATATCCCCCTCCGCATATGAGACTCTACCTCGATTGTAATACTATGATGCAACAGCTCGGCCAAGTTGTGTATGCTAAATTGTGAAAATTGTCTTTCTTGAGGAACAAGTTTCATGAAAGCGATCATGATGACCGCCGTCGGCGGTCCGGGCGTGCTCCAGCTCAGGAAAATCGAAAAACCCGCCCTGCGCCGCGATAGCGATCTGCTCATCCGCCTCAAAGCTGCAGGGGTTAACCCGGTGGATACCAAGTTGCGAGGCCGCGGCACCTATTATCCGGGGAGGCTTCCCGCCATTCTCGGCTGCGACGGAGCGGGGATCGTTGAAGCGTCCGGGCCTGCCGCACAGCGCTTCAAGCCCGGCGACGAGGTCTATTTCTGCAACGGCGGCATCGGCGGGGAGCCCGGCAACTACGCCGAATATACCGTGATCGACGAGCGCTACGCCGCCCGCAAACCCGCTTCGCTCAGTTTCGCCCAGGCCGCCGCCGCGCCGCTGGCGCTGATCACGGCCTGGGAATCACTGCACGACCGGGGCCACTTGCAGGCGGGTCAAAAAGTGCTGATCCACGCGGGTGCGGGCGGCGTCGGCCATGTGGCGATACAACTGGCGAAAATCGCCGGGGCGCGGGTGTGTACGACCGTGGGTTCCGTTGCCAAAGCCGATTTCGTGCGCGGCCTGGGGGCCGATGAGGCGATCCTCTACAAGCAGACCGATTTCGTCCAAGCCGTGCTCGACTGGAGCGATGGCAAGGGCATCGACCTGGCGCTGGACACCGTAGGCGGCAAGACCTTCGGCGCCACGTTTTCCGCCGTGCGCTTCTACGGCGATCTGGTCACCCTGCTGCAACCCGGCGCCGAAACAGATTGGAAAGAGGCGCGGCAACGCAATCTGCGCGTCAGCTATGAATTGATGCTGTCGCCCATGTATTATGGGCTGACGGAAGCGCAGCAACACCAGGCAGGGATACTTGAACAATGCGCCACCTTGTTCGATACCGGCAAACTGAAAATCGCTCTCACGCGCACTTTCCCTCTGGACGAAGCCGCCAAGGCGCACCAGTGGCTGGAACAGGGCTCGGCAACGGGGAAGATCGCGCTGGTCATGGAGAGTTAGCGCCTGTGAAGATCAGCAAGGGCTTGCTAGCATCACTCATGCTCACGGGCATTGCCGCCTGCAATGCGGCGGAGCCGCCCCTGGACAGGATAAAGCTGCCACCCGGTTTCAAGATCGGCGTCTACGCCCCGAATATCGACGGGGCGCGCTCAATGGCACTCAGTCCCGGCGGTACGCTGTTCGTCGGCACGCGCGGCGCGGGCAAGGTCCATGCCATTATTGACCGTGATCGGGACAACACGGCCGACGAGATCATCACCATTGCCGAGAACCTGAACTCACCCAACGGCGTCGCATTCCGCGACGGCGCGCTCTACGTTGCCGAGATCGGCCGTGTGCTGCGTTTCGACAACATCGAGTCACGCCTCAAGAACCCGCCCGCCCCGGTGGTGGTCAACGACAGCTTCCCCAAGGAACAGCACCACGGCTGGAAATTCATCCGCTTCGGCCCCGACGGCAAGCTTTATGTGCCGATCGGCGCGCCTTGCAACATCTGCGACGAGCCAGGCTATGCCGTCATTACCCGCATGGATGCGGACGGCAAGAATCTGGAAATTTTCGCCCGCGGTGTGCGCAATACGGTGGGC
The DNA here is from genome assembly GCA_005240065.1 of Gammaproteobacteria bacterium. GTDB lineage: Bacteria > Pseudomonadota > Gammaproteobacteria > Ga007554 > SBBG01. The sequence goes on along the minus strand of SBBG01000211.1, from coordinate 9,336 downwards.
TTCGACTGGCATCCGGCGACCAGAGAATTATGGTTCACCGATAACGGCCGCGACTGGATGGGCGACAATCAGCCGCCCGACGAACTGAATTATGCGCCGCGCAAGGGCATGCACTTCGGCTACCCCCACTGCCATGGCAAAGATATCGCCGACCCCGAATTCGGCAAACAGCACAAATGCGGCGAATTCACCCCGCCCGCCATGCCGCTCGGCCCTCATGTCGCCTCCCTCGGCATGCGCTTCTACACCGGCGCCATGTTCCCCGAGAAATACCGCAACCAGATCTTCATCGCCGAACACGGCTCATGGAACCGTAGCGTGAAGATCGGCTACCGCATCACCCTGGTACAGATCGAAGGCAACCGCGCCGTGAAATACCAGCCCTTCGCCGAAGGCTGGCTGCAAGGCAACAGCGCCTGGGGCCGGCCGGTCGATATCCAGATCATGCCCGACGGCGCGCTGTTGATCTCGGACGACGCCGCCGATGTCATTTACCGCATCAGTTATGAGCCTTGACATTCCCCTTGACTTTGTAAAAAAAATGCCGCATATAAGTAACAGAGCACTCGATAAAGTGTTCTATTGTTTTTCGCTTCCATTCATCTCCAACAGGCTACTTTAACGCTCAACTTTCTGTGCGGCCTGCTCTTCGAAACATACGGATATGTCGCATTATCCGAGCATAACAGGCAGTTAATAAATCGGAACGCAAAACCGCTCTCGCGTTTTTGCATTGTGTGCCCGAAGCGCCATGGAAAAGGGGCTTTTGGCATCGTGCATGTTCTGGCTATACACACACATGGAGGAATCACCATGGCCATCGCACACACACTCGAAAGCTATATGACGAGGAAAGGCATCAGCTACGAAGTCATACCCCACCAACGCTCTCACAACAGCATGGAAACCGCTGAAATGGCGCGCATCCCCGGCGACCGGCTGGCCAAAGCGGTTTTGCTGGAAGATGAAAGCGGTTATCTCATGGCCGTCCTGCCAAGCACTCACCGCCTCGAAATGGGCGCCCTGCACCGCGCTCTGAACCGTAAACTGGGCCTTGCCACGGAACGCGAAATCGCCTCGGTATTCGGAGACTGCGATGTCGGCGCCATCCCGCCGTTGGGCGCCGCCTACGGCATCGAAATGGTTTGGGACGACAGTCTTGCCGATCAATCCGATATTTACTTCGAAGGCGGTAGCCACGAAGATCTGATTCACCTGAGGGGCGAACAGTTCAGAGGGTTGATGTCCTACGCCAAACATGGACGATTCAGCCGTCATGTTTAATGCCGGATACTGCCCGGCGGATCTTTCAGCACTCTCACTGGCCGGCTTCATCCATCACAGAAGACAAGGACTACTCATGCAAACAAAAGAAATGATCGTGCGCGAGATTCGCGCGGCACTGGAACATGACCCCCGCATCAATCTGCATAGCCACCCCATCAGCGTGAACATCACCGACAGCGCTCTGGTGCTGGAAGGTGAAGTGGAAAATATCGCCGCGAAGAGGCTCGCATTGAAACGAGCGACCGCCGTCAACGGCACGAAAAGCATCGTCGACAAACTTCGCGTGATCCGTACCGAACACAAAGGCGACGGCGCCATTCGTGATTCAGTGTGCAGATTCATTCTCGGGGAACCGGCATTACGCAATTGCGCCGTCCTGGCGCGGATAAAAGGCCAATCGGAAGTGCAGCGTGACCGCGGCCTGGAACCTTGCGGGCAAATAGAAGTCGCGGTTGAGGATGGCGTGGTGACATTAACCGGCGAGGCCGCCAGCCTCTCGCACAAGCGCCTGGCCGAAGTGTTGGCACGTTGGACGCCGGGCTGCCGCGATGTAGTGAACAAACTGAAAGTGGTGCCGCACCAGGAAGACAATGACGATGAAATCACCGACACCTTGCGTATGGTGCTGGAGCGAGACCCGCTGATCCGAGACGCGGGACAAATCCTGCTCAGGACACGCGACAGAGTCGTCACCCTGCAAGGGCTCGTCAAAACGCAAGAAGAGAGGAAGGCGGCGGAATTGAACGCTTGGTATATCTCCGGCGTGGAAGATGTGATCAACAGGATAGAAGTACAGAGTTGAGAAAATTCACCCCCCTCTCCTGCTGGGAGAGGGGGCTCATTTACCGGCTATCCCGGCTGAGTGTTCAAAAGCTGCTTCATGACTTCCTGAAAATAAGGCTTTTCCTTCAACCCGGCATAGCTGCCGGGAAAATAAATGAGCGTCATGTAAGCGCTGGTCTGGTCATAGCGGTTCAACACGATGGCGGCACGCTGATCGGGTAGCAGTCGCACGTTGTCGATCATCGGAAAATCGAAAGCACCGGCCCAGAATTCGCTGACATTCGTTTCTTCCTGATCCTGCCCTTTGGGTGTGGCGACAGTCAGCAGGACCTTGAACTCGCGGGTTTCGGGGTTTTCCTCCATCACGCGGATTCTGAAAATCCTCTTGATGCCGTCGACCTCAAGGGTCTCCTCATCAAGCGCCACGCCCACTCCCGGATTGGCGCGCAGGCTTTCCAGGTCGATGACTCTGTCGAACGTCCTGCCCGCACCGCCAAGCACCATGATCTGCTTCTGTGACACTTCATGGGCGACGCGCTCCAGTCTTTCCTGATAATCAACCCGGCTCGCATCTCTGCTGGCTTGCACCTGCTTGGCGACATGCACGAACAGCGGCTTCAGATTAAGCGCTTCGTGAAAGTTGTAGGCGAGCAGCTCGAGATTGAGCACGCTCTTTTCCAGCGAAGCAGCGCTCGGATCGACAAAGGATTGGATGATCGAGACGAACATGTCCTTGCGCAATGCGCTGTCCGCATCTTCGCGCTTGCTCATCAATTCGGCGTAGAGTTGCGCGCGCGTTTCGCTGGCTTTCATTCGCTCCAGCGAACTGTTGGTGATGAATCCCACCACGGCGATCGCTATGGCGGTGAACAGTCCGCCCGATGCCCGCAATAAAGCCAAAAAGCCGGGTTTTTTATCTTCGTTTTCTCCGTTGTCCGACATTCCCTCTCCCCCAAACCCGGATTATCCCTGCCACTGCCTCACTCTGCCCACATCCACATGCACAAAGCCGGAACCGGGATAGTACCCCACGCCGCCGCTTTGCAGCGCCAAGGCCGCGCGGCGCACCACAATCAGCTCGCATCCTGGAACGCGGATATCGATGGCTTTACCTTCAAGATGCATGCTGTGTTTGGCCACTCCATCGCTACGCGCGGCGAGCATGGCGTTGGTGGACGGGGAGCGATAGCCCGAAATCACATGAAAAGGCTGACGGGGGTCGATCGCGCTGTTGAGGCCATGAAGCAGATCGAGCAAGTCTCTCGACATTTCTGCCACCTCGTTGTTGCGGTGATCGCGCAACAAGGTGTTTATTTCGGCCAAGGCCGCCGGGATATATTGTCCCTCGGCCCAGTATACGGTCTGGATGCTTTCTCCGGTATGGGTATTGTAAAAGGCCAACGACCGCTCCGGCGCCACGCTCTCGCGCATCGTGGCGCGCGCCGTCAACGGCATCAACCCCGCAGCGGCGGCGAACAAGCCCAATTTCAGGAATTGGCGACGGTTTATGTCTTTCATTGGATCCCTCCCTTCGGGATAAGGGCACCTCTAAAAATCCGCTGAAGCCGCGATGGCGGCGTTGGAAATGTGCTCAAATGCGGGGCCGGGAAGCGGCAGACTCCGTGTACACTCCGCTTTTTCGCCCATTTCCGCCTTGCCCTCGCACCTTGATCGAATTTTTAGAGATACCCATGACATTCACGGGCTGGCCCACCTCGCGGGCCAAACCCTCTTTTTTGCGAATCACTTCTTTCACCCTTTCCCAGTCCATCATGCCGGTAATGCCCTGGGACTGGGCCGCATCCTGCACTGTCTTTAGCGGATCACCGCCCTTTTTATAAACATCCCGGTGCACTTCGAGAAAGATGCGGCCATCCTCGAGGCGCGTCAGCAATACCGGGGCATAGATGATATTGACCGGCTGGCCGACGCTGAGCTGGGGAAAGAGCCGCGCGATATCGTCCGGATGGGAGCGGATACAGCCGTGGCTCTGAAAATGGTAAATGCTCGCCGGTGCGATCGTGCCGTGAATCCCGTAGCCGTCGAAATTGAGCCCGATCCAGTGCTTGCCCAGGGGATTTTCCGGCCCCGGCGGCACTTCGGTAAGCACCGCTTTTCCTTCCCGCCGCATTTCCTCCTGGATGGATTTGGGCACATACCATGTCTTGTTTTCCTGGAGGTTGGCCACCTTGAAGCGTCCCGTTGGGGTCTGCCAGTCGGGACGACCCAACCCCACCGGATAATAGAGCAGCAGCTCGCCCTGCCGAAAAAAATACAGCATGCGTTGCGGCAAGTTGATGATTATACCCTCTTCCTGCCGCTTCGGCACGATATGACGGTTGTCAATCCGCAACACCTGACCCGGTTTCAGGGCGGCGCTCCACTTCAGATCGTTCATCCGCGCCAGCACGCGCTGCTCCATGCCGAAACGGGCGCCGATCCTGGTCAGATAATCGCCGCGCTGCGCGGTATATTCAAATTCGCTGCCGATCAGCGGACTGATGGCCGCAGGGAGAGTGACGGTTTCCTCCTGCGCCTGAACGGCAAAACCCAGTGTCAGCAATATCCAGGCAAAGATCCAGCCATTATATTTTTGACAAGCGATGAACCTCATTTGGCCGGCAATGTCGCCTTAACACTTGCCCAATCATACGGCAAAGGCTGACTTTGCCAGGAACCGTTCTTCGCAATTGCCACGCGCAATGCCGCCATGCGGTCGGCACTGGCTGGGTGGGTGGACAGCAGGGCGATGGGAGCGCCGCCCTGCTTTGCCAGTTTGTCGAAGAACGATACCATGCCTCCGGGGGCGATTCGCGCTTTCCTGAGCAGATCCAGACCTTTCAGATCAGCCTCGGATTCCTTGTCCCGGCCGAATTTCAATATCCCCATCTGGGCCGCGAGTTCACCCGCCAGCCCGCCCGTCCAGTCACCCGCCGCCACGGCAATCGCCGCGCGCCAGCCCAGGTTGTGGATCATCGCTTTCAGACTGTGTCGTTGCAATACGTGTTCTGCCTCATGGGCCAGCACCCCCGCGACTTCCTCGGCCGAATCGGCCGCCTTAATGAGGCCGGTAAAGACCACGACATGACCGCCGGGAATGGCGAAGGCGTTGATGGCCGGATCGTCAGCGACGTGCCATTTGAAGGCGTAGGGCGTGCCCGCCGTCAATTTCCCGCCGATCTGCTCGATCACGCGCGGCGCCTCGCCCTCGGTGATGAGCTTGAGTGAAGGCTTGGCCTGCTCGAAAATCAGCTCGCCGAGTTTTTGTTCATTCTGCACCGAAATGCGGCTGGCGGCCCAATCCACGATGCGATCGGTCTGCCATAAAAAGACCGCCAGCAGCAGGAAAGGCGCGAGCAGAAACAACGCCAGTACCGTCCAGCCTAACCGCATTCTGTGCCGGCCGGCGCGGATTTTCTTTTTCCAGGGCGTCAGTTGCGGCTCCAGGGCGGGCGGGGCGTGAGCAAGCAGAAAATCCTTGGCGGGTTTGTCGCTCAACGTCAGCGACCACTGCTCGCCACCCGGATTCCACGACAAGATCATCTGTTCGTGGTCGAACCCTCCTGCGGCAACCTGGAGCGCCCGATAGGGAACACGCTGTTCCCGCGCCCCTCCAGGCCACAGACACACGCCCTCCTCATCCAGGCGCGCAGCGATCCGCTCGCCCTCGGGACGAAGCCCGGGACCAAAGCAGAGCGCGGTAAAAGATTCGGCTGAAAAATTGCCTGGCGAAGAAGAGGAAGCGCCGCGATCACCTGTCTCCATCGAGGATATTTCCCAACCCGCCCAATAACGAGCCTTCCTCACGGCTGCCGCCCGTGGCCGGCATGGCGGCATAGATGCGGTTTGCCAGACGGCTCAACGGCAGAGATTGCAACCATACCTTGCCCGGCCCGCGCAGCGTAGCGAAAAACAGCCCTTCACCCCCGAACAGCGCCGACTTGACCTTGCCGACATATTCGATGTCATAGGACACCGAAGGTTGCAACGCCACCAGGCAGCCGGTATCGACGCGGATGGTCTCGCCCGGCGCCAGAGTGCGCTCCATCAGCGTACCACCGGCGTGGACGAAGGCGTAACCGTCACCCTCCAGCTTCTGCATGATGAAGCCCTCGCCGCCGAACAGTCCGACGCCAAGTTTTTTCTGAAAAGCGATGCCGACCGATACACCCTTGGCCGCGCAGAGAAAGGAATCCTTCTGGCAGATGATTTGCCCGCCCAGCTCCGACAGATGCAGAGGCACGATCTTGCCCGGATAAGGCGCGGCGAAGGCCACTTTGCGCTTGCCGCCGCCCTGGTTCAGAAAGATGGTCATAAACAGCGACTCGCCAGTGAGCAGCCGCTTGCCCATGCCCATCAGCGCACCGAGAAATCCGGATTTCTGCTGCGAGCCGTCGCCAAATACCGTCTCCATGGCGATGCCGTCATCCATGTACATCATGCCCCCCGCCTCGGCCACCGCCGCCTCCTGCGGATCGAGCTCGATCTCGACGTACTGCATCTCGGAACCGAAGATCTGATAATCAATCTCGTGCATTTGCGCCATGGTTTATCTCTCCAGAATAGTGAACTCGAAAAATGCTTGTTCCCGACGATCACGGTACCCTTCGGGGTTTGCTCCCCGCAGCATGCCGCGGAGTTCCCCGGCGTCCCGCTTGGGCGCCATCGTAATAGTCTCGCCCTTGGTCACAAAGACGAATTGTTGACCCGCTTTCAGCCTAAGGCGTTCCCGGATGGTTTTCGGGCTGATCAACAGAAATTTCGATGTCAGTGTTGCCATGTACATTCTTACATTTCCTGCTTCGACCATTATTTTGGAATATAGCAGTCAGGCACCTTGGCTATCAATAATTAAGAAAACGGGGTAGTGTCTCAGTTTGAATTCTTCTTTTTGCAGGAACCGCGCTTTTTAGCTTCCGGCTCCGGCACAAGCGCTACAATATCTGCAATGCTCCAGAGCTTATCGCTAACGCCAGCCGCCATTGCCGGGGTAGTATACAGCGATTTATGGATGAGGTACCTCCAAGGTACCAGGTCTTGCATTAACACATGTGTTGACAATGGCGCTTCAAACGGGTGATGTTGCATTGCAAGACCTGGTACCGTTGTCCTTGGGGGGGCGTATTGGTAGACGGTGAGGCGGCCGCCGGTAAGGCAAGATGAAAATGTCATATCAAGACTTGACCCTTGTCTTGTTGACCTGGATCTGGACTTTGACATAACGCGCGGGAAATGTTCGAGGCGCGCAGCAACGCAATGAGTAACGATCCTGATCCGTGGAACCGCCCGCTTTGGCATACAGAGCGCCCAACGCTCCTTTGAGCGAGCCGTAATAGGACTCGAATTTGATCTCGTTCGACACCCACTGAAAAATACGCGCCGGAGAATACCCCAGCTTCTCCGCAAGATCCCTGATTTCCTGTGTTATCTGCACCTCTTCGGTTTGCGCCAGATCAGCAGCGCTGTAGCCGCAACTGGCAGCCTCCGCCGGAACCGGGTCGGGCGCCCAGGCGTAGGCATTGGGGATGAGATTCGCCAGCGTCTTGCGCAACGACGCCCCGGAATGAACAAACGCAAGGCCCGGCGATTCAAGCGCGGAAATCTTGTATGAATCATAGGCGCTCTCCGGTTGCGGCTCGGGGTTTCTCAGCCCAAGCCACGCTCACCCCTACAGCTTCAGGTATTAACCAGGCAATCAAGTTCATCTGCTTTTCCAGATTTTCTCTCCAGTGTTCCGTAGGGTGCGTCTCACGCACCATCCATTTGGTGCGTGAGACGCACCCTACCACTGGACAATGGACACCTATTTGTTCGATTGCCTGGTTTTCGATTCAGTTGATCGCCGTAATGACCGGGGTAACGCCGCTGATCGCATTGCCGTTGATATCGTAGGCCTTGAGGCTGTTGGTGGCGTATGCCAGGCCCGCGTCCCCCCCGACACATAGAATTTGAAATAACTCATCGCAGGAGGCGTCAAGCCATTGGCCGGCGTCATCAGTACAGTAATTTTGCTACCATTGTCATTCCAGGCAAGATTTTTCAGATCACCGCGCGGATTGGCAACCCAAGGCCTGCCAATGTTCGCCGTGCGATTCAGATCGAGCTGGATGGCGTAGGGAATGACTGTCGATCCACCGAAAGTCACGACATACGACGTGCTGCGCTCCAAAGAGCCAAGCATGTTCTCCGTCGTCGTGCCGGTGGGCAAGGGTGAAGAGCCAGCGAAAGTATTGGCGCTTCCGACACCAGCGACGATGGTCACTATGATCGGCGGCGCAACCGCTGTCGTACCTTGCAGGAGCTCTATCGTTGCCGTTCCCGTGGCCAGAGGATTGGGCAAGTCGATGAACACCATCGTCTGTCCCCAGTCCCGGTCATTATTGGTAGCCCCCGCATTGATGGCACTGCCCAGCGTATTGGCGTTGATGCCAAGCGGCTGCATTGATGCCGTTGGTGATGTTGGTCTGTACGGCGTAATTGGTCTTGTAGCGGTTGCGAGTGATGATGTTGTGCGCGGTGGGAATGATTTCGCTCGGCGGGGACGAAATCGCAGTCTTGTTATAGGGCCAGCCGCCATCGGCGTTCTGCCGGGAGGCCGATAAATCCCAGTCCGAAGCCGGTATCCGCATAAACGGTCCCGGTGATTCTGAATGGCCTCCATCGCCAGGGAGGTGCCAGGAAAGGTGCCGCCGTATCTCGCGTAGGCGCCCCAGCTCCTGCTGCCACCGCGCATGGCGATGAGGGAAGTCATCAGAGACGCTGTATCCATGCCCGCCTTGTACATCGAGATGGCCTTGCGCGGCAGGGAATCAGTACTGGCGGTTTTGGCGTTGCTCAGCCAGCCTGTACCGCGTGAGTATGCCGGTCCTTTGACGCCCGTTTTTTCGAGGGCTTCGAGAATCGAGGAAGTGGTGATGATCTCCGCGCCAAGCTGGTTTTTCCAGCTCCCCTCTCCGCTCTGATGGGTGAGCAGCCAGGCGAGCGCTTTATTTCTCGCGGTGTCGATTTGCGCCGCCGTGGGTGGCGCGGCATAACTCATTCCGGCGGACAGCAGCAGAATGAGCGCGTATACCCCCTTCTTGTGACAAGCCATGAAAACTTCCTTGTTGTTTTTGACTTGGAAGCAAGGATTACACTAATTTTTTTGATGTCAACAGATATAAAAAATCACTAGTGTCCGGTTAAGAATCAAACAGATTCAATTGGTTACAAAGCGCGTCATCCTCGAGGTTGTGTTGCGCATTGAAAAGGTCCTTGTTTAAAGGG
>SBBG01000143.1 GCA_005240065.1 Gammaproteobacteria bacterium | reverse complement strand
CTTGGGGAGCGTGTTGCCCGAAAGGGATCACCCTCGTCCCGTCCGACAGCAGCATTGGTTGCCGCCTCGCCAATAATTGGTCAAAAGAATACAATTTCATAGCTCCTCGGGAAATCGTCAACCCCGAAGAACCAAAGGGAAGCGCGGCGCGGCTCGTCATATCGAGCGCGACATGCCAGATCTCGCCGGTGTTCGTGCCGGGGTTGCTCACCGCATAGGAATACGTGTAGCGCCGGGTGGCGGCGTCGAAATTCACCCCGGCCCGCACTTGCACCCCCGTGAGCACCGGTACCGGCATCTCCCCCAGTTGCTGCGGCGCGGCGTTGGTGGCGGCGCTGGCGCACATCAATAAAGGAAGAAAGAAACGCTTGATCCAGGGAAGGACTGGATGCGGACAACCATGATATGCGGAAAACATGCAACCCCCTTGCCCATTATGGAAAGCGAATGTGGTAGTGGCCTTTCTTGTAACACTGCTTGAAAGTGCTTTTGGTTTGTTTGAACGCATCTTTCATTTCGTTGGTACTCTGCAGAAAACAATTGATCGACTGCCCGCCATCGTCGAGCGCGCTGAAATCGACATCGTTGCCGGTGTGATGGGACACATGGCCGTTGTTCCCGTCGACGAACCACCCGTTGTGTAGGTCGAACATCCCGCCCTTGGGCAGGTTCATGTCCGTGATGCGGGGCTTGCGATCAGTTTGCTCTCTGTAGGCTGCGGCAATAACCCTGATCCCATCGATCAGCCGCTCCGTCCCGTAATTCGCCTGCGGGTGGGTGTCGCCCGCAGGGCGGGGTTTGAACACGAAATCATCACCGGGCGCCGCGAACAGCGCCACCAGTCCGCGTATCCCCACGTCGATGGTGTCCTTGTCTTTCCAGGGATTGAGCGTAAAACATCGCGCGGCGCAGAACCATCTTGGCGGGGAGATAAGCGTACTCTCCACCATGATCTTGCCGGCCACCCGGGACAGGGGGTGCGTAACCTTCACCTCGGTATTCTGTGTCTGGCCGCGCACCACGAGCGGGGCGGGGTCGGTATCTGTGCCGCTGAACTGCAAGACGCCGCTGGCGGGATGGATCAGGGGGGGCTATCGAAACCGTGATTGTGCCCGCCGTTGTTGAACGGCGATGTCTTGGGATCCTTGCTGCCGGTGACCATTGCGGCCTTGTACATGAGCCGTGATCGGCTGACGCAGGATGCGGCGGCGCGGCTATTTGGTTGCTAACAGTGGGTTGCCGTCAGTGGCTTGTAACTTCCCCCAGCAACGCAAGAAACTCCCGCTCCGAAAGCATCGCCACCCCCAATTCCCTGGCCTTGTCCGCCTTGGAGCCGGCCTCGGCGCCGACAACCACATAGCTCGTCTTGCCGGAAACGCTACCGCTCACTTTTCCACCCAGGGCCTCGATACGCGCCTTGGCTTCGTCACGGGACAGGCTGTCGAGGGTGCCGGTGAGGACGAAGGTCTTGCCGGCCAGCGGTGTGTGGGCGCGGCTGATTTTTTCCTGTGGCCAGTGGATGCCGGCCTTGATCAGCGCGGCGATGACTTCGCGGTTGTGGGGTTGATGAAAAAAATGATGGATGCTATCGGCGACGATTGGGCCGACATCGGCGACGTTTTGCAGTTCTTCGGGGTGGGCCTGCATCAGCGGTTCAAGGTCGCCAAAGTGCCGGGCGAGTTGTTTGGCGGTGACCTCGCCCACCTGGTTGATGCCGAGCGCGTAAAGGAAGCGCGGTAGGGTGGTGTGCTTGGATTTTTCGATGGCGGTGAGCAGGTTTTGCGCCGATTTTTCACCCATCCGTTCGAGTGTTATAAGCTGCTCCCTGGTGAGGTGATAGAGATCGGCGACGGTTTTGACCAGACCTGTTTCCACCAGCTGCGCCACCAGCTTGTCGCCGAGGCCGTCGATATTCATGGCGTGGCGTGAGGCGAAGTGGAGGATCGCGCCCATGCGTTGCGCCGGGCAATACAGGCCGCCGGTGCAGTAGTGGGCGGCCTGCCCCGCTTCGCGGATTACTTCCGAGCCGCACTCAGGACAGTGCTCCGGCATTCTCCAGGGGCGTGTGCCGTGTGGCCGTTTTTCCTTGATGACACCCACCACTTCCGGGATGACATCGCCGGCACGGCGTACGATCACCGTGTCGCCCACGCGCACGTCCTTGCGCTCCACTTCGTCCTGATTGTGCAGCGTGGCGTTGCTGACTGTGACGCCGCTTACCTGCACGGGACGCAGCTTGGCGACGGGCGTGATGACGCCGGTACGGCCGACGGAAGGCAGGATATCCTCGATGACGGTGGTCTCTTCCTGTGCAGGGAACTTGTGAGCGATCCCCCAGCGCGGCGCGCGGGCGGTGAAGCCGAGTCTGTCGCGCGCGGCGAGATCGTCCACCTTATAGACCACGCCGTCCACCTCGAAAGGCAGCTCGTTGCGGCGTGCGGCCATATCCTGGTAGTACTTCAGGCATCCTTCGGCGCCATGCACGGTATGAAAGAATTCGGTGACGGGGAAGCCCCATCCTT
>SBBG01000136.1 GCA_005240065.1 Gammaproteobacteria bacterium | reverse complement strand
GACCCATACCCGCCAAGCACGCTGCCAGCGCGCTCCCGCCCGGTAAAGCGCGCCAATCAGCAACAAGACGCCGCACATCAGGCCGACGATACTCAGAATGGCAAACATTCGCCCGGCGAGTTCACCGGCCAGTTGGCGGTCGTCGAGCGCATGGAACAGCACTGGCACGGCCAAGTAGCCGATGGCCCACAAGCCGCCGACCCAGAGCGTCAGAAGAATCCGTTCGCTGATCGAGACCATGCGCATCGGTTTCAAATGTACTTGATCGCCACGATTTCGTACTCGATCTCGCCGCCCGGCGCGCGCACCACGGCGATATCGCCCTCTTCCTTGCCAATCAGGGCGCGCGCGATCGGGGAACTGATCGAAATCTTGTTGGCCTTGATATCGGCCTCCAGGTCGCCGACGATCTGATAGCTCACTTGCTCTTCGGTCGCGACGTTCATCAGGTCCACTGTGGCGCCAAAGACAATTCTGCCGTTCGATTTGACAGTCGAGACGTCGATGATCTGGGCATTGGAAAGCTGCGCCTCGATCTCGGCGATGCGGCCTTCGATGAAACCTTGCTGTTCCTTGGCGGCGGCATATTCGGCGTTTTCGCGCAGATCGCCATGCGCGCGCGCTTCGGCGATCGCCTGGATGACGCGCGGACGTGCCACACTCTTGAGCTCCTGCAATTCCTCGCGCAACTGCTGCGCACCGGCGGCCGTCATCGGTACTCTGCTCATGCCGTCAACTCCTTATGTAAATCCTGCAACCGATCCACGCCATGCTCATCCCCCTGTTTGATGGCCATACATGTGGCGCGGGCGCCGGCCAATGTTGTGGTGTAAGTCACCTTGTGCTGCAAGGCGGTGCGGCGAATCTCGTAGGAATCCGCGATCGCCAGTTTTCCTTCGGTGGTATTGACGATGAAGCTGATCTGATCGTTTTTGATCATGTCGACGATGTGTGGGCGGCCTTCCGCCACCTTATTGATCTTGTTGCATACCACACCCGCATCATTCAGCACCTTCGCCGTACCGCGCGTGGCGTAAAGCTCGAAACCGAGATCCGCCAGATCGCGCGCCAGCTCCGCTACGCGCGGTTTGTCCGCCTCGCGCACGCTGATGAAGGCGCGGCCGCCGCGCGGCAGGATGATGCCCGCCGCCTGCTGCGACTTGGCAAAGGCCTCGGCGAAGCTGCGGCCAACGCCCATCACTTCGCCGGTGGATTTCATCTCCGGCCCGAGAATCGGGTCAACACCGGGGAATTTGATGAACGGAAACACCGCTTCCTTGACCGAATAGTAACCGGGGACCACTTCCCGCGTCACGCCCTGGCTGGCCAGACTCTGCCCGGTCATGCAGCGCGCCGCGATCTTGGCCAGCGGCAGGCCGGTGGCCTTCGACACATAGGGTACGGTGCGCGAGGCGCGCGGGTTGACCTCCAGTACATAGACCTTGTCGCCCTGGATGGCGAACTGCACGTTCATCAGGCCAACCACGCCCAACGCTCTGGCCATGAGGCGGATCTGTTCGCGCAATTGGTCCTGGATGGCCGGGCTCAGGCTGTAGGGTGGCAGCGAACACGCCGAGTCGCCGGAGTGCACCCCGGCCTGCTCGATGTGCTCCATGACGCCGCCGATCAGCACATCCGCGCCGTCGCAGATGGCATCCACATCGACCTCAGTGGCATCGTCGAGAAAGCGGTCGAGCAGCACCGGCGAATCGTTGGACACCTGCACGGCATCGCGCATGTAGCGGCGCAAATCATCTTCATTATAGACGATCTCCATCGCCCGGCCGCCCAGCACGTAGGAGGGACGCACCACCAGGGGATAGCCGATCTGTTCGGCCAGCGTCACCGCCTCGTCGGGGTGACGGGCGGTGCGGTTGGGCGGCTGGCGCAGGCCGAGGGTGCTGATCAGCTTCTGGAAACGCTCGCGGTCTTCGGCGATGTCGATGGAGTCCGGCGTGGTGCCGATGATCGGCGCGCCGGCGGCTTCCAGGGCGCGCGCCAGCTTGAGCGGCGTCTGGCCGCCGTATTGCACGATCACGCCCTTGGGCTTTTCGACATGGATGATCTCGAGCACGTCTTCCAGGGTGAGCGGCTCGAAATACAGGCGATCCGAAGTGTCGTAGTCGGTGGACACGGTTTCGGGGTTGCAGTTGACCATGATGGTCTCGTAGCCGTCGTCACGCAGGGCGAAGGCGGCATGGACACAGCAATAGTCGAACTCGATACCCTGGCCGATGCGGTTGGGACCGCCGCCCAGCACCATGATCTTGTCGCGCGCGGCCGGTTCCGCCTCGCACTCCTCTTCATAGGTGGAATACATATACGCCGTGCTCGACGCGAACTCGGCGGCGCAGGAGTCGACGCGCTTGTATACCGGGCGCACGCCCAGCTTATGGCGCAGCGCGCGCACCTCGCCTTCGCTCGCATTCAGCAGCGTGGCCAGGCGGCGGTCGGAGAAGCCCTTGCGCTTGAGCGCGAACAGACGCGCCTTGTCCAGATCCGCCAGGGAAAGTTTTCTGGTTTCGGTCTCGCTCTTGATGAGGTCTTCGATCTGCGCCAGGAACCAGGGGTCGATCGCGCTCAACTCGTGTACTTCGGCGATGGACAACCCGGCGCGGAAGGCGTCTCCCACGTACCAGATCCGCTCGGGACCTGGGGTGCGCAACTCGGTACGGATGCGATCGAGCGCGCCCTTGGCAGCAGCAAGATCGAGCTGTTCGTTGAAACCATCGACGCCCGTTTCCAATCCGCGCAGGGCCTTTTGCAGCGACTCCTGGAAAGTCCGGCCCATCGCCATCACCTCGCCCACCGACTTCATCTGGGTGGTGAGGCGTGCGTCGGCCTTGGGGAATTTCTCGAAGGTGAAGCGCGGCACCTTGGTCACCACATAGTCGATGGACGGCTCGAACGAGGCCGGGGTGGCGCCGCCGGTGATCTCGTTGCGCAGCTCGTCCAGGGTGTAGCCGATGGCGAGCTTGGCCGCCACCTTGGCGATGGGGAAACCGGTGGCCTTGGACGCCAGCGCCGACGAGCGCGACACGCGCGGGTTCATCTCGATCACCACCATGCGCCCGTCTTTCGGGTTGATGCCGAACTGGACGTTGGAGCCGCCGGTCTCGACGCCGATCTCGCGCAGCACCGCGATGGCGGCATTGCGCAGGATCTGGTATTCCTTGTCGG
>SBBG01000041.1 GCA_005240065.1 Gammaproteobacteria bacterium | reverse complement strand
CAGTTTTTGCAAAGCTTATAAACACTGAAAACCGGCTTCCAACAAGGCTTCCCAGCCAATACATGGCTATTTTTACCCACACTCTTTCACGAAGACCCTGAATTTGATTGCCGGGTTAAGTATCCGTCACGCCTTGTTTGTGTTGACAAATACGCTTGCCTGGCATGACCAGGCATGTTCATAAAATATCATTTAACAATCCTCACGGGAGACACACATCATGCACACAACCAATCTCCGCAAGGTCGGCGGCTCGGTCATGCTGGCCGTACCACCCGCCATCCTCGATCTATTGCATCTACAGGTCGGCGCCACGGTTAGCGTGGACGTCGATGACGGCCGCCTGGTGATCTAACCGCAATCGCGTCCACGCTATAATCTGCTGGCTCAATGTTCTGATGTCGCTTGATCCGGCTTCCGGACATGAACAACAAGGGACGCGCCCCGTCCTGGTCGTGTCGCCAGCCGCCTTCAATCGCCTGACGAAAACCCCGATAGTGATGCCAATCACCAGCGGTGGAAACTTCGCTCGCACGGCGGGCTTTGCGGTGCCGCTCATGGGAGCGGGAACGAGCACGACGGGTGTGGTCCGATGTGACCAACCTCGCGCTCTTGATCTCGGCTCATGTCACGCCCGTAAAGTGGAAAATGTGCCTGCGCCCATCATGGATGAGGTGCTGGCGAGACTGGCCACGATCTTTGAGTAATTGCAGGCTGATGGGGCAATCAATTTCAATCATTCACCTTGCCTATCGCACCCAACAGCAAGGCGGCGATAACGATCAGTTTACGCATTGATAAACTCTATCAAGAACCCAACATTTTCACTATCACAGGCAATGTGGGACTTTTCAAGAGGAGTAGATCATGCAACCCAAACCTAGCGCGGAACAGGAAGGGATGTTGAGCTGTGAAGTCTGCCTGAAAGAAATTCCCGCCTCGGCGGCCAAAAGCTGCGAGGCGGAGGACTATGTCCATTATTTCTGCGGGGCGGAATGTTTCGAGAAATGGCTGAAAAAAGCGCCGCACAACGCTTTCAGGGAAACGGCGAAGTAAAACGGTTTACCTGGTTTTCAGTGAGGATGCTCGTCGGGCGGCTCCCTGTAACGCAGCACTTCCTGCAGGGAGCGGAAAGTGATCGCGTCGAAATCGCGAAACATGAAACCGACGCCATCGTCTGTCGCACGCACGACCTTGGCCCTGATTTTGTGTTTTATCGGCTTGCCTGCCGACCTCAACATGAAAATCAGTTCGACGTGCGCTTCCAGCGGCAAGGACAATTCCGTGGCTTCCAGAAATACTCCACCCAGGCCGATGTCCCGAGCCTTGCGCACTCCGACTTCCCCGCCCTTGTAAAAAATCCCGACATCTACGTGTATGGGCGTCCGCGTCGCCCAGCGGCGTTCCATGACAATAGCCTCCGTTTTCGTTGTTTGAACCTGGAAACACCAATCATCGGTACCGATTTTCGGCGTAACACCCCCGCTCTAACGGGTTGCAAAATACGCACCAAATATCAGAAAAAAACAATAAATAACTAAAAAAACAAAGAGATGCAACATAAGCAAATGATCGCTTTCTAATTATCTAGCAAGAAATATCTGGTAGGGTGTAAATTTTTTCGACACTTCGACAAACAATTGACGGGGCATTACACGCACAAAAGCGGAAACGCCATGGCTTCATTAAGCGTTTGCGCCTGTGCGGCGATCATGACCAAGCGGTCAATACCCAGCGCCACGCCGGAACAATCCGGCAATCCATGTTCAAGCGCCGCGAGCAGGCGCTCATCGATAGGGGTGCCCGGCAAACCGGCGATTCTCCGCCTTTCCCGATCCGCCTCGAAACGGCACCGCTGTTCACGCGCATCGCCCAGCTCATGATAACCGTTGGCCAGCTCTATGCCGTCGATATACAACTCGAAGCGCTCCGCCACGGACGGATTTCCAGGGCGGATGCGCGCCAGGGCCGCTTGCGAGGGCGGGTAATCAAAAATAAATACCGGCCGCTCCTTGCCCAGATGAGGCTCGACCAAATGCGTCAGCAGCAAATCAAGCCAGCCATCTTTGTCTTCATCCGAAAGATCGAGCGATTCACCAAGTTTTTTGAGCGCGGCGAGACGTTTAAGTTCGACGGCAGTTGCCGCATGCGGATCGATGCCCGCATGGCGGATAAAGGCTTCGGCATAGCTGAGACGTTCGGCGGCGGGCGTGCCTAGCAGGCTCGCTATCAGCGCTTCAACCTCGTCCATCAGAGCACGCAGATCGAACCCCGGGCGATACCATTCGAGCAGGGTGAATTCAGGATTATGGCGCCGCCCTGCCTCGCCATTTCTGAATGCCTTGCCCAGTTGGTAGATAGGCCCGCTGCCTGCGGCGAGCAGGCGCTTCATGGCGAACTCCGGGGAGGTTTGAAGATAGAGGGTTAGGCCGGCGGCGGCACCGGGACCGGTATAGCGGGTGACAAGGCTGTCCAGATGCGGGTCGGTCGCTGTCGCGGTCGACAATACCGGCGTTTCCACCTCCAACACGCCGCGCTCGGCGAAAAAGGCGCGAATGGAGGCCAACACCCGACCGCGCAGCCGCAGGTTTTCAATCGTCGCGGTGGGCCGCCATTCGATGCGAGAGGATGGGTTGTCCATCGTCAGTTGCCCGAGGCCAGTCGTTCATTATGCGACACGGATCAACGACTCTGGACAAAAGACAACGAACAATCAACCCTTGGCGCGCGACAAATATTCGCCGGTGCGAGTGTTCACCTTGAGAACGTCGCCGATCTCGACGAACAGCGGCACGCGCACCACGGCGCCCGTCTCCAGGGTGGCGGGCTTGCCGCCGCCGCCAGAGGTGTCACCGCGCAGACCGGGATCGGTGTCGACGACCTTGAGCGTGACGGTGTTCGGCGGCATGATGCTCAGAGGCACGCCATTCCACAGCGTAACCACGCAGACATCCTGTTCCTTCAGCCACTTGATGGCATCTTCCACGGCGGATTTGTCTGCGGCCACCTGTTCGAAGGTTTCCGGCACCATGAAATGCCAGTGCTGCCCATCGTTATACAGATATTGCATCTCGACATCGACCACATCCGCACCTTCTACGGTATCACCGGACTTAAAGGTGCGCTCGATGACACGGCCGGTCTTGAGGTTGCGGAATTTGACGCGGTTGAATGCCTGTCCCTTGCCAGGTTTGACAAACTCGTTCTCCAAGATGGCGCAAGGATCGCCGTCCATCATGATTTTGAGACCCGACTTGAACTCATTGGTGCTGTAGGTGGCCATGCCTTCCTCGCTGAAAATAGGTATTTGTAAATACGTAGGTGCCCGGAACTTTCGTACTGGGGTAAACTGTGCGCATATGTTACCGCGAACTCTCCATTCTGGGCAGCCTTCCCAGTGGCAAAAAATATTGGCCGAGGCGATCAGCGACCCTCTTGAACTGTTAACGTGGCTGGGCCTGCCCCCGGACATCCTTCCTCCCAGCGCCATCGCGCGCCGCCAGTTCTCGCTGCGTGTGCCGCGCGGTTATGTGGCGCGGATGCGCAAGGGCGACCCCGGCGACCCTTTGCTGCGGCAGATATTTCCGCATCACGACGAAGAATACGATGCGCCGGGATTCAGTCCGGATCCGGTCGGGGATCTCGCTGCCATGCCGCTTCCCGGCGTGCTGCACAAATACCGGGGGCGCGCGCTGCTGGTCGCCACCGGAGCCTGCGCCATTCATTGCCGTTACTGTTTCCGCCGGCACTTCCCCTATGGCGACGCCAATCCCGCCGCCGGCCAATGGGACGCCGCGCTCAACTATCTCGCCTGCGATTCCTCGATCACCGAAGTCATCCTGAGTGGCGGCGATCCCCTCACGCTCACCGATCAACGTCTGGCGCCCCTGGCGCAGCGGCTCTCCGCCATCCCGCACCTGAAACGGCTGCGCATCCATAGCCGTCTGCCCGTGGTGTTGCCCGAGCGCGTCGACGACGGACTGCTCGGCTGGCTCGGGAAGACACGCCTGAAGCCGGTCATGGTCATCCACACCAACCACGCTAACGAGATCGACGATCAAGTGCGCCATGCCTTGGACAAACTGACCGAAGCGGGCGTGACGCTGTTCAACCAATCGGTGCTGCTGCGCGGGGTGAACGACACCCCTGCGGCGCTCGCTGATCTGAGCGAGATCCTGTTCGACAGCGGCGTCACACCCTATTACCTGCACCTGCTGGACAAGGTGCGCGGCGCCGCGCATTTCGACACCGGCGCATCCCGCGCCGAAACGCTCCTGACCGAGCTGCGCAATCACTTGCCCGGCTATCTCGTCCCGCGCCTGGTCCGCGAAGAAGCCGGCGCCTCTAGCAAATTACCCTTGTAAAATAAATGTAGAGCGGGTTAGCAACCCGCCAAGCGTGCGAAGCACACAAGCTGTTTACGAGTGCCTGGCGGCACGAATGGCGGGTTACGGCGCCGAAAAGAACGCCTAACCCGTCCCACATCGATTTGCTCTCACCCCAGAAAATTATCTTTCTAAAACAAGGAGCAAGGAAACACCCCTGTTTCCCGCAAGAATCCTGCTAAGCATCCCGCAGCCTTGGCCGATACAGTGGTGACAAAACCTTTCACCCCGGAACACTCGCCATGATGGACAATTGCGATCTGAGACTTCACCTTCCGCCTAAACAGGAATCCCAGAATCTGGCCTGTGAACCTCACCCTCCGAAGGTGAAGGAATGGCTGGAACGGCTGCCATTAAGCAATACCGGAGAAACCACGCGCCTGGTATATCACGAACTGAAGGCGCTGAACCGGATGAGCATCGCCATCCAGTCGCGGCTCCAGATTCTCGAATTGTTCAAATCGCCGGTACGGCACATTACCGGCGAGCTGAAAAAACATTATCTTGGCGCGCCACTACCGCTGGCCGAGATCAACTTCAAGGCCGCCCATCTGGTCCGCGAACTCCACACGGAGATGGCCAATGGTTACAAAATCATCGCTACCAGTCTGCTGACCAACGAAGCCACGGCCAGCATGACGCTTGTTCACCTTCATCGGGCCATGCGCCATCTCAGCGAGGTGGCGCTTACTTCCTACCTGATGTACGCGCCATGCCCGCAAACACTATGGCGCGATCTTCATGAGATTTACCGCTTCACGGAGCAGAAAAAGCTTCATGAAAGCCCATTACCGGACACCGAAGATGCGGCAAGCCGGCCACGCAGCATCAGCGAAATGTACAGACATGCACTGCTGCTTGCCCTGGCAAACCCTTACCAGCTCGCCCAGGAAGGCATCTTGGAGGTCTCGACGGCTCTCAACACGCTGGCTTCGCATAGTCACCTCAACACGCTATCCAACCCCGACAATGCGACAGGATCTTTCGTCATAAACCTGGAAAAAGACGCGCCGCCGATGTCGCTGGCGAACAACAAGGATTGCGGCCTCGATTCCTGCCGGGCACTCGACACCACGGATCTGATCCATCGCCTCTATCTTGCCGCGAGCGCCATCGAAACACCCGAACCCTCTCCTGAACCGGCGCCACTGTCATCCGGCCTTTCGCGCTGGCTGATCTCGGCTTGGGGCATCGTTTCGAGGCGGTCCCTACCGCGCCTGCGAAAAACCGGACACGTCGTTGTCACGACGGGGCTGGACGCCATTTACAATGCGCTCAGCAGAACTTCCGTGGTGGATGCGGCGCACTCCTTCAGGAAAAAGGACGCATCCGTGGCGGAAAAAGCGCCTGGAGAAAAAACCGCCGCCGTACTATCACGCGGTGATCATTTCAAGAAACAGCGCGAACAAAAAACAGCCGCGCCGAAAACTACGCTTTACACAACGCACATTTGCGCGGTGATCAACGAAAGTGAAGCCGGCGCCTGTCTGTCATGGAAAACGAACGATACGAAAAAGCCGCCCTTCGACGCCGATGAGCTGATCGCCATCCAGGAAAACAGCGATTCAGACATAGACGAATGGAGCATCGCGGTTATTCGCTGGACGAAAAACACATCGAACTCGGAACTGGAATTCGGCCTTGAAATGTTATCACCTTCCGCGGAGCCGGTGCTTGTCCGCACTCTCCGGGCGGATCGGTCCAATGAAACACCGCTGTCCGGCCTGCTGCTGCCTGAACTCAAGGCCGGCAACACATCCGCTAGACTGATAATGCCGGCGAAGACATTCCAGGCGGGCACCCAGATCATCATCAACACTCCCGGCGGAACACAACATGCGTTACTCACCGAGGTCATGGAAAACAACCGCAACTTCACTCAATTTCATTTCATGCCCGTCCAGGCGTCCATCCATGGCATGCTTTCCCCCGCCGCGCAGGAACAAGACATGAGTTTCGATCTGTTGTGGAACTCTCTCTAGCGAATCTCTCGCCTTGCACAACCTGCCGATAACAGGCTGCCAGTCTGGTTCCACTTGGCAGGAAGACCGGCCTCTTCCTTGACTGTCCCCGCTCGTCTAAAGCTTTTAAAAACCGCGCCGATAATACGGATAACCACTTGACGATCAACCGGGAGGATCAGAGCCGTGGAAAATGCCGCCATTCATCTGAGCACTCCGTGCCCGGAAAAGCAGCAAACATTGGCATTTGATGCACATCCTGTCAAAGTCAAAGCATGGATCGACAATCTCCCCCTGGCCAACCCTGGCGAGACCGCGCACTCGATCTACTGCGCGTTGACCTCCATAAACCGCGTCATCATACCCGTACAACATCGCTGCCAAATCCTGAAACTTTTTCGCCCCCCCCTGCGGCATGTCATGAATATGCTGAGGAAACACTATATCGGCATCTCTTTCCCGTTATCCGATACCGGCATGAAAGCCGCTTTGCTGGCACGCGAACTCCAGATTGAAATGGCCCATGGTTACAAGATCGCGCTCAACAACCTGGTGAGCCATCCCTCCACGTTGCCTACAATGGCCAAAACGCTGCCGATACTGCATCATGCGATGCGATATCTGATCGAAGCGCTGCTCACTTCATATCAAGCCTACATGTCGTCCCCGAGTACGGTGTGGCGGGATATCCATCAGATGTATCTTTATGCCGAAAACAAGACACTCCACGAAAGCGCCATTCATGACAAGGAAGATCCGCTGATCTCGCATCATAGTATCAGCGACCTCTACAAGCAGGCGTTGCTGTTGGCGCTCGCCAATCCTTATCATTTACCGCAACGCGACATCGGAATCATCGCAACAGCCTTGGAAAAGTGGTCGGGTTACGCCAAATTGAGTTTCGTTAGCGGCCTTGAAACTTCACCGGAATCGTTTTTAATCGACCTTGAAAAAGACGAACCCACCTCCGTTCCGGCGGCAAAAAGAAATCCCCGTCTGACATTGTACCGGCTGCTGGAACTCACTGGTTTGATCAACCATCTGCGCGAATTGAGCAACAACAACCATACTCAAACCAACACCATACTTTCATCTGAACTGCTGAGAAAATTGATCACGGCCTGGGGAGTGCCGATGAAGCGCCATTTCTCCCGCATGAATAAAAATAGCCGCATCATCGCCGTGCTGGGTATGGATGCACTATATCAGGCCTGCGGAGGCACACTCCCAAGGTCCGACTCTGCGGTGACATCCCGGGAGTCATCCGCAATGAACCAGGGCAAGGCGCAGTTCACCAGCCGCCCCGTGATGGGCATTCACGGCCCGCAGGAAAATTGGAACGGTAAAGAAAGGGGAGATGAAGAGCGGAATGCGCCGGATGTATGGGATGTTACAACTCAAACCGATTATTTCCGAAAACAACAGGCCGGAAAAGAAGCACAGGCCGAAGAAAAGGCTGTCCAAGCCACCACTCCTGCTTATCCGAGGTATAACTGCGAAGTCGTCAATGAAAGCGCCGGCGGCGCCTGCCTGGCTTGGGAGGGCAACAAGAAAGAGGCGAAATTCAAGATCGGTGAGCTGATCGGTGTGAGCACCGCCGACGAGGAAAATGCGCACGAATGGGGTGTGGCGGTCATCCGCTGGATGAAACACGTCAAGAAATCGCGGATGGAGTTTGGCATTCAGATGATCTCCCCTATTGCCGAAGCCGTCTCGCTGCGCCGCAGCGATGAAGAAGCACAAAACACGGCTCACGAAATGGGCTTGCTACTGCCGGAAATCAAGGTTATCCACCAGGCTGCAACGCTGATCGTTCCCTCCCACCTGTTCAAAGCGGAAGACAAACTGACCTGCGCAACGAGTGATGGCGCGCTCCGGCACGTCACACTCACCGGACTGACTCAAGATAACGGGCTGTTCGCGCAATTCCGCTTCACGTTGCTGGAAAACATGTCCTCCCGCGTAACCACTGCGTCGCAGGAAAAACCGGAACGCAATGATTTTGAAATGCTCTGGAATTCCATTTGAAGCGTGAAACATGGCTAACCGCCACTAGAATTCATCCCCTCAGCGTGGTTGCGGATAAAAAGCGCTCCCCTTCACCGCATGTCAACCCGGATCGCCGCTCCGCGTTAATATTTCCAAGAACCTGGTGAAATAACGATGCGCGACGCGGCGGTGGTCAATGAAGATCCTCTTTCTCCGATCACCCTGGAGGATTTCCTGGCCTCCGTGGAACGGCGCGCCTATCGCATCGCGGTGCTCACCACTCACCACCGTGACGATGCTCTGGATATCGTTCAGGACAGTATGTGCCGGCTGGTAGGCCATTACCGTGACCGCCCCGCCGGAGAATGGCCGGCATTGTTCTATCGTATCCTCAATAACGCCCTGACCGACTGGCAGCGCCGTGGCCGGTGGCGCAGGTTGTTCGGCAGCCTCCATAGCGATGCCGGGGGAAATCACGCAGAAGATGCGGAGCGTGAGTTCCCCTCCCCGGATCCCGATCCGTCCGGTCGTGCCGAGCAGAACCAGGCCATGGCGGCCCTGGAAACGGCACTCATGGGGCTGCCGTTGCGCCAGCGCCAGGTGTTCGTACTGCGCGTATGGGAGGGTCTGGATGTGGCGCAGACTGCGGCTGCCATGGGTTGCGGCGAGGGCAGCGTCAAGACACATTTTTTCCGCGCGATAAATACCTTGCGCTTCGAATTGGGAGATCACTGGCCATGAAAGACGACGATTTTCTCCAACAGGCACGTCACACCCTGCGCGCCTCCGAGCAGCACCTGGATAGGGATATCAGCGCACGCCTCGTCGAAGCACGGTACAAGGCCCTGGCCACACCGCACTTGTCCCGGCCGGGCTGGATCGTGCCGCTGGCCTTGGCCGCCAGCATGTTGCTGGCCTTGGGTCTGTGGCTGACCGTGCCAGATACGCGATTTATCGAGCAAACCGCTGAGACCGGGGTATTGGATGACATGGCACTGTTGACCAGCCAAGCCGATCCCGAGCTGTACGATGAGCTGGAATTTTATCTGTGGCTGGAGAAAGCCAATGAACCGGGCTGAGAATCTATTAGCAAGTTCTAAAAGCTGGCTGCTACTGGCATTGGTCTGCATTCTGCCGCCAGCCTGGGGCGGAGAGGCAAAAAAGACACCCGCCGAACCCGCCCCTGCCATGGAGCTTCTGGAGTTGCTCGGAGAGGAACGCCCGGTCGATCCCACCTGGTCCGATCCCCTGCGCTGGCTGGAAGACCTGCGGCAGGACAAGGAACCCTCCACCAAGGAGCGCAAACATGATTAGGCTGTTCATTCTCTTGTTCTGGTTGCTGGGCGCCCCTGCCCTGGCTGATACCAGCGCCGATACCGGCATCCCTTGGGAGCGTCTCAGCCCCGAGCAGCAACGGTTGCTCACCCCTTTTGCCGAACGTTGGAAAAACCTGCCGCCCGAGCGTCAGGAACGGCTGCAACGCGGCGCCCAGCGCTGGCTGGAGATGGCGCCGGAGCAGCGTGCCCAGGCGCGCGAGCGTTTCCGCCGCTGGCAGGCATTGCCGCCGGAACGGCGCGAGGCAATCCGCGAGCGCTTCCGCCACTTCCGCACCCTGCCGCCCGAGCAGCAACAGCGCCTTCTGCGCCGCTGGCAGCGGTTCCAGGATCTGCCGCCCGCCGAGCGGGAACATCTGCGCGAACGCTGGCGCCAGCTCACCCCGGAACAACGCGAGGCGTTGCGCGAGCGCTGGCGGCAGAATCCGCCACGGCAACTTGACGATCCTTCCCATTGAAAAACGAAGGATGCAAGTCAACCGGCAATGCGCCGATACGTTATTGTCCAAGAGAAACCGTAATTCATCGAGGAGACATACCATGCAAACATACTTGTGGAGATTCATGCGGCGCTTCGGCGCCTTGGGCTTGTTCCTGACCAGCCTCTTCGCCCTGAGCGGCTGCGGCGGCGGCAGTGGCGATACCCCAGCAGGTAGCACGGGCGAGGTCGTCATCGGCCTTACCGACGCCGAAGGCGACTTCCTCACTTATGCGGTGGATGTCAAACAACTCACCCTCACCAAGGCCAATGGCGCGGTGGTGAATGTGCTGCCCCAGGCTACCCGCGTGGACTTCGCCCAATATACCGAACTCACCGAGCTCTTCACCGCCGCCACCGTGCCCGCCGGACAGTACACCAAAGCCACGCTGACACTGGACTACAGCACTGCTGACATTCAGGTAGAGGCAGGCGGCAGCGCCAAGAAGGCCGAAGTGAAAGACAGCAATGGCAATCCCATCGGCATTACCGAAGTACAAGTGACGCTGGAGAATGCATCCCCACTGGTCGTCGCCCCCGGCATACCGGCCCACTTGACCCTCGACTTCGACCTGGAGTCCTCTCACAGTGTCAACACCGCCGCCACACCGGCGCAGGTAACCCTCAACCCCATACTGATCGCCGACGTCAAACTGGAGGATCCCAAACCCCATCGCATGCGCGGACTGCTGGCCGGGGTGGATCAGAACGCCGCACGTATCGACCTGAATATCCGTCCCTTCTATACCCCGGACAACGGTGCCTTCGGCCAACTGGGCGCCTATGTCGATGACCAGACCGTCTACGAGATCGACGGACAGGGTTATACCGGCAGCGCCGGTCTGGCGGCACTGGCCAAAGAGACGCCCAACAGTTGGGTAGTGGTACATGGCGCCATCAACACCGTCACAAAGCGCTTCGAGGCCAGTGAGGTCTATGGCGGCAGCAGCGTGCCCGGCAGCCAGTACGATATGGTGACAGGGGTGGTGATAGCGCGCAACGGGGATAGCCTCACCGTCAATGCCGGATCCATCGTCAAACCGGACGGCACCCTGATCTTCAAAGAGAACATCACCGTAGACGTAAGCGCCATCTCCAAGGTGACGCGCCAGCTTTCCAAGGATCCCTTTACCAAGAACGACATCTCGGTGGGCCAGCGTCTCATGCTGCTGGGAGCATGGAACCCCAACACCAATTCGCTCGACAGCCCGGTGCTGGCGCGCATGCTGATCAGCCAGATCAGCGGCACGGTGGTGCAGCCGATCAGCGGCAACACCCTGACCCTGGCGCTGCACTACCTCAACGGCCGTCCGGCCGGACAGTACAAATTCACGGACACCGGGGCCAGCGCCGCCAGCTATGAGGTGGATATCACCGGCCTCATGCCGAACGGGGTCACAGCCGGCGATGCGGTGCGGGTGCGAGGCTTCGCACCCCCTTCGGCACACCCTCCCCCAACTTCACTGCCCAGACGGTGATCGACCTGGCCAATCTCCCGGCCACCTTGGAGAGCGTCTGGCTACCCGCCAGCGCCAGCGCCGTGAACATCGCCAGCACCAGCCGGCTCGACCTGAACCTGAACGGCAGCGTGTTGCATAAGGTGTGGCGCGGCGGGATCGAAACCGACGCTCTCGACAACACGCCCAGTCCGGCGATCCTGGCCAACAGCCAGGACAAGGGTCTGTTCGCCATCAACGACGGCGGCACGGTCTACGTGTACCACAGCTTCAGTGGCTTTGCCGGCAGCCTGCAAACCCGGCTTGACAGTGGCGAAAAGGTGCGGCGAATCGTGGCGCGCGGCGACTACGACACCGCCAACCGCAAACTCACCGCCCGTCTTGTGAGTGTGATATTGCCCTGAAACCATCCGTCGGCCTCCTCGACAGAGGAGGCCGACCCATCAAACATACAGCAGGTTATGACGCACCCTTCGTCTGCTGAAAAAATTCCGTCAGCGCTAGCGGATAACGAATGGCGCCTCCTCCTGCCAATGCCCCCTTGATCAACTCGATGGCCTGCACCGATTCTTCCGGCACCGGCAGAGGGCATTGAATGCCCCACCTGGAAGCCTTTTCGAAACCGAACTTCGCATAAAACTCGGGATGCCCGACGACGACGATGGCGCGCCAGCCGAGGCTCGCCGCCTTGGTGAGCGCGGCGCGCACCAGCGCCGAACCTATGCCGCGATGCGATTGCGAAGGCACTACGGCCATCGGCGCCAGGGCCAGCACATCGATCTGACCGGCGGGCTGGTCAAGGTGCGCCCGTGACAAAAGGATATGGCCGACGATGCGGTGATCGATCTCGGCCACCAGAGATAATTCCGGGATGAAGTCTTCGGACTTGCGCAGCGCCGTCACCAGCACCGCCTCGGCCTCCCCTTGAAAAGCGCTGAGATTGACCACGTCAATCGCACGGATGTCATCGGCGGTCTCCTGCCGGACGATAATATCGGTCATGCTCATTTTTATTCTCCTTGCTCCATTTCAATTCTTTAGCACCCCAAAAACAGAGACACCCGCGAAGGGGTGTCTCTGGGGCTTTCCTGTCAACCGCGCGCGGCGCGCAATGCCGCGATTCGTTCATCCAGCGGCGGATGACTCATGAACAGACGCCGCAGGCCGTGGCCGATACCGCCGGAGATGCCGAACGCCGCCATCTGGTCGGGCAGGTGCGGCTGACCCGCATTCGCCTTCAAACGTTCCAGGGCGGAAATCATTTTCTCGCGGCCGGCAAGGCCAGCGCCACCGGCGTCGGCGCGGAATTCACGCTGACGGCTGAACCACATGACGATGATGCTCGCCAACACACCGAGCACCAGTTCGGCGACGATGGAGGTCACCCAGAAAGCCGGACCATGGCCACGCTCGGTCTTGAACACCACCCTGTCAACCAGGTGACCGACCACCCGCGACAGCACGATGACGAAGGTGTTCACAACACCCTGCACCAGCGCCAGAGTCACCATGTCGCCATTGGCGACGTGGCTGACCTCATGCGCCAGCACCGCCTCGGCTTCATCCTGGCTCATGGAGCGCAACAATCCCGTGCTTACGGCCACCAGCGCATTGTTACGCTTCATGCCAGTGGCGAAAGCATTCACGTCGGGCGAATCATAGATCGCCACTTCCGGCATGCCGATCCCGGCCTTCTGCGCCTGACGCCGCACGGTGTCCACCAGCCACGCCTCGGTGGCATTCGCCGGGCGCTCGATGACACGCGCTCCGGTCATGTTCTTGGCGCTCCACTTGGACATCGCCAGCGAGATGAACGAACCGCTCATGCCGATGATCGCGGCATAGATGAGCAGCGAATTCATGTTCAGATCAATGCCCTGCTGATCGAGAATACCTTCTATGCCGAGCACCCGCATCGAAATGCTGAGAACGACCAGCACGGCAATATTGGTGACCAGGAACAGAAAAATGCGTTTCATTAAAAACCTCGTAAGTTGTAAACCCGAATCATTAGATGGGGGCCGCCGCCCAATAGTTCAAGTCCTTCGTGCCGGGCGAATCTCATCAAATGAGATTGCATTTTGCCATAATTACAACAAGTTATAAATAGACAACCTATCCCCTGCCGCCGGCCCGCCAAGCCGCCAGCTTGCCGCGCATACGCCGCACATGTCCCCCTTCCCAATAAACCTTGCCGCACTGGGGGCAATAGAAAAGATGCTTGACCGTCACCCTGGAACGACGCGGCACCTTGCACCACTGTTCCGGCGCGGCCTCAGTGAGCGGTGTATTGCACACCAGGCAGCGCGTGAAGGGCTGAAACGTCCAGTCGATGCCAAGCCGCCCCGTCAGTTCCTGGATGCAGTCCTGCACAGCATTCGAACGCAGCAGAATCACCACCTCCGGCGCCTCGCGGAATTCCGTGAGCTTGCGGTCGCGCGTGATCAACAGCCGCCCTTCGCGCACCGCCCTCTGGATCAGATCGCGATCGCCGACACCGTCACCCTCTATCACCGTGTCATACCCCGCCGCGCGCAACCAGCGCCCCAGGCGCTTGAGCATCTCGTCGCACAAGAACTTCATGGAGTCTCGATGAAAGCCCGCACCACCGCCGTCCAGACGCGCGAACGGATAATCCGGGTTCAAAATGCCAACAGAATCCGAACCTCAAGGCCGCGCATCGGCGCCCTCGCCTTCCTTCTTCACCGGCATCAGATTGCTTCTGCTCACGCCCAACCACATCACGATGGGGCTCGCCACCAGCACCGAAGAATAGATGCCGAAGATGATGCCTATGGTGAGCGCCAAGGCGAAATAGAATAGCGTCTCACCGCCGAAAAGCAGCATCGACAACACCACCAGTTCAGTCATGCCGTGGGTGATGACGGTACGGGACATGGTACGCGTAATGGCATTGTCTATGACCTGCGGAACAGACGCTTTGCGCATCTTGCGAAAGTTTTCGCGGATCCGGTCAAACACCACCACCGACTCGTTCACCGAATAACCGAGAATGGCCAGAACACCCGCCAGCACAGTAAGCGAAAACTCCCATTGAAACAAGGCAAAGAAACCTAGAATGATGACAACGTCGTGCATGTTGGCGATGATCGCCGCAATCGAGAAACGCCACTCGAAGCGCATCGCGAGATAGGCCATGATGCCTAAACACACCAGCAGCAGTGCCAACCCGCCGCCCTCATACAATTCCTGGCCAACCTGGGGGCCGACGAACTCCACACGCCGTAACTCCACGTTGGCGTCCTGCGTCTTGAGCGTATGTATGATCTCATCACTGATTGTCGCAGACGACACATTCCGCTTCGCGGGCAAACGGATCAGCACATCCTGGGTAGTGCCGAAGTTTTGCACGGTTACGTCATGATATCCGCTCCCCTGCAATGAGGTGCGGATCTGCTGCACATCCACCGCATGGGGATAGTGCACTTCCACCAACGTGCCGCCGGTAAACTCGATGCTCAGGTTCAGTCCTCGCGCAGCGATGGCACCGACTGCGACGACAAACATCAGTGCCGAGATCACCGTGGTGATACGGGCATAGCGCATGAACGGGATATCATGCTTGATGCGGAAAAATTCCATGAAGCTATCCTCAGCGGTTAAATCGGCAACTTGGCAAGTTTGCGCTGGCCGTAAATCAGGTTAACCATGGCGCGCGACACCATCACCGCGCTGAACATGGATGTCAGGATGCCGATGCACAACACCACCGCGAAGCCGCGCACCGGCCCGGACCCGAGCAGGAACAGCGCGAAACCGGCGATCAATGTTGTGATATTCGAGTCCAGAATAGTGCCCCAGGCACGCTCAAAGCCGGCATGAATTGATGCCTGAGGTGTATTGCCACCGCGCAGCTCCTCGCGTATACGCTCGAAGATGAGGACGTTCGCATCGATGGCCATGCCGACGGTGAGTGCGATACCCGCGATACCCGGCAACGTGAGCGTGGCCTGAGCATGGACAGGATGGCCATCAGCAACACCATGTTCATGAACAGCGACACGCTGGCGATGACACCAAAGACCCGGTAGTAGACACTCATGAAAATGGCGATGGCGGCAAAACCGATGAGCGTGGAGTTGAATCCCTTGGCGATGTTTTCCGCGCCCAAGCTGGGACCCACGGTGCGCTCTTCCACGATATCCATCGGCGCGGCCAGCGCGCCGGCGCGCAACAGGAGAGACAGATCACGCGCCTCGTTGGAACTGTCCAGACCGGTGATCTGGAAGCGTTTGCTCAGCGCCTCGCGTATGGTGGCGACGTTGATCACCTCTTCGACCATCTTTCTGGTTTTAACGGCCTTACCGTCGACCATGCGCGTCTCGCTCTTGCTTTCGATGAATACCACGGCCATTGGCTTGCCGACGTTGTCCTTGGTGATGTTATACATCATCTTGGAACCCTTGCCGTCGAGCGAGATGAACACTGCGGGGCTGCCGTCGCGCTGATCGATGCCGGAGGAGGCATCGACGATATCCTGGCCGGTGATGATCACGCGTTTCTGTAGCAGGATGGGCGCACCGCCGCGTTCTTTGTAGAGTTTGGCGTTCGGCGGCATACGCCCGGCCACGGCATCCTGCACATTGTGTTCCGTATCCACCAGCCGGAATTCCAGGGTAGCGGTGGCGCCGAGAATCTCCTTGGCGCGCGCGGTGTCCTGCACGCCGGGAAGTTGCACTACGATGCGGTCCGCGCCCTGCTGTTGAATGACCGGCTCGGAAACGCCCAGCTCATTGACGCGGTTGCGCAGCGCAGTGATGTTCTGTTGCACAGCGAATTTCTGAATCTCGCGCCGCTCCGGCTCGCTGATCGAAGCCGTTATATAAAACTCGGCACCGCGTTCCTCACCTCTCAGCACCAGGCTTGGAAATTCGGTCTTCATCTTCGCCAGTGCCTGGTCGCGCTCCCCGGCTGCGCGGAACTTGACCTCCAAGCCAGCGTCGCTCCGCCGGGTGACGGTGAGATAGCGCAACTTCTCGTTGCGCAACAGGGTGCGGATATCCCCGACATAACGCTCTTCGGCTTGCGCCAGTGCTGCCTCGGTATCGACCTGCATCTGGAAGTGCACGCCGCCGCGCAGATCCAACCCCAGATACATCGGCGCCGCGCCGATCGCGGACAGCCACGCCGGCGTGGCAGGCGCCAGATTCAACGCGACCACGTAATCATCGCCCAGCGACGTGCCGACGATGTCTTTGGCCTTGAGCTGATCCTCCGTATTCGAAAAACGCACCAGCAGGCCGTTGGCCACGCTCTCGATCGGGCGAGACGTGATACCGGATTGCTTGAGGGTGTCCTGCACTTTCGAGCGCGTCGCAATGTCGATCGGCGTGCCACGGCTCGTTGTGATCTGCAAGGCGGGATCTTCGCCATACAAATTAGGCAGCGCATAGAACACACCAGCAACGAGGACCGCCAGAATCAGCAGGTATTTCCATAGCGGATACTTATTCATGAATCATCCTTCCGGCCGGAAGCAAGGGGGGTTTTTTAGTTTTCAAGGTAACGATAGGGTTACTATGACTTGTAAGTCCCCTTCGGCATCAGCGCGGAAATGGCACTGCGCTGCACCTTGACCTCGACGCCCTGGGCGATTTCCAGCATGACAAAGGTTTCCTCTACACGGGTGATCTTGCCGAGCAGGCCGCCGGTGGTGACCACTTCGTCGTTTTTGGCCAGCGCCTCGGTCATCTTGCGGTGCTCCTTGGCGCGCTTCATCTGCGGACGGATCAGCAGAAAATAGAAAACGATGAAAATCAGCAGCAGCGGAACGAATTCCAGCAGACCGGGAGCGGCGGCGGCGGGGGCGGCTTCCGCCCAGGCATCGGAGATGAAAAAGCTCATACTATTTCCTTCTTGGTCCTTGGGGTTTTCAAACTGGTAATTATGACACAGGCGATATGCTTTGCGTGCGTTTTGCGTGGAAATCGGCCACGAACGCCTCCAACCGGCCGGATTCGATCGCGGCGCGCAGACCACACATCAACTCCTGATAATAATAAAGGTTGTGAATCGTATTGAGCCGCGCGCCCAGAATCTCGCGGCACTGATCCAGATGACGCAGATAGGCCCGGCTGTAGTTGCGG
The DNA here is from genome assembly GCA_005240065.1 of Gammaproteobacteria bacterium. Lineage (GTDB taxonomy): Bacteria > Pseudomonadota > Gammaproteobacteria > Ga007554 > SBBG01. The sequence continues at coordinate 16,332 of SBBG01000041.1, read as the reverse complement.
CAGGTATAACAGCCGCATTCCTCATCCAGCGGACGGGTGTCGGTGCGATACATGCTGTTGCGGATGCGCACATCGCCGTAGCGGGTAAACAGGTGGCCGTTGCGGGCGTTGCGCGTCGGCATCACACAGTCGAACATGTCGATGCCGCGCCGCACCGCCTCGACGATATCCTCGGGCGTACCCACTCCCATCAGATAGCGCGGCCGGTCCGCCGGTAACACCGGGGTGGTATGCTCCAGAACGCGCAACCTGTCCTCCTTGGGCTCGCCCACCGACAGGCCGCCGATCGCATAGCCATCAAAGCCCATGCCCAGCAAACCCGCTGCCGAGATCCGGCGCAATTCGGGATAAACGCCGCCCTGCACAATACCGAACAGCGCCGCCGGGCTGTCGCCGTGGGCATCGCGGCTGCGTCTGGCCCAGCGTAGCGACAGCTCCATCGACACGCGCGCCTGCTGTTCGGTGGCCGGGTAGGGCGTGCATTCGTCGAACACCATCACGATGTCCGAGCCCAGCGCGCGCTGCACGGCCATGGAACGCTCCGGGTCGAGAAACACCTTGTCGCCATTCACCGGCGAGCGGAATTCCACGCCCCGCTCGCTGATCTTGCGCATCTCGCCGAGACTGAAGACCTGGAAACCGCCGGAGTCGGTGAGTATCGGACCGTCCCAGTGCATGAAATCATGCAGATCGCCATGCGCTTGGATCACTTCGGTACCGGGGCGCAGCATGAGATGAAAGGTATTGCCAAGGATGATCTGCGCGCCGGTCCCGCGCACCTCCTCGGGCGTCATTGCCTTGACCGTGCCGTAGGTACCCACCGGCATGAAGGCCGGGGTCTCGACCACACCACGGGCAAATGAAAGCCGCCCACGCCGCGCGGCATGGTCGGTAGTTAACAGTTCGAAATTCATGGGCTGTGATTATAGCCGGATTTTTGGTAGAGTTTTAAACAGGATGAGGGGCTATAGAATTCAAAGACTTCCCGCACGCTTTTCCCTCACCCCAACCCTCTCCCAAAGGGAGAGGGTGAATTAAAACGGAGCATTCGGTCTTGACCAAGAAAAAATCCCTCGCCCCACCCGATTTCGAGTCGGCGATCAAGGAACTGGAATCCCTCGTGGCGCGCATGGAACAGGGCGATATCTCCCTTGAAGAATCGCTGGCCTGCTTCGAACGCGGCATCGGCCTGACGCGCGCCTGTCAGCAGTCGCTCAAGGACGCCGAACAGAAGGTACAGATACTGATCGAGAAAAACGGGCAGGAAGAACTGCGCCCCTTTGATCAAACCCAGGGAGATTCCCTCACATCCTCGCCAGGCGGTACCGAATCGAATGAAACCTGAGTTCAAAGACTGGCTGACGGCCTGCCAGTCGCGCATCGAGCAGAAACTCGATCACTGGTTGCCTGCCACCAACATTCACCCCACCCGTCTGCACGAGGCGATGCGCTATGCCGTACTGGGCGGGGGCAAGCGCATACGCCCGCTGCTGGTCTATGCCACCGGAGACGCACTGGGAGTAGAGGAGGAAGCGCTGGACGGCCCGGCCTGCGCCGTGGAATTCATCCATGTTTATTCGCTGGTGCACGATGATTTGCCGGCAATGGATGACGATGACCTGCGCCGTGGCAAACCGACCTGCCACAAAGCGTTCGACGACCCCACCGCCATCCTTGCCGGCGACGCGCTGCAAACCCTGGCGTTTCATGTCCTCGCTCGTGACCCCGCCATCCAGACGGACGCCGGTGCGCGCCTGAAGATGATCGAAACCCTGGCGCTGGCCACGGGCAGCCGCGGCATGGCGGGCGGTCAGGCCATCGACCTCGCCGCCGTTGGGCACGCACTGACGCTTGCCGAACTGGAAGATATGCACATCCACAAGACCGGCGCCCTGATCCGCGCCAGTGTGATACTGGGCGCACTCAGCCTACCCGGCGTCGATCACACCTTGCTGGAGCGGCTCGACCGTTACGCCAAGTGCATCGGCCTGGCCTTCCAGATCCGTGACGACATCATTGACATCGAAAGCGACACCACCACTTTGGGTAAAACTCAAGGTGCCGACGCCGCCCGCAACAAGCCCACCTACCCCACTCTGCTCGGCATGGCAGAGGCCAAACAGCGCGCCCTGGATCTTCACCTGGAAGCATTGTGGTGTCTCAACGGGCTCGACGAGCGCGCCGATCCCCTGCGCTGGATTGCCGGGTATATCGTGGAAAGAATCAGTTGATGCCGGAAGCCTGCCAGACTTGGGATGAACTGGCCAACGCCATCTTCACGGAGTTTTCCAGCGCATCGAGGTTGGGAATGTAGGCGGACTGCCCCTGAATATTGACGTGCTTCAGAATCAATGGCGCGGTCACGTCATGACTGTCCGGCATCACTGTCTCCTTGTCCACCCGCAGCGCGCGCGGAATACCCTGCATCACCAGCGCGATGAAAGGCAATTCGGGATCCCCGCCCAGTGTTTTCAATACCACGATTTTTTGCTGTGCCGGCGGCGACACCGGCAGGGATTCTCCGCATGCGCCTTCGAAAAAGACCAGTGGAATACGCAGTCCGCGCCACAGCAACATGCCGGCCAGCCAGGCCGGGGCATGCGGTACAGGCTCGGCCTTCTGGTACGCCACGACTTCAGCGACGGTGGCATGCGGCAACAGCATTTTGCCGCGCACCGGCAGAAGCAGGCTATGTATCATGTCGGGCATAATGGTCATTTCTCGTGCTCCAATGCTCAGGCCGCCTGTTCAGCGGCATAGCGGCCCGTCAGCCGCCGGATGTGATCGAGCAATTCCTGCTCCTGATAGGGTTTGCCCAGATACTCGTTCACTCCAATACGCAAGGCATGTTCGCGGTGTTTGTCGCCGGTGCGCGAAGTGATCATGATGATGGGAATTCGCTTCAAGCGTTCATCGTTGCGGATGGCGGAAGCCAGTTCGTAGCCATCCATGCGTGGCATTTCGATGTCCAGCAGCATGACGTCGGGCAGATGGTGCTGCAATATCTCCAGCGCGTCCACGCCATCCTTGGCGACAAGCACCTGCATCTGATTGCGCTCCAGCAAACGTGAGGTGATCTTTCGCACCGTGATGGAATCATCCACCACCATGACAGTCACCTCTCCCGCGCCATGCACCTGATCGCCCGGTGCATTTTGCGGCGCCGGCACCTGACCGGCGACCGATCCCAGGCGCAACAAGGCGGGGATGTCCAGAATCAACGCCACAGCGCCATTACCCATGATGGTCGCACCCATCACGCCGCGCACCTCGCTCAACTGTGGCCCCAAGGATTTGACGACGATTTCGCGGCTTTCCACGAATGAATCGATGCGCAGCGCAGCGCGCAGACCGCCGCCATGCACCATCAGCAACAGATGGCGGTCATCCTGACCCGGCGGCAAGTGCGACACATCTTCGCCCAGCAAATCATGCAACGCTTGCAACGGATAAGATACGCCGCCGTATTCGATCACAGGAGATTCGCTGTGACGCACCTGCTCCAGCGCGGCGTGGCCAACCCTCATGACACCAGCGATGCTGGAATGCGGAATGGCATATGTTTGTTCAGCATCGCGGATGATCAATGCCTTGGTGAGGGACAGCGTGACCGGCAAACGAATGGTGAAAGTACAGCCCTGTCCCGTCACGGATTCGATATACAAGCTGCCGCCAAGCTGCTTGATCTGGCTATTCACCACATCCATGCCGACACCACGGCCCGAAATTTGTGTCACCTGGCTGGCGGTGCTGAAACCCGAGTCGAGCACGAACTGCATCAGGCTTTGATCGTCGATCGCGGCGTTTTCCTGCAACAAGCCACGCTCGACCGCCTTGCGCCGGATCGCCGGCAAATCCAGACCGCGCCCGTCGTCGCTCAAGCGCAGCACCATTTCCGTACCTTCCTTGCTCAACCGCAACGTGATAACTCCCGCCTCGGGCTTGTGCAGGGCACGGCGAACGGCGGGGCTTTCAACGCCATGATCCACGGCATTGCGCACCATGTGCTCCAACGGGGCGACAATGTGATCGAGCACGCTGCGATCCATTTCCAGATCCACGCCGGTGACATGCAGTTCGGCCTGTTTTCCCACATCCCGCGCGGTCTTCCGAACCACGCGCTGCAACCGTGATGCTACGCCGCCAAAGGGCAGCATCCGGGTACGCATCATGCCTTCCTGCAATTCGGTATTGAGCCGCGCCTGTTGCAGCAGCACGGCGTCGGAATCGATGATCTGTTTGTCCAGGTGATCTTCGATATTGACAAGGTCGGCAACCGATTCCATCATGCCGCGCGACAATTGCTGCACCAGCGAGTAGCGATCGAATTCCAGTGGATCGAACGCCTGAGCTTGCAAACTCAATTCCTGATGGCGAAACAGGATTTGCGCCTCGGTTTCGGCATCCAATTTACGCAGTTGCTCGCGCAAACGGGCAACCGTCTGCTTCATTTCCGCGACACCGCCACGGAAGGAATGAATCTGCTGTTCCAGGCGGGCACGCAAAATGCTGAGCTCGCCGCTTTGATTGACGAGATGATCGAGCAGATCGGCGCGCACACGAATTTGTTCGGTGGCGGGGATACGATCCAGCCAGGCCGGCTCAGCATCGCCTGCTGGAGGCTCACCACCCTCTGCGACGGGAGGCAATGATGCTTGCAAAACCACTGCACCCGCCTCATCGGTCTCTCTGGCAATAGGCACACTTTCCTTGCGATCGCACCGTATCCCGTCACCCCTCTCCACCTCGATCACCGGAAGCGCATCGGCAAGCTCTTCCGCGACAGATGTCGCCATCAATGCCTGTGCCGAGCCCGCCAAGGCGGCTTGTTCCGAATCCTCCGGAAGACCCTGCTCCTCCTTCATGCCCGCCAAGACCTCCAGGCGCAAAACCAAATCCTCGGCATCACTGACGGGCTGGCGCGTCAACGCTTGTTCCAGCATTTCCTGAAGCCGGTCGTAAGCTTGCTCGAATATTCCGAAAATATCATCTGTAACCGCAACCTCCCCGTTCGTAATGGCACGCAACAAGGATTCGAAACCATGACTGAGGTCGCCGATCGCGGCAATACCCGCGGTGCGCGCACTGCCCTTGAAGGTGTGCAGTTCGCGTTCCAGCCTTGCTATTGGCTCTTGGTCGCCCGGTTCATGCATCCAGCGCCGCAACAGGATTTCGATGTTACCCAGGATTTCCGCCGCCTCCTCCAGGAAAACCGCCAGCACCTCGTCCATGTCGTTGCGTGGCGCCGCCTTGGCGGCTCTGGCCATCTCCTCGGCGGCAGTCACTGACTGTTCTTCGGCGGCAACAAAATGCTCCGCCCGGCGCATCAATCCGGCGATTCTTTCCAGCATCGCCGCCTTTTCCGGCGATTCTGCCAGCGGCTGCGCCAGACCCAACACTTCGTGAAAAAGATCAACAAATTCACCCAAGGCGCACATCGCATCTTCCATGACTTCGCCCTGGACGCGATTGAGCAGAGTGATATAGCTCTCGAAGCGACCGCTCAAATCGGCGATCTCCTGAAAACCGGCCATGCGCGCACTACCCTGCAAGGTGTGCAGATTGCGCAGCAGGGATTCCGTCACGCGGCCTCGCCCCGTCGAACCGCAAGTGTCGATGAAATTCCGCACCTCCGCCAAACGCCCTTGCGACTCGTGCCTGAAGATTTCCAGCAACACCGGATCGATCCGCGGCAAGTGCTCGCCTGTATCATCGGATGCCGTGATCCGCGGCTGTTCCATTTCGGTGGCGGGACGGGACGGCATGCTCAACGTTCGCGCCTCGTCTATCAGTGCCTGGGCAACACCGCCGATATCCGCCTCACCTTTAGTGCGTTGGAATTGCTGCAACAACCCAGGCATTGCCGCATGTGCTCGCTCCACCACATTGAGTATCGCTGGGCCAGCGGGGATCTCGCCGGCGATCACGGCATTAAGAAGATGCTCCATCGCCCATGAGACTTCGCCGATCACCTTTGCCCCGACTAGCCGCCCGCTGCCTTTCAGGGTATGAAACGAACGGCGGATGGTCTTAAGCGCATCCTCGCTGCCTTGCCGCCAGCGGGGATGGTTTTCGGCGATCGACGCCAACTCCGCGCCCGCTTCTTCGGCAAAGATCTCCATGATCTCATCCGCCATCTCTTCGCCTTGCCCGGACATTGCAACTGGCACAGACTCGGTGGATATAGACGCGGTAATGTCTTCGGTCACCGGCGCATCCGCGATGCTCTCCAAGGCGTGAGTCTCGATGATCACAAGGGATTGATCGACGACTTCCGGCGCTTGCACCGCACATTCCGCGTCATCGGCAACAGCGGCTGATTCTACGCCGGATCCGGACACATCCGCGCCACCATCCTCCATCGGCATATCGCCAACCACATCGACCGGATACCCAAGTGTCGCGACTTGTCCTTCCGCCATTTCGAGCAGCGAATCGAGATTCATCTGGCTCTCGGCCAGTGTTTCGAGATAAAATTCAACACTGGTCAATATGTCGGCCAGGATATTGAGCACGTCTTGCGAGCAAGCCTCCCGGCTTGCGGCCAGATCGCGACGAAGATAGTGGAAAACCGCTTTCAACAGGGTGGCCGGGCGCGGTAGCGATAGCACGGTCAGCACGCCTATGATGCGCCGCAAGGTAATGGGGCATGAGGCAATCAGATCATATTGCGCGGGCGCGTTCGCCAACGCCATGATATCTTCCTTGACCCGCGTCATATCGGTCATGGTCTCACGGATGACGATGCGGCATATCTCGTGATATTCAGCCGCACTGATCAGCGCGGCATTTTCCGGAAGCTCCTTGCCCGGGGCCTCCGCTGCTGAATCTTCTGGCATTGGAACATCGCGCAGCAGTGATTGCACATAGACCAGGGCATTGGCCACTTCGACCAGGCGCGGATCGTTGAGTATCGTTCCTTCTTCGATAACCGTATCGATCACCCCGGTTTGCTGGCGCACCCGCTGGCGCAATTCCCAGCGGCCCAGCATATCGAACGTGTTCGATACCCGCTTCAACACATCGGCGATGGCGCGCAAATCCCGGGACGTGTGCCGCCCGCCGGCGCGTGCGAACTCATCCAGCCTGTCCTTCGCCCACGCCAGCTCCTCCTTGACGGCATCGGCGGCCATTTCCAGCAAGATGGGATTCGCCGCAACCGGAATACCGCTCTGCCCCGGCGAAGCTTGCCCGGCCACAACCGTCTCCTCCGCCATGCCTTGGGCACTTTTCGTATCGGCATAGGCGATGTAGTAAAGAAGATTCTTGATTAGATCCGCCGGAGGATTGTCGCGCAGATCCTGGGGGCCGGAAGCGGCAATTCGACCAATCTGCCGCTCCACCTGTCCCAACAAAAGTTTGATGGCAGGATTGATTTCGAGCGCATCCTTGAGAAGCCTTTCGAGCAACCCCTCGGCCACCATCCACAAGCCTTCCTCCGGACAAGACTGTTGCAATTGCATGACCACTTGCATCAGCCGCCGCAAAGCCGCCTTGTTTCCCGAGTCGCGGTACCATACCAACAGGCCAGCCTGATATATCGGCCGTGAACGTTGCGCCTGGGTTTTCACATCGTTGGCAACAGCATCTTCCGTCTCGGGATGACCCTGATCGATAACGGAGAAAGCATCCGGCCCGAACACCATGTTTTCGGAAAGCGGCGGCATGCCAGCCGCCACGCGAAGATCGTTGATCATCGGCAAGAGCGATTGAGGAATCTCGCAATGACCTTCCTGCAGCCGCTCCAGCGAATCGCCAAGCCGCCTCATCGCTTGAGCCAGAACCTCGTAAGCCCAAGTCTTGCATCCCTCACCCTTGTCCAACGACGCAACGGCATGGCCTGTCGCCTCCGCAAGCGCCGCCAGACCCGTGAGATCCAGCATTTTCAGCGCCCCGCGCACCTCCTGCAACAATGCCACGCAGGATTGTACCTGGCCATCGCTGCCCGAGCACAGACAAAACGTTTCCAGCACCTGACGGGCCTGGCGCAGGTTTACATCGATCTCGCCCTTGACCCATCTCAGGGCGTTATAATCCATTTGATCGGTTGCTATCATGCCGTTTTCGCCTGTTTTTCCATCCGTAGCCCCCGGCCCAAAATCACTACGCCGGCAGTTTGAAACCTGCCACCGAACTCTTGAGCCGATCTGCCATGATCGTCAATTCGCCGATCGCGTTTGCCGCCTGGCGCGTACCCATGGAGGTTTGCGTGGTGACATTTTGTATCGTCTTCATTGTATCGGCCACGCTGTTGGCGATGACCGTTTGCTGTTGGGCGGCCCCGGAGATGTCGTCGATCAGGTGCGCGAGATCCGCGGAAACGTTTTCGATTTCACCCAGCGCTTCACCCGCCGTCTGAGCCAGGCGGGTACCGTTCACCACACCCGTGGTGCTCTTTTCCATCGAGATGACCGCTTCGTTGGTGTCGGTCTGAATGGTTTTCACCAGCGTGGCGATCTGCTTGGTGGAGTTGGCCACACGTTCCGAGAGACGCTGCACCTCGTCGGCGACCACCGCGAAGCCGCGCCCCGCTTCACCGGCCATCGCCGCCTGGATTGAGGCATTCAAGGCCAGGATGTTGGTCTGGTCGGCGATGTCGTTGATCAGGCCGACGATCTCGCCGATCTCCTGCGAGCTTTCGCCCAGTCGCTTGATACGTTTCGACGTTTCCTGAATCTGCTCGCGAATTGCCTCCATGCCGGCGATGGTGTCCTGCACCGTCCGCGCACCCTTCCTGGCGATGTCCACCGACTTTTCCGCCACCGCCGTCGATTGAGCGGCGTTGGCCGATACACGCTCGCTGGATTTGGTCATTTCATAAATCGCCACGCCCGCGGTTTCGATCTCCTGTGCCTGAAGATCGCTGGCCTCGGTCAATCGCACCGCGGTGGATTGCGTTTCCGTGGCAGCGGTGGAAACCTTCAGCGCCGTGTCATTGATTGACCCCACCACACCGCGCAACGTTTCGATGGCGTAGCCCAGCGAATCGGCGATGGCGCCGGTGAAATCTTCGGTCACGAGAGGTTTCCTGGTCAGATCACCATCCGCCAGATCGGCCACCTCGTCGAGCAAACGCAAAATCGCGTCCTGGTTGCGGCGGTTCTGTTGTTCGGCGTCGGCCAGCATAGTGTTCACCTTGTTGATGGCCTGATTGACGCCACGCCGGATGGGAAACGCCAAGGCGAAGGTGATCACCAGAGCTGCGATCACCACGATGACGAAAATCGTACCGCTGCGAGCTAAGGCTTCTTGCGCCTCTTGCTTGTCCTTCTCAAGATTATTGGTAATATAAGCATCAATGTTTTTGATCAATGCTTCCATCTGCTCCGTAGGGACGCGATCCTGCCCCTTCACCAATCCATCCACGAGATGGGCACTTTCGCCGGCGCGGGCCTGGTCATACTCCTTCAATGCCTCCTTATAGCGAGCCCCCAGCTCCGCGTGTTTCTTCAGCAACGCATCCATCTGGGCGACTTCGAGTCCCGGCTGCTGCACCAGCATCTGCCGTAATTCCTTGAGACTCGATTGCACCTTGGCTTCTTCCTTCTCGAACGCGCCAAAGTGCTTGGCATAGTGTTCCGGATCACCCCCCTTGAGCAGAATATCCTTCCACTCCTGAATCTGCTTCTTGAATGTTATTTCAGCCCCCTGCGCAAGCTCGATCATCCTGAGATCCTGCTCCGCCTCATTGACGGTACGGGCGACAAGCGCTTGCTCCTTGTAGGTACTGTAAAACCCGAACGCTCCAATACTCACAATCGCCAATGACATCAGCCCCATCAGCCACCACATCAAGGCGTTAACGCCAATATTTCTGAACACATCGAAACCACGGAATCCGCCCGCGCCGATATTCTTAAATCCGCTTATTTTCATATCCACTATCCTCTAAAATTCAGAACAAAACGCGAAAACTCTCCTGCTCACCGCGCCGCGCGCACGAACTCCGGCTCCATCATCAATTTACGGGCATCGAATACCAACCATAGATCGTTGTCTTTTTGATACGCAAACGGCCGTACATAGCTCATCACGCCGCCTGACTCAAGCGTGGGCAGCGGACAACGGTTCTCGTCAAGAAAATGCCTTTGGCCAAACACTTCATCGACCAGTACGGCGGCCGATAACGCGCCATGATTCAGGATGAGCAGGCGGGCGTTTCTTCGGGAGGGTCTTCGCTCCCCCCCCAGATATACATGGAGATCGACAACTGGCAGAAGACGGCCGCGCACGTTGGCGATTCCCTTTAACCATGCTTTGGTACGGGGCACGGGTGTGCAAGGAGGACAGTCCATAACTTCCGCCATATCATGAAGGGAAACCGCCATAAGGTTGCCGTCCAGCTTGAAGGCAACGCCGGTCCATCCCGGCTTTCTTTCTTCTTCCCGAGGAAGCTCGGCGCCGCTCTCGAGACTGCGCCGCTCGATGTCGTGCAACAGCCCGAACGGCATCTCATCGACACTCAACGACACCATGTGTCTCAGTTCCCCATCACGGTCTTGATCTTGTTCATCAGTTCCGATTCATCGACCGGCTTGGTGACATAATCCTTGGCGCCCTGACGCAACCCCCACACCTTGTCGGTTTCCTGATTCTTGGTGGTAACGATGATGACCGGAATGGCGGCAGTCTCTGGATCCTTGGTGATTTGCCGGGTGGCCTGGAAGCCGTTGAGTCCCGGCATCACCACGTCCATCAGAATCAGATCCGGTTTTTCCGTCTTGGATTTGACGATGCCCTCCTCTCCGCTACTGGCGGCCACTGTCTGATAACCATTTTTCTCCAACATGCTTTTCAGCACATACGCTTCCGTGGGCGAATCATCCACAATCAATACTCGAGCCATTTTTTGCTCCTCCTCATCACAATCCTGTCAAAATAATTTCTTCATCTCTAGCGCCGTGTCCGCGGCGCACATGGCGCTTGACGGCTTCCAGCAACTCCTCGCCGGTGAAGGGTTTGGTCAAATATTCTTCCGCGCCGACCAGCCGCCCCTTCGCCTTATCGAACAATCCGTCCTTGCTGGACAACATAATCAGCGGCGTGCGTTGAAAAACGAGGTTGTGCTTGATCAAGGCGCAGGTCTGATAACCGTCCAGGCGCGGCATCATAATGTCGCAGAAAATGATGTCCGGCGCGTAATCGACGATCTTCGCCAGCGACTCGAAGCCGTCGCTCGCGGCAATCACCTCACACCCTGCCTTTTGCAAAATGATCTCCGCCGTGCGGCGTATCGTCTTGCTGTCATCGATCACCATGACCTTGATGCCAGTAAAACTGTACTCCGCAGCATTGTTTTCAGTCATATTCCTGCCCTCGATAAATACCGCGCCAATTCTGGAATACGGTATATTCAGATCCTTGTATCGGCAGAGGAAAGATAGACTTTAAATGGAGATGAGTTAGAGAGAAAAACAGACCACCCTGAATGAGAGGGAGAGAAGAACAACTGGAGAGACAAAATGCCGGGGGTGTGTTGTTTCACCCCCGGCAGAAGGATCAATGCGCCGGCTTGTGCATCAACCTGTCGGTATAGGCCATGGCCACGGCGGAAGCGACGAATGTCAGATGAATGATCACCTGCCACATCATGGTTTTTTCATCCAGATGCGGGGCGTTGATGAAGGTCTTGAGCAGGTGGATGGAAGAGATGCCGATCAGCGCCATCGACAGCTTGATCTTCATGGTGCTGGCATTGACATGGCTCAGCCATTCGGGGTGATCGGGATGGCCCTCCTTGTAGAGGCGGGAAACGAAGGTTTCATAACCGCCGATGATCACCATGATCAGCAGATTGGCGATCATCACCACGTCGATCAGGCCGAGCACGATGAGCATGATCTCGGTCTCGCCAATGGTCACGGCCTTGTGCACCAGATGCGACAGTTCGGCCATGAAATGGAAAACATAAACACCCTGGGCGACAATCAGTCCGAGATAGAGCGGTGCTTGCAGCCAGCGGCTCCAGAAAACCAGATTTCTCAGGAACGTCATGGAGCGGCGCTCGGGTACAACGGCGGACGTTGAATCAGATGAAGGTAAGTTGTTAGCCATGCGGTTTTTCCATACGAAAACGATCAACAAAATTTAATAATGATACCATCATTCCACCCCTTCCTTCCTCCCCGCCATTTCCAACGCGGTCTGGATGGCGACCTCAAGACTGCCGCTATCGATCCTGCCAGTCCCGGCAAGATCCAGCGCCGTGCCATGATCCACCGAGGTACGGATGATGGGCAGGCCGAGGGTGATATTGATCGCACGGCCAAAACCGGCGTGCTTGAGCACTGGCAGGCCCTGGTCGTGATACATCGCCAGCACCGCGTCGGCAGCGTGCAGATATTTAGGAATGAACAGGGTATCGGCGGGCAGCGGGCCGACGAGGCGCATGCCCTCTGTGCGCATCCGCTCCAGCACCGGTGCGACGATCTCTTCGTCTTCCCCTCCCAGATGGCCGCCTTCACCGGCATGGGGATTGAGGCCGCACACCAGAATACGCGGCGTGGAGATACCGAAGCGCCTTTGCAAATCACCATGCAGCACGCGCAGCACGCTTTCCAGCAGCGGCGCGGTGATGGCATCGGCTACTTGCCGCAGCGGCAGATGGGTAGTGGCCAGCGCCACGCGCAATCCCGGTATCGCCAGCATCATCACCACCTGCGGCGATTGGGTCAGCTCGGCGAGAAACTCCGTATGGCCGGTGAACGGCATGCCCGCCTGGTTGATCACACTCTTCTGCACCGGGCCGGTCACCAGCGCGTCGCACTGCCCGGCGAGACAGATGCGGGTAGCCGCGCGCAGCGTTTCCAGCACATACGCCGCATTGGCGGTATCGAGCCGGCCACAGACGGCGGGGTTGACGAGCGGCGCCTGCAAGATCTTGAGTGTACCTGGCCGATGGGGTGCGGCGGGATGCGCGGCGTCGAACTCCTCCAGCCGCAACGGCAATCCCAGTAGACGGGCGCGCGACAACAGCAGATCGCCATCGGCCACCGCGACCAGCTCGGCGGCATAGGCCCGCTGGGCGATCCGCACGCACAGGTCGGGACCGATGCCGGCGGGTTCGCCGGGGGTGATTGCGAGACGGGACAGCATTATTGGTTCAGCCGCCTCCTACGAAGCGGTATTCTCCAGCCGATATTCCACATAAGCCTCGTCACGCAAACGGCGCAACCACGTCTGGTACTCCTCTTCGACCTTGCGGTTGCGAATCGCCTCGAAGGCCTGGCTGCGGTTGAATTGCTCGGTATTATCCTGTTCGCGCCGCTGCTGCACCTGGACGATGTGCCAGCCGAATTCGCTTCTGAAAGGCTTGCTGATCTCGCCCGGCTGAAGTTCGCTCATGGCGCGCTCGAAGGCAGAGACCATTTCGCCGGGGCTGACCCAGCCCAAGTCACCCCCGCTGGCGGCGCTGCCCTTGTCATCGGAATTAGCGCGCGCCAGTTCGGCGAAATCCGCACCCTTTTCGATGCGTTGCCGCAATTGTTCGAGGCGAATGCTGGCATCGTCGTCGCTGATCAGTTCATTGGTCTTGATCAGGATGTGGCGCGCCTGGGTTTGGGTAACCATGTGCTGCTTGCCGCCACGGTAATCGGCCAGTTTTATGATATGGAAACCGGACGGCGAACGAATGAGATCGCTCAATTCGCCTTTTTTCATTTTCACCACCAGCGGCGCGAACAGCGAAGGCAGTTGAGCGGGACTGCGCCAGCCCAAATCGCCTCCTTCGAGCGCCTGTGCGCCATCGGAAACGGCGATCGCCGTCTCGCGGAAGTCGGCGCCGCCGTTCAGATCGTCCAGCACCCGCTGCGCCTTTTGTTTGGCCACCTGTATCTGCTCCGGCGAAGCGGCCTCGGGCACGCCGATCAGGATGTGCGCCACGCGGTATTCATCATCCGCACGGCCCTGGCTGGCCTTATCGGCGAGCAGGCGATTGACCTCCTGCTCCGTCACGGTGATGCGGCTGTCCACCTGACGCTGCCGCAAGCGGGTGATGGTGATTTCCTCGCGGATGTTCTCGCGGAAGCTGGCGAAATTGAATCCATCCTTCTCCAGGGTATCCCGGAATTCCGCCAGCGACAGCTTGTTTTGTTCGGCGATGCGGCCTATGGCGCGATTGAGCGCGTCGTCATCGACGCGGATGCCGGTGCTGGCGGCGAGTTGCAATTGCAGCCGATTGATCACCAGGCGTTCGAGCACCTGCTTGCGCAGTGCGGCTTCGGGCGGTGTGCCGCCACCGCGCTGGCGCATTTGCTGCTTGATCATGTCGATCTCCTCATCCAGCTCGCCGAGCGTGATAATGTCATCATTGACGACGGCGACGATGCGGTCGATGGCGACGGCATCCGCCGCCACCACGCCGGGTACAAGCACGGCGGCCGGCAGCATCAGCATCAAACCTGCGACTATTCTTTGTATAAACCGGATCATGTCATCACAACCTTCATATAAAAATGGGCACCTCTAAAAATCCGATCAAGACGCGAGGGCAAGGCGAAAAGGGGCGAAAAAGCGGAGTGTACACGCAGTACATGAGCATTTTGAGCCACTTTTCGACGCCGCCATCGCGGCTTTAGCGGATTTTTAGAGATACCCTCTTATCGTCCACCTTGATAACCCAAAATACCACGCTCCAACACCGTCCTGATCGACTGTCCGACACTCATCAGCCCCTTGAGTTCCAATTGCATCATCAACGCCCGAGTGGTCGTGGCGGCGCCCGTGGTATAACTGCGGGTGAGGATGGTGAATGCCCAGCAGCAACTGTTGTATTCCAGCCCCGCCAGCGATTCCAGGACGCGATTATCGGGCATCGAATAGTACCAGCGCCCGATGGCGTTCCAATTGCGGTGCAGTGGCCAGAAAAACGAGATGTCCATCTGCTCAAGCTGATCGCGGCGATAGCGATAGGCCAGATTCAGAATGTGATTCCGCCGCGGCTGATACTGAAGACGGACCGATCCGCGCGCGGTCTCCTCGACATGCGGATTCCAGTGCAGATCGGCGCTCGCGGTCCAGCCCGGCGTCAGGTTGACCGTTGTCTCGCCGATGATATTGGAAGTCGGCCGGGTTTCCACCGCGCCACCCGGAAACGCTACACGGCGGTCCTGCATATAGTATATCTGACCGATGCTTGCGCGGATAAGCTCCTCACCGTTGTCGCGGTTGAGCAGGCGGCTCGTCAGCGCCGCGCTGAATTGATTGGCATCGCCGACGCGATCCACGCCGCTATAGCGGTTGTCACGGAATAACTGAGTGGTATTGAAGTCCATCACGGCGCTGTCGAACACCGGCAGCGCGGACTGGTCGCGATACGGCGCATACAGATAAAACAGGCGCGGCTCCAGCGTCTGCAACAGCGGTGAACGGCCGATATCGAGATCACGTTCGAAAAACAGGCCGCTGTCCAGCGTGGCGATCGGCAGCGTGCGAGCCGGGTTTTCCGGCGCTCCCGGCGCGGTGTTGTCCAGCGCATAGCGCGTGTGCCGCAACATCAACCGAGGGGTGACGTAGCCCGCCGCCCGTTCCCACGGCAGACTCACCTCGGGCTGCATATCGAGGCGTGCGCCGGTCAGCTTGTCTTCCTGATCGAACCGCACGAGCTCGCTCTGAAGACGATAGTTCAATGCGCCCGAACCGGCCGGCCATGCGGCGGTCAGCAGCAATTGCGGCAAGCGGCGATAGGGGCGCAAAGCCGATGGCAGCGTCCTGTCGACCGGCTGCAAGCCTTGCATCCGCCCCAGAAAAGACAGATTTTCCCGCTGATACGTCACATCGAAACGGCGCTCCACAAAAGGTGTGCTGGCAACACCCAGACTCGTGCCGAAGTTCCTGAAATAATCCTTGTCGGAAACGTAATTGAGATTCAGATCGGTACCCCAGCCGGAGGGCAGGCTACCCGCATGCTTATAGGCGAACATGGCGCGATCGCTGCCGTATACCGCATCGCCCGGCAAATACTCGGCATCCACCTGCCCACGGCTGGCGCGGTTGAGATAACGGAACTCGCCGTCCATCATCAAACCGCGCCGGCTCATGTAACGAGCCGCGATCGTCGCATCGCGGTTGGGGGCGAGGTTGAGATAGTACGGTATCCTGATATCCATACCCGATACGGAGGTATTGCCGATGCGCGGGATCAGAAATCCGCTTTTGCGCTGGTTGTCGATCGGAAAGGAGATATAAGGCAAATACAAAAACGGCACCCCCATGAACCGCACCGTGGCGTTATACATCTCGCCGGCGCCTTTTGCCTGGTCCAGCTTGATCGTGGACGAGCGCAACAGCCATGCCTCGCTGCCGGGATTGCAAGTGGTGTAAGTGGATTGCTTG
>SBBG01000073.1 GCA_005240065.1 Gammaproteobacteria bacterium | reverse complement strand
CCTCCGGGGAGAGGGCTGGGGTGAGGGGCAGGCAACACTGCTGGCCGACGTGGAAGCCCGTAAACGCGCACTGCTGCGGGAGATCAACCAACGCAACCTCGGCTACTTCGAGCAAGAGGTGCAGAAGCTGGACGCCTGGGCGGACGACCTGAAACTGGGCCTGGAACAGCAGATCAAGGAGATCGACCGCGAGATCAAGGAGGTGCGCCGCACGGCGGCAACCTCGCCCACGCTGGAAGAAAAGCTCTCGTGGCAGAAAAAGCAGCGCGAACTGGAAGGCAAGCGCAGCAAACTGCGCCGTGAGCTGTTTGCCCGTCAGGATGAGGTCGAAGCGCAGCGCAACGACCTTATCAATCAGTTGGAGGCACAGCTTCAGCAGCAGGTCGAGGAGCGCACGCTGTTTACTGTCGAGTGGGAGCTGCTGTAATGATGAATCGAGTAGCACCGTTAGACCTGCGCTTGACCAAGCAGCGGTTGAAGCGTGCCAAGCATTGAGGAGAGCGAGATATGGCCAGCGGAAAATTACTGCGACAACTCATTAAATCGGGAACGCAAGGCGATGCTTCGGCCTTTCGCGCGGCGTCCGAGGCAGTGATCAAAGAGGAGCGCGAGAAGAATCATCATCTGCTCGCAAATGACCTTGAGCGCTTGCTTTACGGAGATCAGGCAACGGTCGGGAACGGTGCGCGGAAGCTGCAAAGTTTACCCAGCCTGCCGACCAATAAAGACAACGGTCTTGCGCTACTAGAAGAGCGTGCCGTGATTCGAGAGGAGAAAGACATCATTCTCTCGGATGCTTCGCAGTCGGCGCTGGATGAAATCCTCATGGAGCACAACCGTGCCGACACCCTGCGCTCCTACGGCATGCAACCCGCCCAGAAGCTCTTGTTTTGCGGCCCCCCGGGTTGCGGCAAGACATTGGCGGCCGAGGTCATAGCCAACGCCCTGTCCATGCCGCTCGTCCTCGTCCGCCTGGACTCGGTGATTTCATCGTTTCTTGGTGAAACGGCCACCAATCTGCGCAAGGTCTTCGACTACATCGCGCAGCAGCCCGTGGTCGCGCTGTTCGACGAGTTTGATGCGCTCACCAAAGATCGCGGGGATAGCGCCGATCATGGCGAGCTCAAGCGCTCCGTCAATGCTGTCTTGCAAATGATGGACGGTTATCGAGGCGAGAGCATCCTGGTCGCCACCACTAACTACGAGTCCTTGCTCGACAAGGCTGTGTGGCGGCGCTTCGATGAAGTCGTCCGCTTCGAAATGCCGAACCTGGGGCAGATCAAACGCCTGCTCGCGCTCAAGCTGTCGGGAATCCGCCGCAACTTCGAGCCCGACGATGCCCAAATGGCTTCGCTGTTCAAGGGCATGTCGCACGCCGATATCGAGCGCGTGCTGCGGCGTGCGATCAAAGAAATGATCCTGTCGGGCCGGGAGTTCCTGGAGAAAAGCCACCTCGATACTGCGCTTGCCCGCGAGTATCGTTATAAGAGTTAAGGGATGGAGGGGGAGGCATGGCCTATGAACACTTGCGCCTGGACCGGGAAGCACCCTTAACGGAGCGCCATCCTAGGCGTCATCCGGGAATTCGCCCTCCTGCCGATCCGAGAGCGCATGGTGCCGCGTTAGCCGGACGGCTTGGCCAGGCGCGGCAACGCGCGATGGCAGAGGACGTCGGCGGATTCGATGACCGCAAGCTGCTCAAGATTCGGCTGCGCGCGGGCGACAAGAGCGTGCCCGCCTTCGATGCCATTCCTGGCGTGGAGATCGTCAGCCAGGAAGACGAATCCATCGTGCTGGCATTCGCCACCGATGACGGCTTGCGCGAGTTCGAGAGCCGCTTGGCCACCCTTGCAAGTGATGGCGTTGTTACACGCAAGGAACTGTTCTATGCCATCGAAGACTTCGACCACTGGACACCACAAGACCGCACGGGCAACGCCCTGCGCGAGCACGGATTCCCCGCGCAAGCGCCGTTCACACTCGATATCGAGCTCTGGCCTCAGGAGCGGCAAGACAAGCGTCAGGCCATGGTACGCACCTTCTTGGCCTGGCTGCAGGAGCTCGGCATCGAGAAGCTGGACGAGCTTCAGCAGCCCTCGCTCGTGATGCTGCGCGTGCGCTGCAATCGGGATCAGGCCGAACAACTTCTGCGGCACCGGGACGTTCGCACGGTGGATCTGCCGCCTCGGCTGGGCGTTGCCGTGGAGCTGCTGCGTACGGATATCAACCAGTTTCCAACCATCGCTCCTCCGTCCGCAGATGCGCCAGCGATTGCCGTTCTTGACTCTGGCCTGACCTCGGGGCACCCGCTGCTGGGCCGTGCCGTCGGCGATGCGCAAGGCTACCTGGAACCTCATCGCAACGCCAACGACGCCGATTCCCATTGGCATGGCACCTTTGTCGGTGGACTCGCCCTGTACGGAGATGTCCAAAGCGCCATCCAGCAAAGGCGATTTGTCCCTCAACTGCGTCTGTTTTCGGGCAAGGTGTTCGAAGACGACGATCAGGATCAGACGGAGTTCGTCGAGAAGGCGGTCGAGGAAGCCGTGCGCGACCTGCACGGGCAGTACGGCTGCAAGGTCTTCAACCTGAGCTATGGCGACCTGAACAAGGTGTACGACGGTCGGCATGTCCGCGGGCTGGCCTATACCTTGGATCGTCTTACGCGCGAGCTGGGCGTGTTGTTCGTGGTGCCGGCGGGCAACTTGCAGCTCAACCAGCTCCCGCAAGACGCCCGTGGGCAATACCCCAACTATTTGTTCGAAGCACACGCCCGCCTGCTGGACCCGGCCACGGCGCTCAATGTCCTCACGGTCGGCGGCATCAGCCTGTTCGAGGCCACGCGCGACGCGCAAAACCATCCCAACACCATTGAAGATCACATTCTGGCGCGGGCGAACCAGCCCTTCCCGTTGACGCGACGCGGGCCCTCCATCAACGGCGCCATTAAGCCGGATGTGGTGGAGCATGCGGGAAACGTCACCTTGATGCGTACGGGCGGCCGCCCTCGCCATACGGGGCTGGGTGTCGTGTCGCTCAACGGCGGATTTGCCACCCACGGATTCGCTTTCAAGGAGGGCATCGGCACCAGCTATGCCGCACCGCAGGTGGCGCACAAAGCCGCGCGCCTGCTGGCCGCAGTGCCCGATGCCTCGCCGAGCCTGCTGCGTGCGCTCATTGGCGCGCACGCCCGCTGGCCCGGGGCCTGCGAAGTCTTGCTTGGCCTGGGGAACAAGGCAGAAGGGCGTGACCGGCTCCTGCAACTCATCGGCTACGGACGGGTAGATGATGCAGCACTCTACCGTTCGCTTGATCACACAGTGACCTTGCTGGCGGAAGAACGCATCGGCAACGACCAGCACCACTTCTTCGAGCTGCCCTTACCAGACAGCTTCTGGGCCAACGGGCGCCGTGCCCGCGAAATCACGGTGGCGCTGGCCTATAGCCCCGAAGTGCGCACCACCCGGTTGGACTATCGCCGCGCCAAGCTTTGGTTCACCCTGGTGGTGGCCGCGAGCCTGGACGAAGTGACGCAAGCCTTCCAACGCAACCGGGAACAAGGCATGGGTGAACGCAGCAATGGCCGCTGGCTACCCAACGACACCC
Source organism: Gammaproteobacteria bacterium (assembly GCA_005240065.1). GTDB lineage: Bacteria > Pseudomonadota > Gammaproteobacteria > Ga007554 > SBBG01. The sequence continues at coordinate 4,559 of SBBG01000073.1, read as the reverse complement.
GCAAGAACGGCACGCTCCAAGTCTCCCGCTGGACGTTCAAGCAAGCGCCAGACCGGGGCAACAAGGTGTTTGTCGTGGCCACCCGGCAAGACAGCACCTGGTCCCAAGACGAACACCGTAATGAGACCGAGCCCTACGCACTGGCTGTGGTGCTGGCCGACCGTGAGCAGGCCAACGCCCAGCTCTACGCGCAAGTGCGGGCCATGCTGCAAGCCCGTGCCCAGGCCCGCGCGCGTGCGCGGGTCTGAACAAACAGGAAGACGGAATGAGCAAACAAAAACTCGAACTCACCTGGATCAGCAAGGAGAAGCGCCCCAAGCTGGAGCCGCGCATCCTGCTCGAAGACCCGGAAAAGTCCTACCACGCCAAGCACCGCGTGACCGAGAACGACATCTTCGACAACCGGCTGATCTTTGGCGACAACCTCTTGGCCTTGAAGGCGCTGGAGGCGGAGTTCGCTGGCAAGGTGAAGTGCGTATTCATCGACCCGCCCTACAACACCGGCAGCGCCTTCACCCATTACGACGACGGGCTGGAGCATTCGATCTGGCTGGGGCTGATGCGCGACCGGCTGGAGATCATCCGGCGGCTGCTCTCGGAGGATGGCTCGCTGTGGATCACCATCGACGACAACGAATGCCATTACCTCAAGGTGTTGTGCGATGAGATTTTTGGGCGGGGGAATTTTGTGGCGAATGCTGTATGGCAGAAGAAATACACTATCGCCAACGATGCGAAGTGGCTCTCAGATAACCATGACCATGTTTTAATTTATGCAAAAAATAAAACCGAATGGAGGCCTCAAAAGCTGCCTCGCACAGAAGAGATGAATGCGCGCTATAAAAACCCAGACAATCACCCAAAAGGGCCCTGGAAAGCGACGCCGCTACATGCGAAAAGCGGCTCAGAGTCCAACAAAAGCTTCTCCTATACCTTTAAAAATGGGGTTGTTTGGTCTCCTCCGCCGGGAACTTATCCTCGCTTTTCAGAGGAGAGTCTTCGCAGAATGGACGAGGGTAACGAAATATGGTTTGGCAAAGACGGGACTGCTATGCCGTCCCGCAAGACCTTTCTCTGCGATCTAGTAGACGACGGCACGCCAAGCCCGACTGTGTGGTTACATACGGATGTTGGAAACAACCATGAAGCGAGAGAAGAAGTTAAAAGCTTTAATCAGACGAACCCTTTTGATACGCCAAAGCCAGAAAAACTTTTACAAAGAATTCTTCATCTAGCCACCAACCCCGGCGACCTCGTGCTCGACTCCTTCGCCGGTTCCGGCACCACCGGCGCCGTGGCGCACAAGATGGGGCGGCGCTGGATCATGGTGGAACTGGGCGAGCACTGCCACACGCACATCATTCCACGCCTGAAGAAAGTCATCGACGGCGAGGACCCCGGCGGCATCACGAAGAGCGTGGGCTGGAAAGGCGGCGGGGGCTTTCGCTACTACCGCCTCGCGCCCACGCTGATCGTCAACGACCGCTGGGGCAATCCGGTCATCAACCCCGAATACAACGCGGCGATGCTGGCGGAGGCGCTCGCCAAGCTGGAGGGCTTTACCTACGCGCCGTCGGAGGTGCATTGGTGGCAGCACGGGCACTCCAGCGAGCGGGATTTCATCTATGTCACCACGCAAAACCTGTCCGCCAACCAGTTGCAGGCGCTGTCCGAGGAAGTGGGCGCCGAGCGGAGTCTCTTGGTGTGTTGCTCGGCCTTCCGGGGCATGACGGCGACACAGGCGGCCCAGCGCTGGCCCAACCTGACGCTGAAGAAGATTCCGAAGATGGTGCTGGCGCGCTGCGAATGGGGCCACGACGACTACAGCCTGAACGTGGCGAACCTGCCGCTGGCGGCGCCTTCTCCCCCCTCCCCTCTCCTGCTTGCGGGAGAGAGGAGAAAAGTGCGCAAGGCGGCAGCCACGCGCGATCTGTTCGGCGATGCAGGGGAGGACGGACAATGAGCAAGCAGATAGCGGGGCTGCCCGCCGACTATGCCGATTGGCTGGCCGTGATCAAGGCGCGGGTGGCCACCGCCCGCCAGCGGGCCGCGCTGGCGGCGAACGCGGAGCTGATCGGCCTGTATTGGCAACTGGGCCGGGAGATTCTGCAACGGCAGGCGGCGCAGGGCTGGGGCAGCAAGGTCATCGAACGGCTGGCGCGCGACCTGCGTGAGGCGTTTCCGGACATGAAAGGGTTTTCCCGCGCTAATCTGCTGTATATGCGCGCCTTTGCCGAGGCCTGGCCCGATGGCGCAATCGTCCAACAGACTGTTGGACGATTGCCGTGGGGGCACAACGTGTTGCTGCTCACGCGGCTGAAAGAGCCGGCGTTGCGTCTGTATTATGCCGAGCGTGCCATCAGCGAGGGCTGGTCGCGCACGACGCTGGAACTCAATCTCCGCAACCGATTGCACGAGCGCGAAGGCAATGCGGTGACCAACTTCCAGGCGCGCCTGCCCGCGCCGCATTCGCAACTGGCGCACGAGACACTGAAAGACCCCTATCTGTTCGACTTCCTCGGTCTGGGCGACGAGGCCCATGAGCGCGACATCGAAAACGCGCTGGTGCGCCACGTGACCCATTTTCTGCTTGAACTGGGTAGCGGTTTTGCCTTCGTCGGGCGGCAGTTCCGGCTGGAGGTGGAAGGCGAGGAGTTTTTCATCGACCTGCTCTTCTACCACACGCGCCTGAAATGCTACGTGGTGGTGGAACTCAAGGCGACGGCATTCAAGCCGGAACACGCGGGGCAGCTGAATTTCTACCTGACCGCGGTGGATCGGCGAGTCAAGGCGCCCGAGGACAACCCCACCATCGGTTTGTTGTTGTGCCGGACCAAGAATCGAACGGTGGCCGAATACGCGCTGTCAGGCATCGACAAGCCGATGGGGGTGGCCGAGTACCAACTGGTGCGCGCGCTGCCGGAACCGCTCGTCACCAGCTTGCCGACGGTGGAGGAACTGGAAAGCGAGTTGATGTCTATCGAAGCAGAACAAGCAGAAGGGAGCGACGAATGAACGCCCGCGCACAGAATCATGTCGCGAACCGTCTGTCCCTGCGTCCGCCACAGGCGGAATCGCTCGCGCGGCTCGCGCGCGCCGTCGAGGCGGCGCCGGCGCTGCTGACCCACGAGCGGGACGTCGCTGCCATTCTTTTCACGTTGAAGGCCGAGTTCCCCACGCTGGAAGACTTCGAGCGCGAGTTCCCTTCGCTGTGCTTTGCGCTGGCCACGGGGGTGGGCAAGACCCGTCTGATGGGGGCGTTCATCACCTATCTGCACCTGGCGCACGGCATCAACAACTTCTTTGTGCTGGCACCCAACCTCACGATCTACAACAAGCTCATTACCGACTTCACGCGCAACACGCCCAAGTACGTGTTCAAGGGGATCGCCGAGTTCGCGCAGCAGGCGCCGCTGATCATTACCGGCGACAACTACGACCAGACCGGCGCGGCGGTGGATGACGGGGCCTTGGGGCTGGCGCACGACGTGCGCATCAACATCTTCAACATTTCGAAGATCAACTCCGAGGTGCGCGGCGGCAAGGAGCCGCGCATCAAGCGCATGCGCGAGGTGCTGGGCGACAGTTACTTCAACCACCTGGCCAATCTGCCCGACCTGGTGCTGTTGATGGACGAGTCGCACCGCTACCGCGCGCAGGCCGGCATGCGGGCGATCAATGAGTTGAAGCCCCTGTTTGGCCTGGAGGTGACGGCCACACCCTTCGTGGAGTCCAGCAAGGGGCCGGTACCGTTCAAGAACGTGGTGATGGACTATCCGCTGGCGCGGGCGATGGAGGATGGCTTCGTCAAGGAGCCTGCCGTGGTGACGCAGCGCAATTTCTCGGCCGCCAGCCACTCACCGGAAGAGATTGAAAAGATCAAGCTGGAAGACGGCGTGCGCCTGCACGAGATGACCAAGGTGGAGCTCACCACCTATGCCCGCGAGAACGGCGTGCCGCCAGTGAAGCCTTTTATGCTGGTGATTGCGCGCGATACCACGCACGCGGCGCAGCTCAAGGGGTTGATCGAGTCGGCGCAGTTCTACGAGGGCCGCTATGCGGGCAAGGTGATCCAGGTGGATTCCAGCCGCACCGGGGCGGAGGAAGAAGAGATGATCACGCGCCTGCTGGCCGTGGAGCGCGTGGACGAACCGACCGAGATCGTGATTCACGTCAACATGCTCAAGGAAGGCTGGGACGTGACCAACCTCTACACCATCGTGCCGCTGCGTGCTGCCAACGCCCGCACCCTGATCGAGCAGAGCATCGGGCGGGGCCTACGGCTGCCCTACGGCAAACGCACCGGCGTGGCGGCGGTGGACCGGCTGAACATCGTTGCCCACGACAAATTCCAGGAGATCATCGACGAGGCCAACCGGGGCGACTCGCCGATACGGCTCAAGCAGGTCATCCTGGAGGCGCCTTCCAGCGATGACAAGAAGGTGAGTGTGCAGGTCGGCTCCAACACGATGGCGCGGTTGGGGCTGGCAGAGGCTCCCCTCACCCCAACCCCTCTTCTGGGGGGAGAGGGGCTTTTACCCCCCTCGCCCGCGAGCGGG
>SBBG01000197.1 GCA_005240065.1 Gammaproteobacteria bacterium | reverse complement strand
TCCTTGCGCTGGCCGACGAACATGCGCCCGGCGCCGGAACAGCCCGGGATGTTGATGTTGTACATGTGCGCGGCGGCGTAAGCGGCATAATCGGGAATCGATTTATTGCCGATGTTATCCGCGGGTTTTGCGAAAGTGCTGGCGCCGCTCATGGCATTGGTGATGGGCTGTGATGCGCCGGTGCGGCGGTCGCCGCGGACGATATTCACGGTATAACTTTCCGTGACATTCAGATTGGCGGTATTGCCGGCGGAAATCTGCCCGGAATTGATCAGGGGAATCGAGACTTTCTTCCCCCCGACATTCAATTGCGTGTCGGCAAGTTTGTTATTTGCACGAAATTGAAAGGTAATGTCCTCCTTGGCATCGCCATTGTTGTCGACATGGATTTCATAGAGTGCGTCCGGGTCCAAGCTGAAGTAATTCGGGCCTCCGTAGGGGTCTTGCAGAGGCAGGTAATTGGCGACCAGCGTGACATGATTGCTTCGCCCCGGCTCATAACTCATGAACATGTAAAAGTCGGTGCCGTCCATTTTCGGTATTTCGGTGATGAATGGCGCTTCCCGGTGGCTGGATGCCCGCGACTCTTGCTGGGGCAAGACCACTATGGCAGCCGTGGCAAGGGCAAGTGTGAATGAACGCAGTTTCATGATGTCCTCCATTTCGTTGGTGCGGGATGATTCCCGCTTTGTGATTACGAGGGAGTGTGAAATTTGGATGTGCTATTTTTTGTCCGAGCTCGTGAACATCTAGATATGGCATGGCGCCGTATTACTTTGCGTGAACCGCAATCGCGGGTTTATCCTGCCACTTGATCTGTTTCCGATGAATGACTATAGTCAGTCATGATGGGAGGACAGCGTGGCGGAATCGAGTGACAATGACAGCATGAGGGAGACTTCATATCGGGAGTTGCTGTCAGGGATCGCGCGGCATGAGGAGGCCGCATTGGCGGCTTTTTACGACGCGACCGCCGGCCGTGTCTATGGGCTGGCCTTGCGCATCACGCGCCAGGCGCAAGCGGCTGAAGAGGTGGTCTCCGATGTTTATTTCCAGGTGTGGAATCAGGCACACCGTTATGAAGAGGAGCGCGGCCGGGTGCTGACATGGCTTTTGACCATCTGCCGCAGCCGCGCGCTTGATCTTGTCCGCCGCCGCGATCAGGCCGAACTTCATGCAGACCCTCACACGCTGCGGCCGGAAGCCGCCAGTGACGAGGACGGCCCGCTCGATCTGCTTCTGGCTACCGAGCGGAGCAGCGCCCTTCATGCAGCCCTTCAGGAGTTGAACCCGGCCCAGCGCCATTTGCTGGCACTGGCTTTTTTTCGCGGACTGACCCACGAAGAAATTTCCGTGTGCACAGGCATGCCGCTTGGCAGCGTCAAAACCTCGATACGCAAAGCCATGCATATCTTGAAAGACATGCTTCATCTTCATCATCTTTCGATCGACAGGCAGGAGTCTTTGTGAGTCAGCGTAAACAGCCAGAGCAAGGCGAGGCCATCGAGCAGGCCGTCATGGAGGCGTTGCTTCAGGGAAGTTCTCCTGTGACGCCGCCACCACATCTGCGCGCCAGGGTGCTGGAGCGCATTCGCAGCCAGCCGCCGGCGAGCGAGTTCCTCACCCTGCGCCAGCAGCAAGGATGGAAGTCGTTGGCGCCGGGTATCGAAGTCAAACTGCTGGCGGTGGATAAAGACGCCGGCGCCAAGTCGTTTTTGCTGCGCGCGGCGCCGGGGGTCAGCCTGCCCGAGCATGATCATCATTGCGACGAAGAATGCCTGGTGCTGGAAGGCGAATTCACCATCGGCGGTGTGACGCTGCGCGCCGGTGATTACCAGCTTGGCCCTAAAGGAACCCGGCATGGCGTCAGCACCACCGCCACGGGTGTGGTGGTATACCTGCGCGCCAGTATTGCCGACTATCCTGGGGTATGATCTACTGTGGTTTGCAGGATGCGTTTCACGCACTGCAAGCCTAGTGCGCGCGGCGCACCCTGCGTTTCATGAATTGCAATCCTTTCACCACTCTCGAACACGGCGCAACCCTGCTGACCGCCAATCGCCGTCTGGCGCGTCACCTGCGCCAGGCATTTGATGCGCATCAACGGCGGCAGGGCCGCGCCGTCTGGGCAACGGCCGATATTCTGCCTTTGTCCGCCTGGCTGGAACGGTGCTGGAATGAAGTCCTCGATACGGCTGGCACGGCGAAATTTCCTGCGCTTTTGACTAGCCACCAGGAATTGGCCTTGTGGGAGCGCATCATCGCCGACTCGCCGGAAGGGCAAGGATTGCTGCGCATTCCCGCCGCCGCGCAAGAGGCGCAGGAAGCCTGGATGTTGCTCCAGCAATGGCGCATCGCACCCGGCGTCACACAACAGCCGCTCAACGCCGATATGCACGCTTTCCGGCGCTGGGCGCGGCGTTTCACCGAACTCTGTTCCGGCTCCGGCTGGATGGATGGCGGTAGCTTGATGGACTTCGTTACGCAACAGCTCAAGGCAGGTGCGCTGAAGGCGCCACGTCATGTGTTGCTGGCGGGCTTCGATGAATTGACGCCGCAGCAGCAGGCGCTCATCGCGGCGCTGAGCACGTCGGGCACGACCGTGGATGAAGTACCTCCGCCAACCCTGGCTGGCGCGGCGATGCGTGCCGGTCTTGCCGATGCCGAAGCCGAGATACGCGTCGCGGCGCGTTGGGCGCGTGATTTGCTGGAGCGGGGTGTGGGCTCCATCGGTGTGGTGATTCACGATCTGGGAGCGCTGCGCGAGAAGGTGGCGCGCATTTTCAACGACACTCTGTTGCCAGATGCCGCTTTGCCCGGCGGCGGCGATGACATTCCACTGTACAATATTTCGCTCGGCCAGCCCTTGCAAGACCAGCCCGTTGTTCATGCCGCGTTGCTGATTCTGAACATGGCGCAGGGCAAGCTGCCTCTGGAAAAGGCCGGTAGTCTGTTACGCTCCCCTTTTCTTGCCGGAGCAGAACAGGAGATGACGCGCCGCGGACGGCTGGATGCCCGGCTGCGACGCGCCGGCGAGTTAACCGTCAGCGTCGAAGCGCTGCGGCGTCACGCGCTTGGAGGAGGCGAAAACGGCGTTTGTCCGCAGCTTGCCGCGGCTCTGAGTCAATGGCTGGAAACGGCGCGATCGCTGCCAAAGTCTCAAACGCCGAGCGCTTGGGCGGCGGCCTTTTCGCGGCTGTTGGCGGCCATTGGCTGGCCGGGCGAGCGTTCGTTGGATAGCCGCGAATATCAGACCGTGGTGGCGTGGCGGGAGCTATTGGCCGATTATGCGCGGCTCGATTCGGTTGTCATACGGCAGAGTATGGGTGATGCGCTGACTCGCTTGCGACAGATGGCCGGCAGTGTCCTGTTTCAGCCGCAGAGCGCCGATGCGCCGGTGCAGATCCTTGGCGTGCTCGAAGCGGCGGGCATGCAATTCGATCATTTGTGGGTGATGGGATTGCATGACGAAGTCTGGCCGGCTCCGCCACGGCCCAATCCCTTCCTGCCGCATGAATTGCAACGCAAGCATGGCTTGCCACACGCATCCGCAGAGCGCGAATTGCTCTTCGCCCGGCGCGTGACGGACAGGCTGCTTGCCGCAGCAAAGCACGTCATCGTCAGTTACCCCCGTCAGGATGGTGACCGCGAACTCCGTCCTTCACCGCTGATCGCCGCTTTGCCGGAGACGACGCCGGATCAACTGTCTTTGGCGCAACATGATTCCTGGATGAACGTTATCCATGTAACACAGGCTATCGAAGAGCGGGACGATCACCAGGCCCCGCCGCTTGCCGCCGGAACACCGGTCTCGGGGGGGGCGGGCGTATTGAAACAGCAAGCGGCGTGCCCGTTTCGCGCTTTTGCCGAATATCGTCTGGGCGCGAAGCCTTTGCCTGTCGCCGATGTCGGATTGAGTCCCGGCGAACGCGGCCAGTTGCTGCATGCGGCGTTGGAGCGGGTCTGGCGGCGGCTGCGCCGCCATGAAGACTTGTGCCGAGCCCCGGCCGCAGAGATGACGGAAATCGTCGCAGAGGCCGTGGCCGCGGCGATCGATGGCATGGCGCAAAAACGGCGAAACACCTTCACCACGAAATTCACGGCGCTGGAACAGGATCGTCTGGCGAAACTCATCACCGACTGGCTGGAACTGGAAAAGCAGCGCGCGGCGTTCACCGTGATCGAGCTTGAGCAACAGCATGCGATACAAGTGGGTGGCCTGACGCTTTCCACCCGCATCGACCGCATCGACCAGTTGCTCGATGGCCGGCGGGTGATCATCGATTACAAGACCAGTGACGCCAATATCGGCGGTTGGTTCGGGGAACGTCCCGATGAGCCGCAGTTGCCGCTGTACTGCATGCATAACGGCGAATCCGTCGCGGGTTTGGCGTTTGCCCAGCTCAGACCGGGATCTTCGGTTTTCAAGGGATTGGCGCAACATGCCGGCATCATGCCCGATGTGAAGGCGCTCGCTGAAACCAAGTATGGTAAGGTCTTCACCTGGGAGGAACTCGCCGGTACGTGGCAAAAAACGTTGCAGCGTCTGGCTGACGAATTCCTCGCCGGGCGTGCCGAAGTCGATCCTAAAAAGCCGCCGCAGACTTGCCAGTTCTGCGCCTTGTCTATGCTGTGCCGCATCAATGAGCATGATGGTTTGGGTGTGGCGGAAGCGGAGGAGGATGAGGACAGTGAATGACGCCCCCGCCATCGCTATCACCGACGCCGCGCAACGCCGCGAGGCGCTGGATCCGGCTCGCTCGTTCATCGTGCAGGCTCCGGCCGGTTCGGGCAAGACCAGTTTGCTGACTCAGCGCTATCTCACGCTGCTGGCGATTGTTCAATCTCCCGAAGAGATCGTCGCGATCACGTTCACCCGCAAGGCGGCGGCAGAGATGCGCAGCCGCATTCTGGAGGCGTTGCGCAATGCGCGTGCTGCGTCGCCGGATAGTGATCATGCGCGTGCAACCTGGGATCTGGCGCGCTCGGCGCTGGATCACGACCAGCGGCAAGGCTGGGATGTGCTTTCCCATCCGGCGCGGCTGCGCATCCTCACTATCGACGCGCTGTGCGGCTCGCTGGTCCGGCAGATGCCCGTGCTGTCTGGATTCGGCGCCGTGCCCGCCACCGCCGATGACGCTACCGAACTCTACCGGCTTGCGGCGCGCGAAACACTGAATGCGCTGGAGCAAGGGGAGAAATGGTCGCCCGCCGTGGAACGGCTGCTGCGGCATCTCGACAACAACCTGGCGCAGCTCGAGGATATGCTCGCCAACATGCTGGCGAGCCGCGATCAGTGGTTGCGCCATGTGGCTGCTGGACGCGAGCGTAAATTACTGGAAGCGGCGTTACGCAACGCAATCAGCGATGCGTTGACGGACGTCATGAAAGCCATACCTGCGGCTATCGGCAAGCGGATCGTCGAGCTGGCGTGCTTTGCTGCATCGAATCTCGATGAAGAAAGTACCTCCAGTCTCCGGCAGTGGGGCGACCGCGCATCATTGCCCGGAAACGAGATCGCTGATGTGCCAGCCTGGCATGCCATCGCGGACTTGCTGCTCACCGATAAGGGAACATGGCGCAAGAAAGCGGATAAGAATATCGGCTTCCCCACGTCCAGCGCTGCCAAGGACAAAGAATCAAAAGCATTGTATCAAACAAGGAAGCAGCAACTGGAAGAGTTGATCGCCGAACTTGAGTGCATCGACGCGGGACAGCCGGGTGAACTCTTACGCGCCCGGCTGGCAGAACTGCGGCGTCTGCCAGCCGCCCGCTACTCCGAAACGCAGTGGCAGGTGCTGGAGGCACTGTTCGAACTGCTGCCCATCGCGGTGGGGTACCTCAAGCTTGTCTTCGGCGAACGTGGCCAGGTGGATTTCAGCGAGGTGGCACAGCGCGCCGCCGAGGCGCTGGGTAGCCCCGATGCCCCGACAGACCTTGCGCTCGCCCTGGATTATCGTATCAAGCACCTGCTGGTCGATGAGTTTCAGGATACCTCGTTTGGCCAGTATCAATTGCTGGAACGGCTCACCGCGGGTTGGCAAGCCGGCGACGGCCGCACCCTGTTCGTTGTTGGCGATCCGATGCAGTCGATTTACCGCTTCCGTGAAGCCGAGGTCGGACTGTTCCTGCGTGCCCGTCACAGCGGCATCGGTTCGGTGCGTTTGACGCCGGTGACCTTGAGCGTCAACTTTCGTTCCCAGGCTGGCATTGTCGAGTGGGTAAACGCGTGTTTTGCCCGCGTGTTGCCGGCCGTGGAAGATATCGCGGCTGGCGCCGTTCCCTACAGCGAATCGATTGCCTCCCATGCGGCGGAAGGGCATTGCGCCGTGCAAGTACATCCTTTTCTGATCAACGACACGAACGGCGAGGCGCAACGGGTGGCTGAACTGGTGCGCCAAACCCGGCAGTCTCATCCCGGCGGCACAGTGGCGATACTGGTGCGCGCGCGCAGCCATCTCGCCGGGATTGCTCTGGCCTTGAAGGAACAGGGGCTGCGTTACCGCGCCATCGAGATCGAACAACTAGGCCATCGCCCCGTGATCCAGGACCTGCTCGCACTCACCCGCGCGCTGCTTCATCCCGCCGACCGCATCGCCTGGCTGGCGATACTGCGCGCGCCATGGTGCGGCTTGGCCCTGGCCGATCTCCATGCCCTGGGCGGTGCCGATCACGATGCGCCGATCTGGGATCTGATCAACGATGAGGAACACATCGGGCGGCTCGATAGCGATGGCCGGCTGCGCGTGCATCGCGTCCGCGAAATCATGCGTGCCGGTCTTGCCCAGCGCCGTCGCCGCAGCTTGCGGCGCTGGGTCGAAGGCGCATGG
>SBBG01000154.1 GCA_005240065.1 Gammaproteobacteria bacterium | reverse complement strand
GTGGATATCCGGGCCGCGGATGTATTCCGCCATATTTATCGGGCCTATCCGAAGCTGCCGTCGCCTTTCTACTCGTCTACGGTCGCCTGACAGGTTGAGCCAGGGTTAGGGGCCTTATTCGAGCCTGCAGGATCAAGGTGACTTGCCGTCCGTGAGGCTCACAGGGGAATATGTCACCTACATCCGCGAGGATCATTGCACTGTTTCGTGCGGGACTTTTGCGGGATTCAGTTCTGCATCGTCCTGCATTGTAGGGCAAAATGGGCAACGGGCGTTCCATATTCCTTGTATCCACCCCCCTGTTCCTCTAAATTGCGTTGTAGGTTCATGCGGCGCGGCCGCGATGTTCGGGTTGAACCTCCACGACGGTGAGCGCGCCCGCGGCTTCGATGCGCACCTGCAACGGCAAGAACTGTTCCAGTAGCCATAGCGTAGTGCGCGCATGGGAAGAGAATTCTTGCACCTTGTAGCGCGAAACCCCGTGCGCCAGGGCCATGTAGATGAGCAGTTGATCGGCGGCATGCACGTCCAAGGTCGCGCCGGATGACAGTGTCGTCCGCAATGCTTCCGCCGCCTGTGCGCCCAGTTGCTCGGCGGGCACCCCGCGCTCGGCGGTCACGCCCGCCGCCAGCATCGTATGCGCCATGTGTGCCACCAGCACCAGGGCGCCGCCCGTACCGATCGCCTCGTTGTGCTCCAGTGTTTTGGCGTCCATCTGGAGCGGTATGCCCGCCAAGCCTTGCGCGGCGGCGGCGCCCATGCGTTCGACGATATGCGCCGGCAAATTCGCCACATGTGCATGGCCGACCAATGCCCGCAAGGCGCCACAGCTATCCAGTTGCAAGGGACGTAATGCGGGACAGGGCCATACATCCACCTCCACCGCGCCACCGCCACGCGGGTAATAACCCCGCCGCAATACCCGCAGCTCGACCTGTACGCCCATGCGCGCCAGCAACGGCAGAAATAGATGGCGGAAATAATCGAGCGGCGGCGCCGCGCGCACATCCGTGCCGCCCGTGATGTGCAGTCGCACGCGCTCCGTGCAGCGCAGGGCGACGGGCAATGCGGCCTGCAACACCAGCGTGATGCTGCCGGCCGTGCCCACGTCCCAGTGATAATCCCCGCCCCGCAGCGGACCCGGCTGCAAGACGAGTTCGCTGGAGTGCAAGGCGAGCCCTTCCACCTCCGCGCCGCACAGATCCGCCACCGCGCACACCGCCGTGAGGTGTTGCGCGGCAAGCCCCGGATTGCGGCGCCGCGCACGGATGTTGCGCAGATGCACGGGGTTGCCCGTGATGGCGGCGAGCGCCACGGCGGTGCGCAACAACTGACCACCGCCTTCTCCATAAGCGCCATCGATGGCCAGCATGATCCAGACTCCTTCGTCACTATAGGAAGCTCTGAATAATTCCATCCTGGAATTCTCAGAGCACGAAAAGCAAAAACGTGATTTTTGCTTTTCTCCGTTTTTCAATCACTTGCAGTGATTGAAAAACGCCGGCACATCCATGTGCCGCGGAACCTCTGACACATCAGAGATTCCTGTGCATGGCGGCATGCATGGATGTGAACCCGTGTCTGCTTCCTTCAGGGAAAACATTAGCAGCGCGCCGGATACAAGATCAACCCATCGCCCATCTCGAACCCGGAATCGAGCCGCGACCTCGCAGATGGCGCGGAAGGGAGCGCACCAAGATCGGTGAAGGCGTATCACCCGTCAACCCGCCGCGCAGCGGCTTCCTTTCTTGCCGCCCGGCGCTTGCGCCACCAGATGACGATGCCGGTGATGGTTAGCGCCGCCACCGCCAGCCCCATCGCGCAGACGAAAATTTTCATCGGCAGGCCGAATACCCTGGCCATGTGCAGGGCGGTGAGCCAGCCGGTGACTGTATCGCCGCTGGTTTGGCCGCTCGGCAGCTCGACCGCTTTCAACATCCCGCTGTCGCCGTCGAAGAGAATCCGCGTACCGCCGCGATGCTCGTTGATGTCGCGGTCGCTGCGCACGGAGTAACCGTAGACGCCGCGCTCGCGGTCGTACCAAAGGCGTTCTTCGCCCTGGATCGTGAAGCCCTGCCGCGTGGCCTGCGTGGCCATCAGGCGCTGCCCGGCGGCGTGCGCCGCGCGAATGGAGAGCGCGGGCGTGTCGCGCGGTGCGGCGAGCTTCGGCAACGTGGCCTGGGTGTCCCGCATCTCGAAGAACACCTTCATCACGGGTTTGTACACCTCGTCGCCGAGATTGAAATACACTGCCGACCAGGCGAACACGAGCAGCATCGGCCAGGTCCACAGGCCGGCGGCGCGATGGATATCGAAGTTGATGCGTGTGGCCGAGGCGCGCCATTTGATCTGCCAGGCCGGCTTCCAGTTGTGCCAGAAACGCGCCGCCCGCTTGACCCCTGGGATGCGCGGCAGCGTGAGATAAAAGCCGACGAAGCAGTCCAGCGTCCATATCAGCGCGGCGATGCCGAACAGCCAGACGCCGATGTTGCCCGGCAGCGCCAGCCGGTAGTGCAGCGTGTAGAGGAACGGCATGAGGTTCCCGGGCGCGAGCGACACCTCGCCCCACAGGCGTGTGCCGGGCAGGGCGCCGCTGTAGGGATCGAGGAATATCTGATCGAATCCGAGTTCGTAGGGCTGGCCGGTGGCGGGATCGATGCGCGGTTTCACCCGCGCCTGGAACGCCGCATCCGGCGCGCGTGGCGCGAACGACACTTCGTCCACCCGGCCGCGCGGCGCCACCCAGCCTTCCGCCCGCTCGCGCAACGTATAGGGATCGAGCGGCGCCTGACCAGGTGGCGGGCTCACCGTGAACCAGTGCGGGTTGAGCCAGGCATCCAACTCGTCATAGAACGCGAGCAGACTGCCGGTCAGCCCCGCCACCACCAGGAAGAACGCCATGGTCAGACCGGCCCAGCGGTGGACGAGCACCCAGGTTTGCCGTGTCATGTGAATCTCCCCTGTCTCCTTTTTCCAGTCTGTGTAAGAGCGGGTTGGCGGCGAAGCCGCGTAACCCGCCCGATCCGTCGCGCAGCGTTTCTAGTGGTTGCTCACAATTCAACTTTGGCGACGACCTTGAACGTGCGCGGCAGGCCGACGCCCAGCAGATTGTTGCCGTCGCTGCTCCAGTAGTTTTCGCCGGTTGCGTTGTTGATCACCGCCTGCAAGGTGGTGCGCTTGCCTTGGACAAAGACCAGGAACGAGAGGAAATAAAGGCCCGGCGCGGTGAGTTTGTACAGGGTCATGCGGCGATGTCCCCGCGAAAAAGCCGGGGCGCTCATGGCAGCACCTTCCAGCGCGTATGCATCCCGGCGGTGATGTGGTCCGCGACGTGGCAGTGGTACATCCAGTCGCCGGAGTTGTCCGCCACCATGTCCACCGTCTTCATGTTGGCGGGCTGCAGTTCCACCACGTCGGTGCGGCGCCCGCCTTCGAGCACGGTCTTGCCATGCCAGTGGGCGGTGTGCAGGTCCACCTCGGTGCCCATGCCCAGCAGATGCCAGCGCACCCGCTGGCCATTCTTCACCTCCAGCCCGGGCAGGTTGGCGAAGATGTAGCCGTTGATGGCGTGTTTGAGGTTGCCCTCTTCGGCCTCTTCGTCGCCGCCCGGCGCGGGCTGGGTATTACCTTGGTCGTCCACCACGAGGCGGCCGTTCTCGTTGAACACCATGAACAGTGTAGTGAAGGCCGCGTCCACGTCCTTGGGGCGGGGATCGTCGACAGAGCGTTCCATCCCTTTCCTGGTGACCACCAGGCTGCCGATCAGGCCGTCGTAAATTTCAGTGACCGAGTCCACGTGCGAGTGATAGAGCCAGACGATGGAGGAGGGATCGTTGGGGCCGGGGGCGGCGTCGGCATCGACCGTCCAGGTGTAGTCGAACGATTTCCCCGGCCCCAACGATCCCTCCTCCAT
>SBBG01000109.1 GCA_005240065.1 Gammaproteobacteria bacterium | reverse complement strand
GTGCCCATCGTCAAGGCTGACGGTTCCAGCACAGTATTTCCCATCACCGAAGCGGTTGCCGAGGAGTTCCAGAAGGCCAAAAAGGGCTCGGTCCGTGTCACGGTCGGCATCTCCGGTACGGGCGGCGGATTCAAGAAATTCTGCCGTGGCGAAACCGATATCCAGGATGCTTCGCGTCCCATTCTGGCGGGCGAGATGGAATCGTGCAAAACCGCTGGCGTCCAATACCTGGAGCTGCCGATTGCGTATGATGCCCTTACGGTCGTCATCAATCCCGAAAACAACTGGATAAAAAGCATGACTGTAGCGCAGCTCAAGAAGATGTGGGAGCCGGCGGCGCAGGGCAGGGTCACCAAATGGAATCAGATCGATCCCTCCTGGCCCGATGCGCCGCTGCGCTTGTTCGGTGCGGGCTCCGATTCCGGCACCTTCGATTATTTCACCGAGGCGGTGATAGGCAAGGCCAAATCGAGCCGTGGCGATTACACCGCCAGCGAGGATGATAACGTGCTGGTGCAGGGCGTAGCGCGCGACAAGAATGCGATAGGCTATTTCGGCTATGCCTATTACGCCGAAAACGCCAATAAGGTGAAGGCGGTGCCCATCGCCGTCAAAGAAGGCAAGCCCGCCGTCGCACCGGGTCCCGACGCGGTGATCAATGGCAGCTATCAGCCGTTGTCGCGCCCTATCTTCATCTACGTCAACGCTAAGTCTTTGCAGAAGCCTGAAGTCAAGGAATTTGTCGATTTTTATCTGAAGAACGCCGCCAGTCTGGTCAAGCAGGTAAGGTATGTTCCACTGTCCGCCACTGATTACAACTTGGTGCTGGATAATGTCAACAAGCGCAAGCTTGGCAGCCTTTTTGGCGGTGTGCCTGAAGTGGGCGTGACAATCGATGAGCTGATGCGTCGCGAAGGGAAGTTGTAATAACCGACCAAGGAACCTCTGATTCATTCAGAGGTTCCTTGGTAGTCTTTATTGCACTTTCGCCAAATACTCCTGCAAACGCTCTCCACCCGCAGCCATCTTCTTCGACAGCTCTGCGGCGACTGCCTTGGCGGCCGCGAGATTAACCGGTTTGCCCACCTGAATCACTCCCACCATGCCGAGCATCCTGTGCAGGTCGCACTCATAGAGGTACACGCCTTCCTTGTTGAGGGTGATGGTGAGATTGTTGCTGACAGCGCCTTTCCAGTTCTGGGCGCCCTCCGGGACATGGCGGGAAATGATGTTATGGCCGGGATCCTTGGCGATGAAGGTGACGGTATCCCCGGCACTGGCTTTTACATAGGAGGGTTCGAAAACCATCAAGCCATCTGCGCCGGTGTCGAGCATCTGGATCTTGTGGTCTTCGGCGAATGCCGCCGATGAAGCGAGCAAGCCAATCATTACTGCAACTTTTACTGCACGGCTATACATGAAGTTTTCTCCTGGATGTGTCGGTCTGTATTGGAAAAGCACGGGCTCATCATTTTACAATATTCGTGCCGAATGTCGCTGTGATACAAGGCCTTCCTTTTTCTATTTCATCCGCCACACATTTGCCAGATTTGTGTCGCGCGATCGCCTTCTGGAGGGGTCGTCGTGCGTCACGCCGTCAATGCTTTGACGAATGTCGGCATTGGTATGGCCGGACATGTAGTAGCTGTGTTCCACCATCCCCGTCACGATCGGTGTGCAATCGACTTGGTGAACCTTGTTGTGCAGTAGCGAAGGGCGCGCGGCGCCGCTGCCGCCGAGACGTTCCGGGTTGCCTTTGGTGAAGTCAGAGACCACCATCGCCACATCCCCCCGGTTGTGATAGATCGTGACGGAACGCGCCATCTCGTGCACCCGGCTCATACCGTTGCCGGTTTCCAGTACGTTGTCATCGACATCGGGCGCGCAGAGAAAAATATGCTCGAACAGCCGTGGCAGGGCATCGCCAGGAGTGAATTGGTCGATGCGGGTGATGGCGTGCTGGAGCAGGAAGTTCCCCATCGAATGGCAGAGCAGGTGCATGTCTTGTCCGCACAGCTTCTCGCCGCCCTTGGCCCGGTCGCGCAGATCGGCGACAAAGTCGCGCACCTTGAGCAGGCCACGCCCCACCGCATAGCCTGATCCAGCCGCTTCTGATCGGTCCGATTTGTAGGAAGCGAAAGGCAGTGCCATGCCGTCAGATGGCCAGGTGAAGAGCACCACCAGGACGCGCTGTTTCGGATCGGCGAGCGGGCTGCTGTTGAGCATCAGTTGCAGCGCACAGGCACTGCCCACGGCGTCGTGCCAGGAGACATTGAAGCCATGGATATAGATCAGCACGTCGGTGCTCTTTTCCATATCGGTTTTCAGGTCGGCGAACATATCGAGCGAGCCGAGCTTGGCTTTGTCCTGTGCCGTATCGGCGATGCCGGGGGCGAGCTTTTCCTCATAGGCCTGAATCTTCGCCGTCTTGGCGCATTCGGCGAGATAGTCCGCCAGCCCCTCGCCGTCGCCCGTCCCGGCCGATTTTAGTTTTTTCTTTAGATGCTTATTGACGGCCGCATCATCCGCTTCCAGCGTGAGATAACCGAAGCGCAGATTCTCCATGCCGTCGTCGCTGAATTTCTTGCCATAGGCATCGGGATTCCAGCGGTCTTTGCCGAGGTGGTTACGGTTGGTTGCATAGTACAGCGCGATTTTGGCCATGTTGTCTCCTTGTCACTATTCGCTTGAGGGCACAAATACTGTGGGGTCACGTTTTCTTTTAGCATTTTGGACTACGCGGGTGCAATTGGCATTTTATAACGCGGCATGCTTTTCGCTTCAATTTTGTCATGATCGGGTAGGTGGGGCCATGACCAAAGACGGAAATTTGTTTATCATTCGACCTATCTGGGCGGGTCTGATTGTTCTGGCGATTTTGGTTTTGCTGACGATCAGCGCGGGGGTCTATATCGCCACCGTGTCGTTACACGATATTGCAATCGGTTTTCTGGAGGTTGCGACCATCTATACCTCGCCCTATATAATCTATGGCGGGGCGGGATTCGTCATGTTTCACGTCAAAAGAGCCGCAATAATCGCCCATACGATCAACTTCGGTGCTGCGGTTCTGTTGTTGACGTGGCTAGTGATCACCATGCGCAGCAAAGGGGCGGCAGGTCCGGCGGAAGAAGCCCTTCATTCGGCACTGGCCGATACATTCCTGTTTTCCGCCGTGATTGCGGGTGGATTTTGTTTTGTGCTTGGTTGTCTGGCGTATCTGGCGCCGGCCAAGCGGTAGTTCATCGAAGGCGTTAATTTTTCTCATGATCAAAGCCATACTCACCGATGTCGAAGGCACGACATCCTCGCTGTCCTTCGTCAAAGACGTGCTTTTTCCCTATGCCCGCGAGCACATGGCCGATTTTGTGCGCCACCATGGCCGGGAGCCCGCCGTGCGCCTGCTGCTGGACGAAGTGGCGCGCTTGGCGGGAGTCAACCATGCCGACGATAACCGGATCATAGAGCAGCTCGTGCGTTGGATCGACGAGGATCGCAAGATCACTCCCCTCAAGGCGCTGCAAGGCATGATCTGGGAAAACGGCTACCGGCGCGGCGATTTTAAGGGCCATGTCTATGAGGACACCGTGCGCAATCTCAGGCAGTGGCAGGCGCGGGGCATCCGGCTGTATGTTTATTCCTCCGGTTCGGTGCAGGCGCAGAAGTTGCTATTCGGCCACACGGAACATGGCGACCTCACGCCGCTTTTTTCGGGATATTTCGACACCGCCGTAGGCGGCAAAAGAGAAATGGCGTCATACCAGAAAATCACCGGGATCATCGGTGCTTCGCCAGAGGAAATCCTGTTTCTTTCCGATATCAAGGAAGAGCTCGATGCGGCAGGGCAAGCGGGGATGCGAACGGTATGGCTGGTGCGCGAGGGAGATATCGATGACGCTGCCCCGCACCTTCAAGCTACCGATTTCGACAGGATTGCGATGGATGGGTCAATAAGTAACGAGGCTGTAGAAAAACTCTCTGAAATGCCGAAAAGGCGAAAATCAGGGGATAGCAAACCCCCTCTATAGGGTGAGATCGTTGAATACAGAGCATC
>SBBG01000129.1 GCA_005240065.1 Gammaproteobacteria bacterium | reverse complement strand
TTCGATATCTCGCTTGACGATCAAAGGTTCTGGCAGGCGCAAGGGCATAAGCATGTCGAATGGTTGCCGCCTCTTGTCGATGAGGATTTCGTCAGGGGGTTGACCGGTTCACCTGCGAGCGACGAGTCAATGGACATCCTGTATTTCGGGAACTTGAACACGCCAAACAATGTGGATGGTGTACTCTGGCTGCTTGATGAGGTGGTTGGCCGTCTGCGCGAGGCTCGGCCAGGGTTGCGGATTGGTGTCGCGGGGTCTCGGCCCGTCGAGCGTATCGTGGAGGCCGCAGGGCGTTTGGGTATAAAATTGATCGCCAACCCCGAAAATATGACGCCGTTGCTAAAAAGCGCGCGGGTATTGGTGAACCCTGTATTCGCGGGCAGTGGCGTAAATATCAAGACGGTCGAGATGCTGTTCAGTCCGGCGCAACTGGTATCCACTACCAAGGGTCTGGCGGGCTTGCCGCCTGATGTAACGCGTCATTTTCGCCGTGCGGATTCGCCCGAGGCATTTGTGGGGGCTGTTCTGGATGTGCTCGATGCGCCTGTTGGCGACCTTGCCGCCGAGCGGGCCGAGGCACGCCAGAATTTCTCCTTTGGACGTGCCGAGGGTCTGATTCGCAGCATGCAGGCTGAGGTTGAGCGATTTAGCAAATCGAGAGGGCCAACTGCATTAACAGAGGAGGTTAAGTGAGTCTGCCTTTTTCCCTGCGTATTGGCATTGATTTCCATGTGGTGGATGGCAAATTTCAGGGATCACGCACTCACGTGCTGGAGCTCTTTACTGAGGTGATCCGGCAGTCGCCGGATATGCAATTTTACCTGTTTCTGGATCGCCCTGACGAGTTGCCGGAGATGTCCCCCGCGTTTGCCGCCCCCAATGTGGTGCGGGTGCGCATGCCCTACGCCAGCCCCATTGTGCGTTTGTTCAAGCAATTGCCGGATATGCAGCGGCGCTACTGTCTGGATATCATTCACGCCCAATATATTCTGCCACTGTTTTGTCGGTGCAAGGGGATGGTGACGATCCACGATGTCCTGTTTGAATCGCATCCGCAATATTTTCAGCCTTTTTTCCGTCTGCGATCGAAAATTTTGATGCGTTATTCTGCTAACAGGGCTGCACATGTGTTTACGGTGAGTGAATATTCCCGGAAGGAGATAGCGCGCCGCTACGGCGTGGCCGAGGCTGGAATTACGGTAACGCCGAATGCGGCTGACCCAGCGAGGTTTTTCCCCGGTGATGCGGGGCGGGAGTTGGTGACGGCCCGTGGACTCACACCGGGCGAGTATATATTGAGCGTGGGTCGGTTGGAACCGCGTAAGAACCATTCAACGCTGGTGCGGGCTTATGCAAAATTAGGAGAAGGTTCGCCGCCGCTGGTGATTGTGGGGCAGCGGGATTTTCGTTATGACGGGCTGTTTGATGAAATCAACCGGCTCAATCTGGTGAGTCGAGTACATTTGATTGAGGATGCTGATGATCTGGAGTTACCCGCCCTATACCGCAATGCGCGTTTCTTTGTGTATCCAGCCTTCGCCGAGGGTTTCGGCATGCCGCCACTGGAGGCGATGGCTTCCGGGGTGCCGGTGGTGAGCTCAAACACCACATCAATTCCCGAGGTCGTGGATGATGCCGGACTGCTCGTTGATCCAAACGACGAGTCGGCATTGGCAGCGGCAATGCGCAAGATACTGGACGACCAAGCATTGGCTGTTCGGTTGATTAATCAGGGCCTGCAACAGGCGGTTCAGTTTAGCTGGCGGGAATCGGCGCGGCGGGTTCGTCAACAGTACCTGGCGCACACCTGGAGGAACGGGTGATGAGCAATGCTTTGAAATGGTGGCTGCTGTTGGCATATGTGGTCGCGTTGCACGTGTGTGCCGGCAGTACTTCTGCCATTGCAGCGTCCATAGGAGCCTATCAGATCGGGGTCTATTACTTTCCTGGCTGGAAGGATAAGCAACTTGGTGCCCCATCGGCTTATCCGTGGGAACCCATCAAAGCATTCTCATCGCGCAAGCCGTTGCTGGGCTGGTATGACGAAGGTTCCGACGATGTCATGCGCCAGCAGCTTGATTGGATGCGTGCTTACGGTATCGACTATGTTGTGTTCGATTGGTATTTTGGCTCAGATGGTAAGGCCTATCTGGAACATGCTCTGGCGGCCTACTTGCGGGCACCCAACCGTGATCAGGTGAAGTTCTCGATCCTCTGGGCCAACCATGACAAGGTTCCGAAAAGCTTGGAGCATTGGGAAACAATGGTCAGGTATTGGGTGAAGTACTACTTTCCACGACCTGAGTTCATGCGCATCAATGGAGAGCCGGTTGTTTTCGTGTTCTCCGCCGACATGTTGAAAAAGCAGGCAGAGACCTTCGGCGCAACATCGAAGGACTTGCTAGATAGAGCGCAGGCAATTGCCCGCGCAGCGGGTTTCCCCGGCATACATTTCGTGGCCGGGACGGGGGCTAATGTGCCGATGATCAGCTCCTATGCCAAGGGAGCCGGTTACGAATCATTCTCTGCTTACAACTATCACCAGGGGCCAAGCGACTTGCTGCCGTCGCATAGTTTCGTCGATCTTGATAAGGGTTATCGTGAGCACTGGAAGCGCTTCTCCGAAAAAGGAAACCTTCCGCTGATTGTCCCCATGACTTCCGGCTGGGACAAACGCCCGTGGGGTGGTAGCAAAGATCCATGGCATGACGATTCTTTGTCCACGCCCGAGGAGTTCAGAAAACACCTTGAGGCTGCGAAATCGTTCATGGACGCCAATCCCAGCCTTACTCGCGGGATGGGCGTCATCTGTTGCTGGAACGAATACGGGGAAGGTTCGTTCATCGAACCGACAAAAACGATGGGTTTCAGTTATCTCGAACAGGTTCAAAAAACTTTCGGCAGGCCCTTGCAATGATGGGCCGTGTTCTACGCATCCTGGGTACGCGCGGCGTGCCCGCCGCCCACGGCGGTTTCGAGACCTTTGCCGAGTATCTGGCGCTTTACCTTGCTCAGCGTGGATGGCAGGTCACGGTGTATTGTCAACAAGACGGCGAAGGCGCTATGCACGAGGATGTTTGGGAGGGTGTGCGGCGAGTGCATATACCGGTGAGCCAAACGGGTTCATTGGGCACCATCTTGTTTGATTTGAAATCAACGCTGCATGCGGCCCGTGAGCGTGGCTTGGTGCTTACCCTTGGCTATAACACGGCGGTATTTTGTGCTTTATATCGTCTGAAGGGTGCCCCCAATCTCATCAATATGGATGGCATCGAGTGGAAGCGCGCCAAGTGGTCGCGGCCCGTGCAGATGTGGTTCTGGATCAATGAACGGTTTGGTTGTTGGTTTGGAAATCATTTGATCGCCGATAACCCGGGGATTGCGGATCATCTGGCGACGCGGGTTTCTCGTTCCAGAATCACGATGATTCCTTACGGCGCAGAGACAATTACCATGGCAGACCCGGAAATTCTACATCGCTGGGGGCTGCAACCGGGAAACTTTGCTACGTTGATTGCCAGACCGGAACCCGAAAATTCGATATTGGAGGTTGTGGCTGCTTTCTCGCGCCGACCACGTGGCATGAAGCTGCTGGTGCTTGGAAAATATGATCCGGGTCAGGCGTACCACAAGCGGGTGCTTGATGCCGCCAGTGATGAGGTTGTGTTTGCTGGGGCGATTTACGATAAAGATATCGTCAAGGCGTTGCGTTTTCATTCGGCGCTTTATGTCCATGGTCACCAGGTCGGTGGCACCAATCCTTCATTGGTGGAGGCATTGGGGGCGGGTAATGCGGTGCTT
>SBBG01000242.1 GCA_005240065.1 Gammaproteobacteria bacterium | reverse complement strand
TGCCGCTACTGACCAAAGCCCTGATCCGCGCTCATAGCGAGGATCTCAAAGCGGACGATGCCCGTGACCTGGCGCGCTTCAATACCGGCGGCTCCAGCGGCGAACCTCTGATCTTTT
The DNA here is from genome assembly GCA_005240065.1 of Gammaproteobacteria bacterium. Classification (GTDB taxonomy): domain Bacteria; phylum Pseudomonadota; class Gammaproteobacteria; family Ga007554; genus SBBG01. The sequence goes on along the minus strand of SBBG01000242.1, from coordinate 5,364 downwards.
ACATCGGCAAGGAACGCATCAGCCACGACGTGGCCGCCAAATGGCGCGCCACCCGCTGGTGGGGTGTGGATATCGGCGACCCCGAGATCGTGGTGTGGGGATCGCCCATCGAGCTTGGCCGGCAGGACCGCGTCAAGGCCATGCGTGACAAGCTGCTGCGCACCCGATTGCTGCCCGCCTTCGAGATGTCCCAGGCCCGGCTCGATGGCTTCGTGGAGGAAATTCGCGCGCTCAAACCGAAAATGCTGTTCGGCTATCCTTCCGCGCTGGCGCATATCGCGCGCCATGCCGAAGTCACGGGGCGGCGTATGGATGATCTGGGTATCAAGGTCGCCTTCGTCACCTCGGAGCGCCTCTATGACCACCAGCGTGCGCAGATCGAAAAGACCTTCGGCTGCCGTGTGGCGAACGGCTATGGCGGACGGGACGCGGGATTCATCGCGCATGAATGCCCGGCGGGCGGCATGCACATCACGGCGGAGGATGTCATCGTCGAAATCGTCGATGAGGCTGGAAATCCGCTGCCACCCGGTGCATCTGGCGAAGTCGTCGTTACGCACCTTGCAACCCGGGATTTCCCTTTCATACGCTATCGCACCGGCGATGTCGCGATATTGGACGACAAGCTTTGTTTCTGCGGACGGGGATTGCCGCTGATCAGGGAAGTGCAGGGCCGCGCCACCGATTTCATCGTTGCCCAGGACGGCACGGTCATGCACGGTCTGGCCCTGATCTATATCATCCGCGATCTACCGGGCGTGCGGCAATTCAAGATCGTCCAGAACAGTCTCAATGAGACGCGGATTCTGCTGTCCACCGATGACAGCTTCCGGGAGGCGGAGATCGAGAATATCAAATCGGGTGTCAGGCAACGGTTGGGTATGGGCGTGCGGGTGGAGATCGAGCGCGTGGCCGTAATTCCAAAAGAAGCTTCGGGCAAATACCGTTATGTTGTCAGTCACGTGGCTGCGGCCGCGAACACGAGCACAGCATCATGAGAGACATATTCGTTACCCTGGTGGTGCTGGGCAGTATCCCGGCCATCTTTCTCCAGCCGCATATCGGTATCCTGATGTGGTCGTGGCTGGGTTACATGAATCCGCATCGCATATCGTGGGGGTTCGCCACCGAATTTCCCTTCGCCATGATCGTCGGCCTGATCACACTGGTTGCGCTGCTGTTCTCAAAAGAATCCAAGCGCATTCCCTGGACGAAAGAGACCATTCTTCTGCTGCTTTTCATTTTGTGGATGCTGGTAACCACTCTTTTTGCCATACATTCCGATTTGGCCTGGATACAAATGGAAAAGATCGCCAAGATCCAGGTCATGATTTTCCTGACATTGATCCTGATCAACTCGCGCGAACGGCTTCATGCCCTGGCGTGGGTTATTGCCTTGTCGCTTGGGTTCTATGGCGTAAAGGGCGGAATTTTCACCATCACCAGCGGCGGCGGTTATCACGTCATGGGGCCGAACAACACCTTCATCGGCGGCAACAACGAAATCGGCTTGGCGCTGATCATGACGGTTCCGCTGATGCGCTATCTGCAACTGAATGCTCAGAAAATATGGGTGAGGCACGGCCTGACGGCGGCGATAGTGTTGACGGCCATCGCCATCCTCGGCACTCAGTCGCGTGGCGCTCTGCTCGGGGCGGCCGCCATGGCTTCGGTCATGTTTTTCAAGAGCCGCCAAAAAATCCTCGTGTTGATTTTGCTGGTCTTCGCCATCCCCTTCGCGCTGTCTTTCATGCCCCAGTCATGGTATGACCGTATGGGTACCATCAAGACATACGATGAAGACGAGTCCGCCCAGGGACGTTTCCGCGCCTGGAGATTCGCCTTCGACACCGCCCTGGATCGCCCGGTGACGGGCGGTGGCTTTGAGGTGTTCGCCGGACAGACCGATGCGCACAGTATTTATTTCGAAATCCTCGGCGAGCATGGCTTCGTCGGGTTAACGCTTTTCCTGTTATTGGGACTGTTCGCATGGCGAGCGGCAAGCTGGGTGATAAAAAACGCCAGGAATATTCCCGATGCGAAAGGGCTCTCTGATCTCGCAGCGATGCTGCAAGTGAGTCTGATTGGTTATGCCGTGGGCGGTGCCTTTCTAGGGCTGGCGTATTTCGATTTGTACTATCACCTGTTTGCGATGATCGTGCTGTGTAAGCTGGTTTTAATGAAACAGATGGCGGGAAATCCCGTTGTGGCCGTGACCGGCCAGCGGGCGCCGTGGTTCGCCAGCCGTCCCGGCGGCGCCCGTGCCGAATGAGTTTCGGGCGGTAGAGCATCCAAAAAAAGACCGTGCAGGGATCAGCTTGTCAGCTTGAGCGACTCCGGCCTGCCGATGTAATACCCTTGGGCATAATCGACACCATATTCCTGGAGCAGGGACAGCGTTTCGCTGTTTTCCACGAACTCGGCGACAGTGTGCTTGCCGAGTGTGCGGGCTACCTCGGTCATTGATTTCACCAGGGCCTGATCCACCGGGTCGTTAATCAGATTGGTGATGAAGGCGCCATCTATTTTCAGGTAATCGACGGGCAACTCCTTGAGATAGCTGAACGAATTGAACCCGGCGCCGAAATCGTCCAGCGCGAAGCGGCAGCCGAGATTGCGCAATTCATCGATCATGTTGCGCGTCTGGGAAAAATTGGCGATGGCGGCGGTTTCTGTGATCTCGAAGGTGATGCGTTCCGCCGTGACGCCGGTAGTGGCCAGCTTGTCCCTGATCAGGGGTAGCAATGCCGGATCCTGAAAGGCATGGCCGGACAGATTGATGTTGATGGAGAGATATGCCGGTTGTTGCTTCATGATATCGATCACGTTTTCCACCACCCACAGGTCGATATCATGGATCAGTCCCATGCGTTCGGCTACCGGGATGAAGTTGTGGGGAGCGATCAGTTCCCGGTCCGCTCCAATCATGCGTATCAAGGCTTCGTAGTGTGTCACCTCCTGGCTCGCCAAGTTGAGCACCGGTTGGAACACCAGGCAGAATTTGTCGTTCACCAGCGCATCGCGTATCAAGGGCACCCATTCCACGGCATTGCGCAGCGGGAGCATTTCTATGTCGTCGCGATTAAAGACATGCACCATGTTGCGACCGCGCGTTTTGGCGACATAACATGCCTGATCGGCGCGCGTCAGCACCTCGCTCGCGGAGATGGTTTCATGGGGATAGATGATCGCCACACCGACACTGACCCCGATGTGGTAGGTTTTATGAGTCGTCTTGAAGTGGAATTCTTCCATCAGGCAACGCAGCGACTCGGCGGTTCTGACGGCGTCGTTCGATGTGATGTTCTCGATCAACACGGCATATTCGTCCGAGCTGATGCGGGCCAGCGTGCCGCTTGCGCCAATCTGCCGCCGCAGCCGGTTCGCGACACTGACGAGCAGGCGATCGCCGACAGTATGGCCTTCGGTGTCGTTGACGATCTTGAACTGGTCAAGGTCCAAATAAAAGAGGGCGCTTGCGGTATTGTTATAGTGGGCATTGAGCACCGCCAGTTCCAGCTCCTGTTCCAATCTGCGGCGGTTGCACAAGCCCGTCAGGTCGTCATGCCCCACCAGATATTGCAAACGCGCTTCAACCACCTTGCGTTCGGCTAGTTCGGTTTCCAATTCATGTTCGCGGGCCTTGCGCAGGTCGCGTTCTCTTTTCAGTGAAAGCGAGGCAATGATGCGCGGCAACAACTCTGTTGCGCGAACAGGTTTGAAGAGGATATCCGTGGCACCCGCGCCCAGAACAGTGCGTATGGTTTCACTCTGTGTCACCGAGTCGCCCACCACGGCGATCACCGGGATATCGCTCCACTCCTTGTGCGCGCGCAGCATGTCGCATATTTCGCAGCTACCGGTTTCCGCTGTCGTGGTATCAAGTAATACGGCATCGATATCGCTTTTTCCGCTTTTGAGGCTGCGCCTCAGGCAGGCATGCGTTTCGATATTGTTGCCGGCAACCGTGATATTGGCAAAGCCGTTTTCCTCCAGCGCCATTCTGATTAGTCTCGCATCATCGGCTTGACTGCTGACGATAAGCAGATGCATTTGGCTCAGACTGTTCAGCATGGATAGGGTGACATTATTTTTGTTGGAAGATAAATCGCTTGCCAAATGACCGTTCATACCGGGAATATCGGATTTTTCAATGGAAGGAGCCATGGTTCGATTTCTTTTCTGGAAGAATAGTGCCCTTCACGGTCATGAGATAATCGGCACCTGCTGCCATTTTCTTGAGAGTCCGGCTTCACGCATGAAAATATACCAAAGATAAGGGCGTTGGAGCGTGAAAAAATGTGAATCTTTGTTTTCAGAGCACTTCATTGCACACGGGGTATCGATAAATCAATCTTTCCAGAGATGGGCAGGTGTTTCGCCAGACAGCCGATAGACGAAGGCGAGCACTTGCGCTACGGCTTCGTAAAGCGTGGCTGGAATTTCCTCGCCGAGCTCTACCTGCGCCAGCAGTTGAGCGAGTCCGGAGTCTCGATACAACGGGATGCCATGTTCTTCGGCTCGCGCCAGGATCTGTTCGGCGACAGGGCCGCGACCTTGTGCGGTGACGCGAGGCGCGCCCGTGCCATCATAGCGCAGGGCGACCGCCATGGAAGGAGAGACGCTTTTTTTCCGGGTCATGCCTTCAGGTCCACAAGTGCTGCTCCTTTTATCATTGCCGCTTGCGGTGGTTCGCCCGGCTGACAGCGGATCGCGCCTGTTTTCAGGCCGGCGTGATCGAGATCGAGGCGCAGCTCCTTGAGATGCTGATCCAGCAATGTTACGGTGGAATCCCGCTCCGCCCATAGCGTGGCCGATACCTCTTGGTCCGTGAGTGTGATGCGGGCGTGCAACGGACCCAGATTGTCGACGTCCATTGCCAGCGTGACTGTCCAGGTATTTTTCGATGTGGCGGAAGAAACGTTCGAGGACTGATCCTGTTCGATACGCAGATGCAGTATGCCGGTGCGCTCATCACGGCGCACCGGCAGCTCCAGTGTCCACAAGGGCGCGGGCTGTCCGGGGGTGGGCAAGGCCGCCAATTGATTGAGTTGCAGGCGCGCCAGGGCGCCTTCGGTCTGGCGCGCCAATTCGGCGCTTGCGTGCCCGTCCGATGTGTGTTCCGCCAGTGAAGGCGGCATCACCGCCTGGGCCTGGAGTGGGGCGCCACGCAGCGGTGGCGGGGTGGATGTTGCAGTTTGCGTTCCGCTACCGCCGTGTTGCGATTGGCTGCCCGCTTCGATGTACAGTTTGTTCACCAGGCGCAATAGTCCAGCCTTGAAGTCCATCGAGAGCAGGCCACCGCAGGCTCCCGCGCCGCCGGAGTTGACCGTCGGCGTGCGCCGCGTCGGGGGCTGCGCGCAC
>SBBG01000205.1 GCA_005240065.1 Gammaproteobacteria bacterium | reverse complement strand
CTTGACCGGGATCAGTTTTTTCCCGCGTTAAGCGACGAGCTGCAAAGGCTCGCCGACTTCAACAAATGCCCGCTACTTGATGCGAGCGGTGTGGCGCAGCGTGACATCGCTCGTCTTGTACACCTCATTTGAGTGGGTTTCATTAATTCTGCTGCCAGCCATCACCCAAAAAATATCGTGTGCTTCGCACGCTTGGCGGGTTACGCAAAAAGCGCTAACCCGCCCTACTTCTCTTTCTTCTCGAATCCCAACGCCGCCGAATTGATGCAGTAACGCATTGACCGGATAAATGGCCCATGGGCGAGGCACGGTATTATTCGTACCAGTCCACCAAAATAAGCTTTGGTACCCGCTTGAATTCCCGTGTGTTGTGCGTAACAAGAGTTGCTCGCTGAGAAATGGCGATTCCGGCGATGAGGGTATCCAAGGGGCCGATGGGATGTCCGCGACCTTCGAGTGTTACCCTTACGCCAGCGGCGGCGGATGCTGCCGCCTGGTCGAACGGCAGTACCTTGATGACGTTCAGCAATTCCGCAAGCTGGCGCCGCCGCTTGGCAGGCTGCGCGGATTTGGCTATGCCGACCTCGACTTCGTAAACTACCAGAGTGGGTAGGGCCACTTCCGTCGGCGATGTAGACAATAATCGTTCAGCTACCCGGCCCTGGCCCTTGAAAAAATAGATTAGGGTGTTGGTGTCCAGCAGATACATTCAGAGGGGCTCCCGCGCGTGGTCCTTGCCCTGTGCGCGTCGCAATTCCTCTGGTTCGGGAAAATCTGGCCAAGCACCAGCGAGTTTGAGCACCGACTCGGGCCATGTCGTGCGAGTTTTTTCCTCCACCAGCGCCGCCACCCAGCGGCTCACAGGTACCCCCGCCGCCTTGGCTGCTGTCTTGAGCCGTTTCTCGATGTCATCTTCAAAGTAAACAGTGACCTGTCCCATATTCATGCTCCATAAAATTATATGCTAAATTATATTTTATACGCATTGGGTTAGCAACTGGCAAGAGACAGATGGTTGCGTTTCTAATCAATAACCGGACACTACTGAATGCTTACACTATTCACAGTGGAACGGCGCAGCCTCGACTCTTCCTTACCAGGCCGCACCTGGATCATTAAGGAGCCTCATTTGACCATGGCTCCCGCTTGGCGGGTTACGCAAAAAGCGCTAACCCGCCCTACTTCTCTTTCTTCTCGAATCCCAACGCCGCCGAATTGATGCAGTAACGCAACCCCGTCGGCCGCGGTCCATCCTCGAACACATGGCCCAGGTGCGCCTCGCAGCGGGCGCATCGCACTTCCGTTCTGGTCATGCCGTGGCTGTAATCCGCTTCGGTTTCGACGGCGTCAGCCTCTGCCGGCGCCCGGAAGCTTGGCCAGCCGCTGCCGGAATCGTATTTCTGTGTTGAATCAAACAGCGGCGCCCCGCAGCATACGCAGCGATACATTCCATCCTCCTTGCGGTTGTAGTGCTCGCCAGTGAACGGCGGTTCGGTGCCGCATTGGCGGGTGATGTGGTATTGCTCCGCTGTGAGTTCACCCTTCCATTCATCATCGGATTTGTGGATTTTGTCCGTCATGACTTGCCTCCTTTGGTTGAACCGATCGCCGCCCGGAATTTCTTGCGTTCGGCGGCGAAGGTCACGATCAGAAAGCCTATCAGCAATACGTTGTTGATGACCAGCGATTGCGCCAGCGATGGCGGCGCAATGAGGGTACTCAGCAGGTAAAGCGCGATGGCCAGTCCCGGATAACCGAGCACGCGCTTGAGGTCGTAATCGACTGGGTAGTGCTTGTGGCCGATCGCATACGACAACACCGCCATGGAACCATAACAGACCAGCGTCGCCCACGCCGAGCCCATGTAGCCGATGCGCTGTATCCAGTACCAATTCAGCGCCAGGGTGATCGTTGCGCCGAACAGCGTGAGGTAAGCGCCGTATTCGGTCTTGCCGGTGAGCTTGTACCAGATCGAGAGATTGAAATAGACGCCGAGGAAGAGGTTGGCGAGCAGCAGGATCGGCACCACATCGAGACCGGCGCGGTAGGGCGCGCCGACGAAATACTGGATCCAGCCGATGTTCATCATCACGGCGAGGAAGATGAACGCGCAGGCGATGACGAAGTAATTCATCACCAGAGCATAGGTCTGTTTGGCGTCGCTCGCCACGGAGCGGGCGAAGAAGAAGGGTTCCGCCGCATAGCGGAAGGCCTGGATGAAAATGGTCATGAGGATGGAGATCTTGTAGCAGGCGCCGTAGATGCCCACCTGTTCCAGCGCCTGTTCCGGCGGCAGCAGATATTTGAGCAGGATGCGGTCCAGCGTCTCGTTGACCATGCCCGCCAGTCCCACCACCAGCAGCGGCAGGCCATAACGCAACATGCGCCGCCACAGCGTGAAGTCGAACACCCACTTCACCATGAAAAATTCCGGCAGGAGCAGCAGCACCGTCACCACGTTGGCGATGGCGTTGGCGATGAACACATAGCCGATGCCGACCTGCGGATCGTACAGGCTGCCCAGCGTGCCGTGCCAGGACGAGGCCGGATCGTCGAAGGCGCTCTTGCACAGACCGACGAAGAATACCGTCAGTCCGATGTTGACCAGGATATTGACGATCTTGAGCGACGCAAAGCGCAGCGCCCGGTCCTGCTCGCGCAGCTTGGCGAACGGGATGGCGGCAACCGCATCCAGCGCGATGATCAACGCTACCCAGAGTATGTAATCGGCATGGTCAGGATATCGTAGCGCCTCCGCGATGGGGTCGGCGAAGATCGCCACCGGGGTAACGAAAACCAGCGTCGTGGCGAGCAGCGACAGCAGTGCCGTGCTGTAAACCCGGTTTTTGTCCGGCTCCTTCACCGAAAAGTTGAACAGCGCCGTTTCCATGCCGTAGGTGAGGATGACGTTGAGAAACGAAATGTAGGCATAGAATTCGGTATTGACGCCGAAATCACGAGGATCCGTGAACTGGTAGGTGAGCAGCGGAACCAGCAGATAATTGAGCAGCCGCCCGACGATGGTGCTGAGACCATAGATGGCGGTCTGGCTGGCGAGTTTTTTTAGCGGGTTCAATTTCTTGTCTGGTCTTTGTGATTGCGTGGGGCTGATTGTGGGGGGATGGGGGAGGTTGTGCAAGCGCCGGTCTATTCAGGCCGATAACGCACCTCCACCACATAATAAGTCCTTGCCCCCTCCGGCGTCTGCACCGTCACTTCCTCATCCACTGCCTTTTTCAGCAAGGCGCGCGCGACGGGGGAGTCGATGCTGATGTGGCCTTTTTTTACGTCGAGTTCGTCGGGGCCGACGATGCGGTAGGTGGTTTCATTGCCATGTTCGTCTTCGAGGCGCATCCAGGCGCCGAAGAAAATGCGGCTCTGGTCGCGCGGGGTTTCGCGTACCACGGTGAGGTCCGGCAGGCGCTTTTGCAGGTAGCGGATGCGGCGGTCGATCTCGCGCAATTCTTTCTTGCGGTAGATATACTCGGCATTTTCCGAGCGGTCGCCCTCCGCCGCGGCGGCGGCCAGGGCCTTGGTAACCTCGGCGCGGCGCTTCCACAGGCCGTCCAGCTCGTCTTGCAGGTACTGGTAGCCCTCCGGTGTGATGTAGGGGGAAGATTTGGGTTGTGGCGGACGATAACGCGACATCGGTGAAAAATTCCGGGTTTGGCAGTGTAGAATTATCCTTTTGGTGAAATACTTCGGTCAACTTCGATTTGGCGGGTGAAAAATGAATAACGCAGGCAAGGCCGGGCCGGACTTCGCGGTGGTGTATTACATCGGTGATCGCAAGACCGGCTCCATCCACATTGTGCAACGCAGCAACGGCCGGACCTCGGTCGAGCATCTCCCTGTCGAACCCGATACCGGCCTGGACAAAATGCTCAAGCCCATCCTGGCGGGAGTGACGCCGGAGCGGCAGGTGGTGCAGCTCGATCCCAGGACAAAGGAGATTCGTGTCCGGGCCACTTTTCCAGCGGATGGATTCCTCGCCCATCTCTATGCCGATCCGTATTCCAGCCGCGATTGGTTCATGAACGACGGCGACAAGGAGACCGGCAATGACACGCTCAACTGCGGCGACAAAGGCTCGTCGGTGACGGTGATCGACAACACCGCCAGCGCCGGCGCGCGATTCCTCAAGACCATCTGCGTGGGGCGCGGCCATCACCAGGCGGCGTTCACCGTTCCTTCCGCCACGGCGCCAAACGTGCCGCGGCGCGCCTGGATCAGCAGCCTCAACGACGGCGCCATCACCGTTATCGGCAACGACCCGCAGGATGCCGCGACTTATCTCGCGGTGCTCGCCACCATCAATTTGTGCGAGGCGGCGCGCGAGGACGGCGTGGCCGGCAAGATCCCCAATACCGCCTATCCGCACGGCCTGGCGTATTCACCATCGTCCGGCAAGCTCTACAACCTCAACAGCGGGTACGGCACTCTCGCCATCATCGATCCGCTCACCAACGCCATCGAAGAGCGGATGAATCTCAAAGGCTATAGCAACCTCTTCGCCACGCCGGGCGGGCGTTACCTGATCGCACGCGGCGCGGACCGAAAATCGGACCCGCATCACGTCATCGCCAAGGTGGCGGTATTCGACACCGTGACCAACGAAGTTGTGGACACGCTCGACGTGCCCGATGTCTACCTCAGCAAATATTACTTCAACCCCGAAGGCGGCAAACTGTATTTCACCACCAGCAGTTCAGGCAGTCCCGAACAGCAGGCCAACCTCAAGACCGACGTGGTGCTGTCATTCGATTTGACCGCCCTGCCGAAGTTGCGCCTGACGCAGCAGATCAAATGCGGTCCTTCGGGATCGCTGGCTTTCCTCGCACCGAACAGGCGCACCGAACGGGTGTTCGCCTCCCATGCCGAGGATGGCACGCTGGTGGTGATCGACGGTCAGAGCGATGCCGTGCTGGAGAGCATCGAGGTCACCGCTCCGGGGACGCATTCGCGCATCTGGATGCTGGGGGATCGGGCATAAGGGCGCCTCTAAAAATTCGATGCAGATATCCTCCACACACGACACCTCATCCCTCGATAAACCCGCGCTGATCTCTGCGCTGCACCGCCTTCTTCCCGGCGATTCCGTGCTGTTCGAGCGCGAAGACCTGCGCCCCTATGAGTGCGACGGACTGTCGGCCTACCGTGAAGTGCCGCTGGCGGTGTGCTTGCCGCAGACCGTGGAGCAGGTGCGCGAGGTGTTACGGCTGTGTCATGAGCGGAATGTGCCGGTGGTGGCGCGCGGCGCGGGTACGGGATTGTCGGGCGGGGCGCTGCCGTTGTCCAATGGCGTGCTGTTGAGCCTTGCCAGATTCATGAGCATCCTGGAGATCGATCCCGTCAATCGCGTCGCCCGTGTTCAGCCCGGTGTGCGCAATCTCGCCATTTCCCAGGCCGCGGCGCCTTACGGGCTCTACTATGCCCCCGATCCCTCATCACAGATCGCTTGTACCATCGGCGGCAATGTGGCGGAAAATTCGGGAGGCGTGCATTGCCTGAAATATGGCCTTACCGTGCACAACGTGTTGGGATTGAAGGTATTGACCATCGCCGGTGAGCTGCTGGAGATCGGCGGCGCCGCGCTGGATGCGCCGGGCTATGATCTGCTGGCGCTGATGACCGGTTCGGAAGGACTGCTCGGTGTGATCGTGGAGGTGACGGTGAAGCTGCTGCCCAAACCCGAGCGCGCCCAAGTGGTGCTGGCGGCCTTCGATGATGTGGTGAAGGCGGGCGAGGCGGTCGGGCGCATCATCGGCGCGGGCATCATTCCCGGAGGGTTGGAGATGATGGACAACCTGGCGATCCGCGCCGCCGAGGACTTCATCCATGCGGGTTATCCGGTGGATGCCGCCGCCATTTTGTTGTGCGAGCTGGACGGCGCCAATGAAGAGGTTTCGGAACAGATACTGCGAGTGCGCCAGCTCTTGCAAGAGGCGGGCGCGACCGAGGTACGCACCGCGCGCGACGAGCAGGAGCGCGCCAGGTTCTGGGCCGGACGCAAGGCCGCCTTTCCGGCGGTCGGGCGCATCTCTCCCGACTATTACTGCATGGACGGCACCATCCCGCGCAAGCGCCTGCCCGAGGTATTGTCGCGCATCGCCGAGCTTTCCAGAGAGTACGACTTGCCGGTGGCCAACGTTTTTCACGCCGGCGATGGCAATCTGCATCCGCTGATTTTGTATGATGCCAACAAACCGGGCGAGCTGGAGCGCACCGAGGAATTTGGCGGCAAAATACTCGATCTGTGTGTCGCGGTGGGCGGCGCCATCACTGGCGAGCACGGCGTGGGTATGGAGAAGATCAATCAGATGTGCCACCAGTTCGCGCCGCCGGAACTGGCGCAATTTCACAGTGTCAAGCACGCCTTCGATCCGCAAGGGCTGCTCAATCCCGGCAAGGCCGTGCCCACCCTGCACCGCTGCGCCGAATTTGGCGCGATGCATGTGCATGGCGGCAAGTTGTCTCATCCCGGACTGGAGCGTTTTTGATGGCGGCCACGATGGATGCCGACATCGGCGCCGCGCTTCAGAATACGTTGCTGGAGGCGATCGCGCAACGCACCCCGCTGCGCATCGCCGGCGGGGATAGCAAGTCCTTCTATGGCCGCGTAACGCAGGGCGAGCACCTGTCTGTGGCCGGGCATCGCGGCGTGGTGAGCTACGAGCCGACCGAGCTGGTGATCACCGCGCGCGCCGGCACGCCTTTGGCGGATATCGAGGCGCTGCTGGCCGAACACGGCCAGGCGCTACCTTTCGAGCCGCCGCATTTCGGCGCCGGTTCCACGCTCGGCGGCGCCATCGCCTCCGGCCTGTCCGGCCCGCGCCGCCCTTATGCCGGCAGCGCGCGTGATTTCGTGCTCGGTGTCACGGTGCTCACCGGCAAGGGCGAGATCCTACGCTTCGGCGGCCAGGTGATGAAGAACGTAGCGGGTTTCGATATATCGCGCTTGTTGGCAGGGAGCCTGGGTACGCTGGGCATCCTTCTAGACATTTCCCTGAAAGTCTTGCCGCGTCCTGAAACTGAAAAAACCCTGGTTTTCGAGTGTTCTGACGCTGAGGCCATCCAGTGCTTTAACACCTGGTCCAGCCAGCCGCTGTCCGCTGCCCTGTTCGGCAACGGAAGGCTGTATCTGCGCCTGTCAGGCAGTGTGGCCGCCGTGCATGCAGCGCGCGGCAGACTTGGTGGCGAAACGATTGCCGACGCCACCACCTTCTGGGCCGAGGTACGCGACCATCGCCATTCTTTCTTTGACGATGATGTTCCGCTGTGGCGCCTGTCCTTGCCTCCTGCTACGCCGCCACTCGATCTGCCCGGTGCGTGGCTGCTCGATTGGGGCGGCGCACAGCGTTGGCTCAAGACATCGGCTTCCGCTGAAGCGATCCGGGAAACCGCCGCCAAGGCAGGAGGTCACGCCACCCTGTTCCGCGGCGGTGATCGCCACAGTGAAGTGTTTCACCCGTTAAGCCCCTCCGCGGCCGCCTTGCACAAGCGGCTCAAGGCCGAATTCGACCCGCAAGCGATATTGAATCCCGGGCGGATGTATCGAGGTTTTTAGGATAATGCAAACCCGGCTTACCGATTCCATCAAGAACACCCCGCAAGGCCAGGAAGCGGACGGCATTCTGCGCGCCTGTGTGCATTGCGGTTTCTGCACCGCCACTTGTCCGACGTATCAACTGCTCGGCGACGAGCTGGACGGCCCGCGTGGTCGCATTTATCTCATCAAGGGGATGTTGGAAGGCGAAGCGGTCAGCCGCAAGACGCAACTGCATCTCGATCGTTGCCTGACCTGCCGCTCCTGCGAAACCACTTGTCCGTCGGGCGTGCAATACGGGCGCCTGGTGGACATTGGTCGTATGGTGGCTGATGAGCGGGTAGAGCGTCCGTGGCGGGAGCGCGTCGCGCGTCGTTTACTGCGCGCGGTCATCCCCCATCCCTCGCGCTTTGCTCTTTTGTTGCGCCTGGGGCAAGCGGTGCGACCGCTGTTGCCTTCCGGCTTGCGTAAATCGGTGCCGCCGCATCAGTCTGCCACACGCTGGCCCGAACCTCGTCATGCGCGGCGCATGGTGGTGCTGGACGGTTGCGCGCAACCCTCTATCGCTCCCAACATCAACGCCGCCACGGCACGGGTGCTGGACAGTCTCGGTATTTCGCTGATCAAGGCGCAAGGCGCGGGGTGCTGCGGCGCGGTGAGTTATCATCTCAACACCCATGGCGAAGGATTGGATTTCATGCGCCGCAACATCGACGCCTGGTGGCCGCATATCGAATCGGGCGTGGAGGCCATCGTCATCACCGCCAGCGGCTGCGGAGCACTGGTAAAGGAATACGGCCACATCCTGCGTCACGATCCCCGCTATGCGGAAAAGGCCGCACGCGTCTCGGCCCTGAGCCGCGACATCGGTGAAATCATCGCGGCTGAAGATATAGCAAAATTGCCGCCGTCTTCCGCGCCACGCAAGATCGCGGTTCATTCGCCCTGCACCCTGCAACACGGACAAAAATTGCCCGGCGTGGTGGAAAAAATCCTGCAAGCGCGCGGCTTCGAGCTAACGCCCGTGCCCGACGCGCATCTCTGCTGTGGTTCCGCGGGTACGTATTCGATTTTGCAGAAAGACCTGTCCCGGCATCTTTTGAAGAACAAGCTCATTGCATTGCAATCCGCCGCGCCGGCAATAATCGTCACCGCCAACATCGGTTGCCTGACACATTTGCAAAGCGGGACGGAAGTGCCGGTGCGGCACTGGATTGAAGTATTGGATATGAAATAGAAACCGCATGGCACCGCGCCTGAACGCGCGGTGCCATTACAGTTACAACAAGGCGTGATTACTTGCCGGGCAGGATGCCGGCGGCCTTGATCTTGGCGGCGTCGTTGTCGCCGTTGACATTGATGATCACCAGTTTGCCGTGGCCCTGGTTATAGTCATTGCGGAAATCATAGACGCCACCGATGACGACCAGCTTGCCATCTTTGACTTCAGGCTCGAATTTCTTCAGGGCAAAAGCGACCTGATTGTTGACGTTGGCTTCCACGCTGGCCTGAACTTCCTTGTCGTCCTTGGCGTTCTTGCCCGGCACCTTGATAGTGTCGAGTTCGCGCTTGATGGGCGCCTCGATTGAGGAGTAATCACCCATCGCCGCTTTCACCGCGCCGCAGGCCGAATGGCCGATGACGATCAGCAGAGGCGTGTGCAGGTGGCGTACACCGTATTCCACCGAACCTTCGGCAGTGGTAACCTGGTTGCCGATGTCACGTACCATGAACAAGTCGCCGTCCGGACTCTTGTCCAGGGCGTGGGTATGGACGCGCGAGTCGGAGCAGGTGACCACGGTGGCACGTGGGTGTTGTCCCTTGACAATTTCTTTAAAGTAGCCGCCCTTGTGCGTGGCGACGAATTTGGCATTGTCTTCCACAAGGTTTTTGACGATGGCCCTGACCTGTTCCTTTTCACCGCCGGCCGCCTCATGACCATGAGGATCAGATGCCAATGCTTGCCCCATGCCCATGCTCACCGACACAGAAAGCGCGGCGAGAATCATACCTTTTGTCTTACGCATATCCAACTTCCCCTCCTCGAGTTTTGTCGACGTTAATGCATCATTACCCTAGCCATTCCGTTTGCCGGAATGGCTTTGGTCCCCCGGATATTAGCATTACCTGCCACATAAGCAATACCCCAGCGGGGGCGTCAGAGATTTTTTTGTGGGGTCGTAAGGCATGCGCTGTGTTCAGCTTCGGTTCAGCTTTCATGCGATATTCTTCTTCCCAAGCTGGAGAAGTTCTCCATGGCTTTCGAGAGGAGATGATGCTCTCGGTATGACGCAAGTCGGAGTTTAATGTTTCACAGTGATTGCTGGTATATGACCACTTATCGAGGAGAGGAAAATGAAAGTTAAAGCGCTTGTTCTGGGTGCCGCCCTGTCGGTGGCCGCCATTCCGTCCTTTGCTTCCGAGGGCCTGGATCTGGCCAAGGCCAGCGGATGCCTGGCGTGCCACAGCGTGGAGAAGAAGGTTGTCGGTCCTGCCTGGCAGGACGTGGCCAACAAGTACAAGGGTGACGCCGGCGCCAAAGCCGCTTTGATCGAGAAGGTCAAGAAGGGCGGCAAGGGCAACTGGACCGCGGTGACCGGTGGCGTGCCGATGCCCCCGTACTCCCCTCGCGTCTCCGATGCAGACATCGACAAGCTGGTGACCTTCGTTCTGGGGTTGGCCAAGTAACAGACTTGACGGGCCAGATTACGGCGCTGCCAAGAATAACAACGACTAACAGAACGTCCTCTTCATTATGAAAAGGACGTTTGCCTAGCCTTCGAATCCCTCGCGCGCACTTCTTAAACAGTGCGCCGGGGGATTTTTTATTTTATCCTTTAAGGAAGCCCTGAATAATTCCATCCTGGAATTCTCAGAGCACGAAAAGCAAAAATGTGATTTTTGCTTTTCTCCATTTTTCAATCACTTGGGGTGATTGAAAAATGCTGGCACCTCCGTGTGCCGCAGAACCTCTGAATTGATCAGAGGTTCCCTAGGTTCTGTTGACGTTTTGGATCGTAGCGAGGCTGTAGAAAAACCCGCTTCTGAACACCGTACTCAGCCTTGCTGGCGGTTTTTTTGAAACAGGCTTTTATCATGGCTTTTCGCCATCAAACAAACAAACTATTGAAGATTCGGAATACCGGCTTCACCCTCATAGAAGTGCTGGTGGTGATGCTGATCGTCGGCATCATCGTGAGCTTCGCCACGCTGTCGGTGAGGCGGGGAACGGACAAGGCGGTCGAAGAGGAGGCGCGGCGTCTGGCGGGGCTGGTGGAGCTGGCGGGGCAGGAGGCGGTGTTGCAATCGCGCGAGCTGGCGCTGCGCCTGGCGCCGGGCGGTTACGAATTTCAGGTGTTCGACAGGGATCAGTGGCGGCGCGTCACCGCTGACGACACCCTGCGCCCGCGTACGCTGCCCGACGGCGTGCGGCTGGAGATCAACATCGAAGGCGAAGCGGTCGATTTGGAGAAAAAGTCCGCCATGAGCAAAGGCGAAGGGGACGCTTCAAAAATCGAGCCGCGCGTCTATCTGCTTTCCAGCGGCGAGATCACGCCCTTCCAGCTCGTGGTGTTTCGCGCGGGCAAAAGCGGGGAAGGCTACCGGGTCAAGGGTGATGTGGCGGGCAAGGTCGTCGTCGAGGAAGTGAAACGGTGAGAACCTCTCGTGGCTTCACCCTCATCGAAGTGCTGGTGGCGCTGGCGGTGCTGGCGATCAGCCTCGCGGCGGTGATCAACAGCGTCAGCGCAAATACCGGCAATGCCGCTCATCTGCGCGATCGCACCCTGGCGCATTGGGTGGCGATGAACAAGGTGGCGGAAGTGCAGGTGAGCACGGCGTTTCCCGACACCGGCGTCACCAAGGGCGAGGCGTTGATGGGCGAGCGCGCATGGTTGTGGACCATGACCGTGGCCGCCACCGCCGACCCCAATGTGCGCCGCCTCGACGTTGCGGTGCGCGCCAGGGAAAGCGACAAGCAGCCGCTGGCGAGCCTGCTGGCGTATGCCGGACGCACGCCGTGAAAAGACGCAACGGCGGCTTCACCCTCATCGAACTGGTCGTGGCGCTGGCGATTTTCGCGGTACTCTCGGCGCTGGTCTATGGCGGTCTGCGCACGGTGCTCGATGCCCGCAGCCATACGGATCGGCAGGCCGCCCGCCTCGCCCAGTTGCAAACCATGTTCACATTGCTGGAAAGGGATGTCGAGCAAGCCGTGGCGCGTCGCGCCCGCGACGAGCTGGGTGGCATCCTGCCGGCGATGCGGGCGACGGCAAGCCGCTATGGCGGCACGCTGGAATTCAGCCGCGAGGGCTGGCGCAACCCGGCCGGCCGGCCGCGCGGCAACATCCAGCGCGTCGCCTACCTGGTGCGTGACGGCAAGCTGTTGCGGCAGAGCTGGACGATGCTCGATCGCGCGCCGGGCGTGCGTCCCCAGGAAGCCGTGTTGCTGGAAGGCATCAAGGGTGTCGAGATGCGCTTTCTCGATCCGCAGATGAGGTGGCAATTGCAATGGCCGCCGGCGACCACCGACAGCAGTTCGCAGACCATGCTGCCGCGCGCTGTCGAGGTCAGCATCGACATCGAAGGCTGGGGACGGTTGCCGCGCATCTTCCGCGTGGCGGGCGCTCCCACCACGCAGTCCGGCGTCGTTCAATCGGGCGCAACCCAAACCGGCGCGGGACAATCCACCCTGTCACAGACCGGCGGGGCGCGTTGACATGGCCGGCCGAGCATCGCAATCCGGTGTCGCGCTCATCACCGCCTTGCTGGTGACCGCCATCGTGGTGGTGATCGCGGTGAGCATGACTTCGCGCCAGCAGCTCGACATCCGCCGCAGCGCCAATGTGCTGGAGGGCGACCAGGCCTACCTGCTCGCGCTGGGCGTGGAGTCATGGGCACTGGGCGTGCTGGCGCAGGATCAGCGCGACAACAAATCGGACAATCTGAGCGAGGCATGGGCGACGATGCTGCCGCCGATCGACGTCGAAGGCGGCAAGGTCGCCGGGCGCATCGAGGACATGCAGGCGCGTTTCAATCTCAACAACCTGGTGCAGGGCGGCCGGTTGAGCAACCCGGATATCCAGCGCTTCCAGCGCCTGTTGCGCACCTTGCAGATCGACCCGGCGCTGGCGCAGGCCGTGGTGGACTGGATCGACCCCGACAGCGAGCGCATATCGCTGGACGGCGCCGAGGACGACGATTACCTGCTGCGCAACCCACCCTACCGCGCCGCCAACGCGCCGCTGACCAGCGTTAGTGAACTACGCCTGATAAAGGGTTTCACCGCGGATATCGTGACGCGCCTCGCGCCGTTCGTCACCGCCCTGCCGACGCGCACCGACATCAATATCAACACCGCCAGGCCGGAAGTGTTGATGACCCTGGCGGATAACCTGTCCAAAACCGACGCCGAAGGTCTGGTGCAGGATCGCGGTCTGAAGGGTTATCCCGACATTCAGCGCTTCATCGACAGCCCAATGGTGAAAAGCCGCAATATCCCGGCGGCGGGATTGTCGGTGGCAAGCGGTTATTTCCTGCTCGACGCCAATGCCCAGTACGGCCGCGGGCAAACACAGCTCTACAGCCTGATCACGCGCACCACCGACGGCAAGGCCAGCGTGGTGTTGCGCGGGCAAGGGGCTTATTAGGGGCCTACTTATACGGAGCGACAAAAGTAGCGTGCGCGGTGCGCACGCTACGAT
>SBBG01000076.1 GCA_005240065.1 Gammaproteobacteria bacterium | reverse complement strand
GGCACGTTGATGCCGGTTAAAGGAGGGCGGTGTCCATATCATCTGATCAATTCAGAGATCCCGCGGCACACGGAGGTGCTAGCATTTTTCAATCACCCCAGGTGATTGAAAAATGGAGAAAAGCAAAAATCACATTTTTGCTTTTCGTGTTCTGAGAATTCCAGGATGGAATTATTCAGAGCTTCCCTAATTTTTGGTTTTCCAGCTTCCATCCGCCTGACGGCAGGCCGTTCCGACGACTTTTTCGCTCTTGCCGCCGATCTGAGCCTCAATGGTATATTCGCGGCAGGGTCCCGAGGGGGTTTCCTCGGTGCGTGTTGGGGTGACTGTGTATACATTGCCGCTATCCGGGTTGCGCCATGTGGAAGGGACTCCGGTGCGAACCGTTTCCAATGTGTGCGCGGTCTTCATGCGATCCTGTTCATCCATTGAGCGGCCCACCGCGCCGCCGACGGAAGCGCCGATCAAGGTTCCGACGATGATCGCGGCGGTTCTGCCCGCTCCTTCGCCCACTTGCGATCCCAAAATGCCGCCCAGCGCGCCGCCAATGACCATTCCCGTTTGTTGCTGCGTCGGCTGAGTGGCGCATCCTGAAAACAGCAATGCGCTGCAAAGGGCGCCTGCCAGAAAACGTCTGTTCCGCATGTCACTATCCTCCATGTGCTCGTTGGCGAAATGGCGATTTTTATCTCTTGGAATAAATCGACCAGGACATTGTAAAAACAAAAAATAAATATTGCCTTGATCTATATCAAACTCTGGTTGATTGGTTGGCGCGCAGGCTTTCAGGATAAATCCGCCTCGCCACAATGACGCAAGATCTCGGTGCGGGCGGCATCGCGTAGCCTCAGGGCAGCAGACCAGTCCGTTCCCTCGGGCCGGATGGGTTCGTCGATGGTGATGATGATGGCGCCGCGGCGGGGAAACCATTGGTCGGCACGGAGGATGGCGCGCGTGCCGCGAATGGTCACCGGCACGACGGGGGAACCGGCCTGGGCCGCGACGACGAAGGCGCCCATGCGGAAGGGCAGCAGCCCCGCCGTGCGCTGGAATGTGCCTTCGGGAAAGAAGATCAGCGGCTGGCCCGCGCGCAGCGTTTCCAACAGCCGTTTCACATCCTCCACGCCGCGTTCGAACTCGAAGCGTTCGACGAACTCCGAGCCGATGTGCCGAAGGTAAATGCGCGGGATGAATTGTTCTTTCAGTTCACGTTTGGCAACGAAGCTGTATTGCCGCGGCAGAGCGGCTACCAGCAGAATTCCATCCAGATAACTGGCGTGATTCGCCACCAGCACGCAGGCGCCAGGCGGCAGATTTTCCGTTCCCCGCACCAGAAACGGTGTGCCCGTCAGGCGCACGAACAGCCGGGCCATGACGCGGCTGATGGCCCAGCCTTGGGCGGGGCGCGGCAGCAGGGCGGCCATCAGCCAGGTGAGCGGCGCCAGCGTCCAGAACAGTGTCCAGGCGTAGGCGGCGTAGAGAATGTCCGCCGTCGTTCGCCGCGCGCGACGCAGTTGGGGGACGATCCCCGCCCAGGTCAGGCGTGCGAACTGCCACCACACCGCGCGCGGCCGCGCGCTGCTGATGCCCTGTTCATAAATCTCCCGGCTGGCGGCGCGGCGGATCTTGCCGCTGGAGGTTTTGAGCACGGTATGGGGCGGGGCCAGCACCACGTCATCCGGCGGCTCGCCGAGCAGGTTCATCGCCAGGGTATTGATGTGCTCGCGCAATTTTTCCAGCGTGGCGGCATCGCTTTCGCGTGTTTCGGCCAGCACGATCAGGCGTTCGGTGCCGGAGGCGGGATCGGGGCTGCCAAACACCGCGACGCAGCCTTTGCGGATGCCGGGAATATTGCCCACCGCCTCTTCCAGTTCGTAGGGGTAGATGTTGCGTCCGGCGCGGATGATGATGTCCTTGGCGCGCGAGGTCAGGTAGACATCGCCGCCCGCCAGATAGGCCAGATCACCCGAGTCCAGCCATTGCTCATGGAACAGCCGTCGCGTCTGTTCGGGATTGCGGTAATAGCCGGAGGTGACGGAAGGGCCGCGAAACTCGAGCCGCCCTTCCTCGCGCTCGCCAAGTTCATGGCCGGCGGCGTCGACGATGCGGATCATGTGGCCCTGCAAGACCCGGCCGCACGCCGCGAAGCGCAACGCGTCCGCCTCGTCCTCCCCGGCCGGAATGGCTTGGCCGCGAGTCATGAACGGTTCGCGCTTGATGCGGTCGATGATGGGGCCGCGGCCGGGGGGTGGAAAGGCCAGGCCCACCGAGGCTTCGGCTAGGCCATACACCGGCGCGATGGCTTCGGGGCGCAGGCCGTAACGGGCGAAACGATGCTGAAAATTGACGAGGGTGTCGGGACTGACGGGTTCGGCGCCGTTGAAGGCCATGCGCCAGGAACCCAAGTCCAGCCCTTCGAGGTCGCCTTCCGCGATCTTGCGCAAGCAAAGTTCGTAGGCGAAGTTCGGGGCCGCTGAAAGGGTGCCGCGGTGGCGGTGGATGGCCCACAGCCAGCGTTCGGGGCGGGCGAGGAAAGTCAGCGGCGACATGACAACCAGCGGCATGGCGTAGTACAGGCTGCCCAGCCAGGCGCCGATCAGACCCATGTCGTGATACAGCGGCAACCAGCTCACGAAGACATCGCGGGAACTCGCCTGCACGGCTTCTCCCATGGCGCGGATGTTCGCCAGGAGATTGGCATGGGTCAGCACCACGCCCTTGGGGTTGCCGGTGCTTCCGGAGGTATATTGGAGCAGCGCGATGTCCTCGGCCTTGACGGTGCGTCTTGTCTCGGCCGCCCCGGCGGACGAGAGCTCCCCCACTGTGGCGATGCCGCGCAACGACTCCACCTGCGCGCGGAGCAGCCGGACCACCGCCCGCGCCTCGGGCACAGTGATCAGCATCGTGGCGGCGGCGTTGTTGAGGATGCCCGCATGGCGGCGCAGGTGATCTTCGATTTGTGACAGGCGTGCGGGCGGATAGATAGGGACGGGAACGCCGCCGGCCAGCAGCACGCCATAGAAGCTGAAAAAATAGTCGCGGCTGGTCGGCAGCATGATCGCTACCGTCTGGCCCGGCTGCAAATCCTCCCGCCGCAGCCCCGCCGCGACCGCCGCCGCGCCCTGGAGTAACGCCTGATAGCTGATTTCTTCTTCCTGCGCTCCCTCGCCATAGAGAATGATATGCGTGCGTTGCGGATGGGCTGCCACATGCCAGTCCAGAACCTCCACGAGCGTGGCGGCGCGATCAGGCGTGGCTTCCACCTTTTCGGCCACGGTCTCGCGCACTTCCGTCCGCATCGCTGGCCGCGGCAGCGCGCCCGCCGCCAGCACCGCGCGCAGCAGATCGCGCGGCGTCTCCGCCGTCGCCAGCGTTTGTTCCCCCAGACTTACGCCCATGGCGCGTTCGATACGCAACAGCAGCTCCACCCGCGCCAGGCTATCGAGCCCCAGATCGCGGTCCAGCGCACTGTCCAGGGCGGCGACCGCCTCCTTCCTGCCGGGACGCAACTCGGCGGCAAGCTGCTGGACGATATCGAGCAGCGCGGCGGCCTGGTCGTCTATGTTCGTCTGCATCGCGCGCCTCCTTGGCGACGGCGATTTGTTGTGGGGTATCCCCTTTTGCTCAGCGTAGCGGGAAAGTTTCCATGTGTCGAGTGTGGAAATGGGGGGTGGGTATGCTCAGAGGGGGGAGTACTGAGCGTCTTTTTTCATGCTCGACTGATTCAGATCGTTTTGCGCCCACCATCAGGCATGATGCGCTTCATGAAGTCGCCGAACAGTGGCACCGTAAAAGCGGTGTCTCCATGCGCCGGACTGTAGATCATGCCTTTCTTGATGAGACTGTTGCGCACGGGCGCCACGCTCTGCACTTTGACATCCAATTGATCGGCAACATCCCCCGATCGATGCGGTCCTTCGCCCAGCTCCGCCAAGGCCCGGAGATATTCTTTTTCGCGTGGTGTCAGGCGGTCGAAGCGGACGCGAAAGAAGTTGGTGTCGAGCCGCTTGATGGATTCATCTGTCGCTTGCCGGATGGTATCGACCCCGATAGGCGATTGACTGGCAAGATTCCATGCCTGATATCCCCGCTCCTGCAGGAAATAGGGATAGCCCTCCGTCTGGCGGATGATTTCTTGCAGAGCCTCGTCGGTAAAACGGACATTCTGCTCTGTGACCGGCTCTTGCAAGGCAGCGGCGGCATACTCGGGCTGGAGCGGCCCGAGTTCCGGGAATTGGAACAGCCGCTCGGCGTAGGATTTCGCGCGCCCGGCAAGGGCGACCAGTTGCGGCAAGCCGGCGCCGATCAGCACCACGGGCAGTTGCCGCTGCGATATCTGGTGCATCGCCATGATGAGCGCACTGAGTTCTTCTTCGCTCAGATATTGTAGTTCGTCCACGATGAGAGCAACCGCCGTTCCGCGATCCGCCGCAGCCTCGCCCAAGGCCAGGAACAGTGCCGACAGATCCGCTTCCAGGTCGCCGCTGTCGGCCGCGCCAGCCTCCGGATCGATGTCGATGCCGATTTCGATGTCCTGGTACTTGAGCTTGATGCCATTGAAGAAGCTTTTGAGCACGCGCAGGCCGCGCTTGGCCTTTTCGCTCACGCTCGAGACATACGATCCAGGGAGATCAGCAACTGGCGAAGTGGCAGCAGGAGCAAGGCCGCGAGGGGTTTGTTTTCGTGGGCATCGATGAAAACGGGTTTGTAGCCCATCGACTCGGCTATTTCACGAATCTTGTTCAGGAGCACGGTCTTGCCGACACCGCGCAAGCCAATCAGAAGCTGGCTGCGTTCAGGGCGGCCTGCCTTGATGCGCCCCAGGGTAATCCGGGCCTGTTCAAGAATCCTGGTCCGTCCGGCCAGTTCTGGCGGGGGAGAGCTTGCGCCGGGGGAAAAAGGATTATGTAAAGGATCCATATTATAATGTTATATTAGGTTATCCATTTATATCATAAAAGTAATAACATAAGATAACTTTCCTATAATTCGTCACCCGATGAACAAAGAAGCCGCGCCGCCCGCCTGACGGAGGCAAAGCAGCTTCCGAATTGAACGCGCCATTTGTCAGCGCCCTGGCCGCCTGAAACTCTTGCGTGCGCGTTCAACTTTGGCTCTGACTACGCAGTCCTCGACATGATCGTTGATCAGCCCCATTGCTTGCATAAAAGCATAAACAGTAGTGGGTCCGACGAATTTCCAGCCTTGCTTTTTCAGATCCTTCGACAAGGCGAGCGATTCCTCCGAGGTCGATGCGGTCTGCGGTTTTGCAAGCCCCTTTGTGCCGGGTTCGTAACGCCAGATGAAGGCTGCCAGCGAGCCTTCCCGTTTGACGAGTTCCTGGGTCCGTTGCGCATTATTGACGACCGCCTCGATCTTGCCGCGATGGCGGACGATCCCTTCGTCCTTGAGCAGACGATCGAGGTCGCGCTGAGTGTAGCGCGCTATCCTGTCGAAGTCGAAATCATGGAAGGCGGCGCGGAAGTTCTCGCGCTTGGCGAGGATGGTGCGCCAGCTCAGCCCTGATTGAAAACCCTCCAGGCTCAATTTCTCGAACAAGCGCCGATCATCACTGACGGGGAACCCCCATTCGGTATCGTGATAGTCGAGAAACTCCGGTGCGGCGCCGCACCAGCGGCAGCGTGGTTTGCCGTCGGGACCTGCTATCGTCGTGCTCATGTGTCGTCCTCGTATCGAAAAAAGGAGGGGGATGAAAAATTATTCAGCCGAGCAGAAATAAAAAGATAAACAAAGGCGTCAATAATGAAATATACCTCGCCATTCTTTTCCTGTCTCTCATGATCTATAAGAGATTTCTACCGCATGGCATTACCTCGTCAATGCGCAGATTATGTGTACACCGCGCATTTCCGCCTTGCCCTCGCACCTTGATAAAATTTTTAGAGGTGCCCTTCTGTGGAGATGTCCTCAAACCTTTCCCTCATCCACCGCCCGCGCAAGATCATGTAAGGCTCTCGATACGGTAACAGGGTAGACGGGTCCAGTCTCCAATCCGCGTAGCGCCATGGGCAGGCGTTGCAGATCCATCGCGGCGCGCTGGCGTATCTCCGTCAGCGGCAGGGGTGGTGCAAGGCGTCGGCCACCCTGCATGACGAGTTGGGTCAACGCTTGCCCTTCGCCACAGTCGTCCTCCAACGTTAGAAGATCCCCGGCGAACAGCCCATGCTCGTCATAAAAACGATAGACCTGCTTGCGTCCTGGCCAGGTGGCTTTGCCCTCGGAGCGCTTGCGCCGTGCGCGTCCCGCGTATTCCTGGAGTTTGTAGGCGCAATCGAGATAAGGTGCGTCGGCGGAGGTGTCGACGCGGGTACCGATGCCGTAGCCGTCGATGGGGGCATTCCGCTGCTTGAGCGTGTGCAGTGCATATTCATCGAGATTGCCGCTGGCGAAAATATGCACCGGGCGCAGCCCGCCGTCGTCCAGGATGCGCCGCACCTTGCGCGCATGGTCAGCGAGGTCGCCGCTGTCCAGGCGCACCGCCCGGATGTCGATGCCGCGCTGCTTCAGGCGCGGCGCGAGACTCACTATCTTTTCCGCGGCGGCTTCGGTGTCGTAGGTATCGATCAGCAGCGTGACATTGTCCGGCTGCGCCAAGGAAAAATGCTCGAAGGCGGTGGTTTCATCGTCATGCGCCTGAACAAAAGAATGGGCCATGGTGCCATAGATGGGGATGTCGAATGCCATACCCGCCAGGACGGCGGAGGTGCCATGGAAACCGGCGAGATAGCTCGCCCGCGCCGCGAGCAGCCCGGCCTCGGCGCCATGGGCGCGGCGCAGGCCGAAATCGATGAGCAGCTTGCCGGGTACCACCAGCGCGGAGCGCGCCGCCTTGGAGGCGATCAGGGTCTGGAAGTGCAGCAAGTTGATCAGGCGGGTTTCCACCAGTTGCGCTTCGGGCAGCGGCGCGGTGACGCGCAGGATCGGCTCGTTGGGGAAGAATACCGTGCCTTCCGGTATGGCGTGGACATCGCCGGTGAAGCGCAGCTCCGCCAGATGATCGATAAATTCCTTGCTGAAGCGCCCGCTTCTGCCCAACCAATCCAGCTCCTCCTGGGCGAAGCGCAATCGTTCGAGAAATTCCAACACCTGTTCCAGACCAGCGGCGAGCAGGAAGTTACGGTTGTCGGGCAACTTGCGCACGAAGAATTCGAACACGGCAGTATCGGTCATGCCCTGCTCGAAATAACCCTGCATCATCGTGAGCTGGTACAGGTCGGTGAGCAGGGCCAGTCCTGAGTCTGCCGAAGGAACGCCGGCTTGAGGGCTGATCATGACAACATTTTCCACTCCATCGGCACCGCTCCTTGCGCCACCATCGCCCGTTCCGCTTTCACGCCGTCATTGGCTTGCACGTTGACGGCGCGGATCGCATCTTCCAGCAAGAATACCTGATAGCCACAAGACAGGGCATCCCTGACTGTGTTGAGCACGCAGTAATCGGTTGCCAATCCGCCGATGAACAGCCGCCGAACGCCGGTGGCGCGCAGTCTGGCATCCAGATCCGTGCCTTCGAATCCCGAGTAGGCATCTTTGTCCGGTCGTGTGGCCTTGGAGATCACGGTTGCCGACGGCGGTAGTTGCAAGTTGGCCGCGAACTGCGCGCCCGGGGTGTTCACAATGCAATGCGGCGGCCACGGCCCGCCCTGTGACTGAAAGGAACAATGACCGGCAGGATGCCAGTCGCGCGTGGCGTAGACAGGCAATGACCTTGCCTGAAAGGACGCGAGGTAGCGATTCAGCGCCGCTACCACCTCATCGCCATGCGGCACGGCGAGGCTGCCGCCGGGCAGGAAGTCATTTTGCACATCGACGACGATCAGCGCATCGCCCGGTTGCAGATGCACGGCTTGCGGCGGATGGTTGATGGGGTTGGATGTGTTCATGGTTTGTCCCTCCTTATTTTAAGCGTAACACCCGGCCCCGCGGGTTGCTAGATCGGTGTAACGCTTTTATCTTTCCGATGTCATACCATATCGACAGGTCTTTCCCGGAATTCATCGGCATGGTTAGCGTTACCGACAAACATACCGGCACCTCCAGCAAGGAGGCCATAAATCTCGATGCCTGGCTTGCCGCGCTCGCCACCAGCCGCACGCCGCAAGAGATGGAGGTCATTGAGCGCGCCTGCCATCTGGTGGAGCAGGCACATGTTTCGAGTTCGTCCGGCGTTCAGCATTCGATCGCCACGGCAAACATCCTTGCCGCCCTCGATATGGATCATGAAATCATTGCCGCCGCCCTCTTGCGCGATGTCGTGGAGAATGCGGCGGGATTGAAGGCGCGAGTGGAAGCGCAATTCGGTAAGTCCATCGTCCACTTGATTGATGGTGTCATAAGAATGGACGCTATCCGGTTGTTCCAAAATTTGCCGGAGAATCACAAAAAGGATCGTCACCAGACCGAGGCGCTGCGCAAGATGCTGTTCGCCATGGTGGAGGATGTGCGGGTCGTCCTCATCAAGCTGGCGGACCGCATCCACGACATGCGTACCCTGGGCGCGCTGGCTGAGGATGAGCGCCGGCGCATCGCCCGGGAAACGCTCGACATCTACGCACCGCTCGCCAATCGCCTCGGGATGTGGCAGTTCAAGTGGGAGCTGGAAGATCTGGCACTGCGTTATCTGGAACCGGTCATCTATAAGCAGATCGCCGCTATGGTCAGCGAGCGGCGCATCGACCGCGAGCAGTACATCACGAGTTTCGTGACGACACTGAAGGCGGAATTGTCCAAAGCCGGTATCGAAGCAGAGGTGAAGGGGCGGCCCAAGCATATCTACAGCATCTGGCGAAAGATGCAGAGCAAACATCTGGACTACAGCCAGATCTATGATGTGCGCGCGGTGCGCGTACTGGTTAGCTCGATCGCCGAGTGCTACGCGGCTCTGGGCATTGTCCATACCCTGTGGTCATACATTCCCGGACAATTCGACGACTATATCGCCACGCCCAAGGAAAACAACTACCGCTCCATCCACACGGCCATCATCGGGCCGCAGGGCAAAACGGTAGAGGTGCAGATCCGTACCCACGACATGCACCAGCATGCCGAGCTGGGAGTGGCGGCTCATTGGCGATACAAGGAGGGCGCGGCGGCGGATGCCGGCTTCGACCGCAAGGTCAATTTGTTGCGGGAACTGCTGGAGTGGAAGCGCGACATCGAGGAGACCGGCGAGGCCGGGGAAGCGGTGCGCGCCGACATCTTCGAGGATCGGGTGTATGTCTTTACCCCCAAGGGCAATATCGTTGACCTTCCGGCAGGCGCCACGCCTCTGGACTTTGCCTATCAGATCCACACCGATCTGGGTCATCGCTGTCGCGGCGCCAAGGTGAACGGCCAGATGGTGCCGCTTACCTACAGGCTGCAATCGGGCGAGCGGGTGGAAATTCTTTCCGTCAAACGCGGCGACCCGAGCCGCGATTGGCTCAACGTGCATCTCGGCTATCTCAAGACCGCAGGTGCGCGCAGCAAGGTTCGATACTGGTTCCGCCAGCAGCGCCACGAGGAAAACGTTGATGCCGGCCGCGCCGCCCTGGAACGGGAATTCCAGCGCCTGGGATTGACGGGCATCAGCCATGAGGCCTTGGCGCAGCGTCTGGGCTATCCCAAGAGCGATGACCTCCTGGCCGCGCTCGGGCGTCACGACATCAAGACCGCGCAGATCATCCACGCCATCGAGGATATCCTGCGCTCGAAAAAAGCGGCGGAAGAACCCGCGCTGCCCGTGCACGCCCCCGCACCGAAGCCCGTGGGTGGCGGCGATGTTCAGATCCTCGGCGTGGGCAATCTGCTGACCCAGATGGCCGGCTGCTGCAAGCCCGTGCCCGGCGAGCCGGTGGCCGGCTTCATCACCCGCGGCCGCGGCGTGACCATCCACCGGCGCGATTGCCGCAATCTTCTGCGCCTGACGGAGGCCGCGCCGCAACGCGTCGTCCAGGTCGACTGGGGCACGACAACGCACGCCACCTATCCCGTGGACATCCATATCACCGCCTTCGACCGTCAGGGATTGTTACGGGACATCAGCGCCGTGCTGGCCAACGAAGAGATCAACGTGATCGCGGTGAACACCCTCTCGGACAAAAAGAACCACACCGCGCGCATGACGATCACGGTGGAGATTTCCGATCTGGAATCGTTGAGCCGGGTGTTGAACAAGGTCGGGCAGTTGCCGAATGTGCATGAGGTTTGGAGGCAGGGGCGGTGAGTGTGCGGTGCTCTCTCTGCTGGGAAGGGCGTGCCGTGGGTGTGGCTGGCCTGAATGCCTTGGCCATCGGCAAAAAACAACCCTCTCGATGCTCTTTTGTTACCACAATGGCAATCCTGAACACCCACGCGTGAAACCCTGCCGCCCCTGATAGGGTTTCACACTGGTGAAGACCAAAGCCGGAAGCCATGGAAGCGATGCGTAAGCGAGCGATGGCTGACGTGCCCCCGCGTAGCCGTAGGGCCGGTGTTTTGTCGGAGTCTGCGCGTAAGCGCAGGCGGAGACAAAACAGGAGGCAGCCGACACGGCGTCAAGTCACTGTGGGAGCACTGGTGCGCTGCGCAGTAGCGCGCCGTTGCGGACGCAGGATGAACGCGGGCCGCGGCGACACAATCATTGTTGCGTGTGGCGGCTGCGCCGTTTTCTATTCCGCCATGCCCAGCAGTCTTCACCAGTCGCTGGCGGCATGCAGTACGCGCACGATGGAAGCACCATCGGGGCGCGGTTGATAAAAAATCAGGTGGTTCTCGAAATCCCTGATCCTCCACTTGCGCAGGTCGGCGAGAGCGGGATTTTGCAGTGTCAGTGGCGCGCCGATCATCGGGTGGGTGGCCAGTTCGTTGAAGCTGGCTTCGGCGCAGTCCAGGAAGCGCTCGGCGGTGTCAAGTCCGGTGTTCTCCGCCAGGTAGACGAACTGCTCGACCAGGTCACGCCTTGTGGCTTCACGCTTCGTGACCCGTGCCATTAGCGCGCTTTTTTCTGGCTTCGATTTTAGCCAGCGCTTCCCGGCGAATGGCGCTCCAATCTTCCGGCGTCAATTTGCTTTCGACGCTGTTGAGACCTTCCAGCAGTTTCGTTTCCAATTGCTCTTCGGTCTTGCGCCGCTCATCGGCGCGGATGAGTTCGCGCACGTATTCGCTTGCGCTACTGTAGCGGCCTTGGGCAACTTGCCCGTCCACGAACTGTTTCAACGGGTCAGGCAAGGATATGTTCATGCTTTGCATGGGCACCTCCTTGCATATTATAGTGCCATAAATGGCATTAAATGGCAAATAATGTCATTAATAATGAAAATTGAGGGCATCTCACGCAAAAGCAAGACCCGTCTCCTATTCCGCCACATCGGTTTCTTTTAAAAGAAAACAGGCGCAATATTAGATGCTGTCAACAACACCAGAGAGGACACTATTATGATGAACCGGATATTGCCATTCGTGATGGCGGCAACATTGACTGTGCCGTTCGCGGTGTCAGCGGAGTCTGATCATCACAAGGAACAAGGCGCGGGCGCGCATAAAGAACATGGTCACGGCGGTTCCGCCCACCATTTTGCCGACCACTGGGCAAAAACCTTGAGCGACGACCAGAAAGCCCGTGTGGATGTGATGCACCTCAAGCTCGACCGCGAGTTGGGTGTGTTGAAGGCGCAAATCGAGTTGATGCAAAAAGAGATCAATGCGTTGGCGGCGCAGGATAATGCGGACATGAGCGCGATCAACAAAAAGATCGATGAATTGATGGGGGTGAAAAAGCAGATCATGCGTGCCCGCTACGCGCACATTCTGGAAATGCGCGCAGCGCTGACGCCAGCGCAACGTGTATCGTATGATATGGATACGCTGAGTCTCAGTGGTGTGAAGTGATTTTTTGAAAGTTCATTCCCGTGGTTGTGCCAATGGAGAAGGAGACGGGGCCAAGGAGACGGGCTTGCAGAATTTTGATGGCGGGAGCAGTGATGTGCCTCGGGTTTGCTGCGTAAGTCTGTTCCCGCTTCCCCGCTTTTTCGCTACGATTCCCTAAGGAACCTCTGATCAATTCAGAGGTTCCGCGACACACGGAGGCGCCGGCATTTTTCAATCACCCCAAGTGATTGAAAAATGAAGAAAAGCAAAAGTCACATTTTTGCTTTTTGTACTCTGAGAATTCCAGGATGGAATTATTCAGAGCTTCCCTAAATCAATCAGGCTTCCAAGATAATCCGTGGTTTCTGGAGTTCGTAATCACTATGACCTGGAGTGGCGGCATGCAATTCAATAAGTCGCGGCGCGCCGTTGTTATCATCGCTGTTGTCGTGTTGGGCTTGGGGCTTGGTGGCACCTTGCTGTTTGGCGAACAGGGCACGAGTGAGAAAGGGGAGAAAGTTGCCGTCGTGCCACAAGATAAACCGGCACTGACAGTGATTACCGCCCAGCCGCAAGCAATGCGGTTGCCCATCCAACTTACGGCCAATGGCGATATAGCGATCTGGCAAGAAGCGAGCATTGGTGCGGAAGCGGATGGCTGGCGAGTGGAAAGTGTACGGGTGGATGTGGGCGACATCGTGCAAAAAGGCGAGATATTGGCGACATTCGCCTCGGAGATGATCCGCGCCAATCTGGCACAGGCAAGCGCGACCGTGGCCGAGGCGGAGGCGGAGGCTCAAAAGGCGGTGGCGAACGCTGGGCGCGCCCGCAACCCGCGCGCCAGCGGCGCATTGACCGCGCAGCAGATCAATGAGTATCTGGCGACCGAGCAGGCGGCGCTGGCGCGCGTGGAAGTGGCGCGGGCGGCTGAAGCCGTTCAGCGGTTGCGGCTCAAGCAGACGCGCGTCGTTGCGCCGGATAACGGCGTTATCAGCGCCCGTAACGTCACGGCCGGCGCGGTCATGGGTTCGGGAGCCGAATTATTCCGTCTGATCCGGCAGGGCCGTCTTGAATGGCGGGCCGAGGTGATCGCCTCTGATCTGGGGCGTATCAAGCCCGGTGTCGCTGTTACGCTGAGCGCGCCCAACGGTGAGCAGGTCAAGGGCAGGGTGCGCATGATCGGCCCGATTGTGGATCCGAAAAAGCGCTCCGCCCTGGTATATGTGGATTTGCCCGCCGGTGCTCCGGTCAGGGCCGGCATGTTTGCTACCGGCCAGTTCGAACTGGGGGTCTCCGAGGCGTTGACGGTGCCGCAGCAGGCGGTGGTGATCCGTGATGGCTTCAGCTATGTGTTTCGCCTGAACCCCGATGGGCGCGTGTCGCAAGTTCGCGTCGATACCGGCAGGCGGCTGGGGGAGGCCGTGGAGATCGTGCGGGGAGTGGGGCATGAGGCGGTGCTGGTGAGTAAAGGCGCCGGTTTTCTTGGCGATGGCGACCTGGTGAAGAATGCGTCGCCGCCGGGGTCTCCAGCGTCGAGTGCTCGCAAGTGAGGTGGCGATTGTGAATTTTTCCGCGCTCTCGATCAAGCACCCGGTTCCGGCGATTTTGCTGTTCACTTTGCTGACGCTGGCGGGCTTGCTGGCCTATCGGGCCAACGGCGTGCAAGACTTTCCCGACATCGAACTGCCGATGGTCACCGTTACCGCTTCCTTGTCTGGCGCGGCGCCGGCGCAACTGGAAACCGAAGTGGCGCGCAAGATCGAGGACGCGGTCGCCACTTTGCAGGGCGTGAAGAACATTTACGCCAATGTATTGGACGGCGTGGCCAACGTCACTGTTGAATTTGTCCTCGAAAAAGACAGTGCCGAGGCGGTGAATGATGTGCGTGAAGCCATCTCGCGCGTGCGCGCCGATCTGCCGGGCGAGATGCGCGACCCAGTGGTCACCAAGGTGTCAACCGCCGGGCGGGTGTTGCTCACCTATACCCTCTCTTCCGATCGGCTCGATGAGCAGGCGCTATCCTGGTTTGTCGACAACACGGTGACCAAGCGGCTGCTGGTGGTGCCCGGCGTTGGCAGCGTCAAGCGCATTGGTGGCGTAACGCGCGAGATCCGCGTGGAGTTGGACCCGGCGCGCATGGCGGCGCTCGGAGTGAGCGCCGCCGATGTTTCGCGCCAGTTGCGCCAAGTGCAGAGGGAAGCACCCGGTGGGCGCGGCGAGGTGAGCGGCGCGGAACAAACAGTGCGCACCATCGCTACTGTGCGATCGGCGGCGGCGCTGGGCGCCGTGGAGCTGCCGTTGGCGGATGGCAGGCGCATCCGGCTGGACCAGGTGGCAAGCGTGACGGATACCGTCGCCGAACGCCGCGCGATGGCGTTGCAGGACGGCAAGCCAGTGGTGGCGGTCGAAATTTTCCGCACCAAGGGCGCCAGCGAACTGGCGGTGGCGGGCGATGCGAACCACGGCGTGCGTCAGGCTATGGCGCAACTCCGCGAGCAATATCCCAACGTGCGGTTTGTCGAGTCCATCGACAACGTCGCGCCCATTGCCGAGAATTTCGACGGCTCGATGGAGTTGCTCTATGAAGGTGCGGTGTTGGCGGTGCTGGTGGTGTGGTGGTTCCTGCGTGACTGGCGCGCCACTTTAGTTGCCGCCGTCGCTTTGCCGCTATCGATTATTCCGGCGTTTCTGGGCATGTACTGGTTCGGCTACACGCTCAATACGGTCACGCTCACTTCTCTGGCGCTGGTGATTGGTATCCTGGTGGACGACGCGATCGTCGAGATCGAAAATATTTCACGTCATTTGCGCATGGGCAAAACGCCTTACCAGGCGGCGATGGAGGCGGCCGACGAGATCGGTTTCGCCGTCATCGCCACCACATTCGCGCTGGTTGCGGTGTTTCTGCCGACCGCCTTCATGGCCGGCATCCCCGGGAAATTCTTCAAGCAGTTCGGCTGGGCGGCAGTTCTGGCCGTTCTCTCCTCGCTGCTGGTGGCGAGACTGCTCACGCCGATGATGGCTGCTTACATGCTCAAGCCGGTCAAGGAGGCGGTGCGCCGTGACGGCTGGATCATGCGCACCTATTTGGCCGTGGCGAGTTGGTGTCTGCGACACCGGCTGACCACCTTGGCCGCCGCAGTGCTGTTCTTCATCGGCTCGCTGTCGTTGATCCCCTTGTTGCCGACCGGTTTCGTGCCGCCTTCGGACCGCAACCAAACCTTGATCAACATTGAGCTGCCGCCCGGCAGCACGCTGAACGAGACCTGGGCGGTGGCTGAGCGCGCCCGCCTTACGGCGCAACAAATGCCGGGGGTGAAGGGCGTTTTCAGTTCGGTCGGCGGGGGATCGAGCGGCGATATCTTCGCGCCGGGGGCGGCGGCCGAGGTGCGCCGTGCCGTGCTCACGCTCACGCTGATACATCGCAATGAACGGCGCGAGTCCCTTGCGGAAGTCGAGACGCGGTTGCGCGCCAGGTTGGCCGATATTCCCGGCGCGCGCTTCAAGGTCGGGCCGCCGGATGCCGGAGTGAAGATGCAGATCGTGCTCAAGAGTGACGATCCGGCGGTGCTATTGGCCGCCAGCCGTGCCGCCGAACGCGATTTGCGTACACTGCGGGGCGTGGGTAATGTGAATTCGAACGCCGCGCTCATGCAGCCCGAGATCATCGTGCGGCCGGACTTTGCCCGCGCCGCCGATCTCGGCGTTACCGCCCAGGCCATCGCCGAGACCGTTCGTGTGGCCACCGCCGGTGATTATGACACCGCGCTCGCCAAGCTCAATCTGGCTGAGCGCCAAGTGCCGATCCGCGTCAAGCTACCGCGCGGAGTGCGCACCGACCTCGCGCAACTGGATCGCCTATTGGTGCCCGGACGCCAAGGCCCGGTGATGTTGAGCACGGTCGCAACCTTGTCGATTGATTCCGGCCCGGCCGAAATCAATCGCCTGAATCGCAGTCGCAATGTCATTCTTGAGGTTGAGCTTGGCGGCCGGGAACTAGGCGAGACCTATGCCGAGGCGATGCAATTGCCCGCCCTGCGCGAACTGCCGCTCGACGTCACCGTCGCTGAACTGGGCGATGCACAGGAGATGCGGACGCTTTTCGCCAGCTTCGGCATTGCCATGCTGATCGGGGTGCTGTGCATTTATGGCGTGCTGGTGCTGTTGTTTCACAATTTCACCCAGCCGGTAACCATCCTGGCGGCGCTGCCCCTGTCTATCGGCGGCGCCTTCGTCGGCCTGCTGCTCACCGGTAAGGCATTGTCGATGCCATCCATGATCGGTCTGATCATGTTGATGGGTATTGTGACCAAGAACTCCATTCTGCTGGTTGACTACGCCATCCTCGCGCGCCGTCGTGGCTTGGCGCGCTTCGAGGCGCTGGTGGACGCCTGCCACAAGCGCTCTCGTCCCATCGTCATGACAAGCATCGCCATGGGCGCCGGCATGCTGCCCTTGGCGCTGGGCTACGGCGCCGATCCCAGCTTCCGCTCACCCATGGCGATCGCAGTGATCGGCGGACTGATCACTTCCACATTCCTGAGCCTGCTGGTGGTGCCCGCGATATTCACCTATATCGACGACGCCACGCGGATCATGGGGAAAGTGGTTCGAGCTGTGCGGCGCCTGCCGCCGCTGGCGGCGGAGGAAGCCTGAATATCATGTAAAATTGTCATGCCTGTGAATGCGGCATCCAGGGTTCGATAACATCTGTTTCGTAGGGTGCGTCTCACGTACCACAGGATGGTGCGTGAGACGCACCCTACGTCTGGGGGAAAAGCTGTAAAAGCAGGCAAATTTGATTGCCGGTTAATAACATTTAGGTATTCAGAAAAGGTAAACAATCATGGCGGTAGGATTAACAGGCTTGCCGGAGCTGCATCCGGTGGCGGGTGTGAGGCTGGGCACGGCGTGCGCGGGGATCAAGAAGCCGGGGCGGCGCGATCTCGTGGTGCTGGAGCTGGCGGAGGGTTCCCATTGCGCGGCGGTGTTCACGCGCAACGCCTTCTGCGCCGCGCCGGTGATCGTGGCGCGCGATCATCTTGCCGCCGCCATGCCGCATTATTTGTTGATCAATACCGGCAACGCCAACGCCGGGACTGGCGATCGAGGTCTGCGCGACGCCAATGCCTGCTGCGTTGCGCTGGCGGAGCAGGCCGGTTGCGCGGCCCGTCAAGTGCTGCCTTTTTCCACCGGCGTGATCGGCGAACCGCTGCCAGTGCAGAAAATCGTCGCCGGATTGCCCGAAGCTTGCGCCAAGCTGAGCGAAGACGGCTGGGCCGATGCCGCCCATGGCATCATGACCACCGACACCGTGGCCAAGGGCGCTACGCGTCGCCTCACGGTCGACGGCCAGACGATCACCGTCACCGGCATCGCCAAAGGCTCGGGTATGATCCGGCCAGACATGGCCACCATGCTGGCCTTCGTCGCCACCGATGCGGCGTGCGGTCCGCAACTTCTGCAACGCTGTCTGAATGAGGCCGTGGACGTGTCGTTCAACCGCATCACCGTCGACGGCGATACCTCCACCAACGATGCGTGCCTGCTGATCGCCACCGGCAAGGGTGTGTCGATCACCGGCGCATCCGGTACGGCTTGGCAGGCGCTGTGCGCGGCGGTGACCGAGGTGTGTACCGAGCTCGCCCAGGCCATCGTCCGCGACGGCGAGGGGGCGACCAAGCTCATCACCATCGAAGTGCTGGAAGGGGCCAGTCCCGCGGAATGCGCGCAAGTAGCCTACACGGTCGCCCATTCCCCGCTGGTCAAGACCGCCTTCTTCGCCAGCGATCCCAACTGGGGCCGTATCCTCGCCGCCGTGGGCCGGGCTGGCCTGGTTGAGCTGGATGTGGGGAAGGTGTCGATTTACCTCGATGAGGTTCGTATCGTCCACAACGGCGGCCGGGATCCCTTCTACCGTGAGGAATTGGGGCAAGGTGTGATGAAGCGTGACGAGATCACGGTGCGCATCCATCTTGGCCGTGGCGCCCATCGCGATCAGGTCTGGACCTGCGATTTTTCCTATGACTATGTGAGAATCAACGCCGAGTACCGGACTTAAAGGTAATAAAAGGTTGGCAAATCAAAGTGGGGCGGGTTACAACCCGCCCCACTTTGATATTGCTCCACTGGCACGAATCTGGCTACATTTCGGGTGGTTTTTCAGGTATGATTCAGGGTCGCTGGCAGGCGGGGTTGAGTTGTCGTCAAAATACCCCCATACAAGGGGTTGTTTTGCCTCGGTGACGGTGGAAATATATTGACGCCTGGCGCAAAGGCCTGTATATATTAACCACAATTTTTTTATGGTAATTGTGTAGTATTTTATTAAGCTATCCGACTTTTCGGGGGTTTTCATTAAATGAACGACTGGTTATTGAATCTGCTGGCCGACGGCCTGCTAGGTTTTTCCGTGTGGGGTTATATCGCCGCAGCGCTGATCATGACCCATATCACCATCGCCGCCGTGACGATCTATCTGCATCGTCACCAGGCGCACCGCGCGCTGGATTTACATCCCATCGTCAGCCATTTCTTCCGTCTCTGGCTGTGGCTGAGCACGGGCATGGTCACCAAGGCCTGGGCGGCGATCCATCGCAAGCATCACGCCAAGTGCGAAACCGAAGAAGACCCGCATAGTCCGCAGATCCTCGGCATCAAGAAGGTGCTGCTGGAAGGCGCCGAGCTGTACCGCAAGGAGGCCAAGAACCAGGAAACGCTGGAGAAATATGGTCACGGCACGCCGGACGACTGGATCGAACGGCATCTTTACACGCCCCATAGCAGATACGGCATAGTGCTGATGTTCATCATCGACGTGCTGCTGTTCGGCGCCGCCGGTATCACCATCTGGGCGGTACAGATGTTGTGGATCCCCATCACTGCCGCGGGCGTGATCAACGGTATCGGCCATTATTGGGGGTATCGCAATTACGAGCCCCAGGATGCCTCTACCAATGTCATGCCGTGGGGAATAATCATCGGCGGCGAAGAGCTACATAACAACCATCACGCCTTTCCCAGCTCCGCCAAGTTGTCCTCCAAACCGTGGGAATTCGACATCGGCTGGTTGTATATCCGCACGATGGAAACCCTCGGTCTTGCCAAGGTCAAGAAGGTCGCCCCCGAGCCGGTCATCGTTGCCGGCAAGCAGGCGGTCGACATGGAGACTCTGCGCGCCGTTATCACCAACCGCCTGCATGTGCTGTCGCATTACGGCCGCGAGGTCATGATGCCGGTGCTTAAGGACGAGCTGCACAAGGCCGATGATTCCTGTCGTGCGCTGTTTGCCCGCGCCCGCCGCTCCCTGGTGCGGGACGAGTCATTGATCGACGATGTAGCCAGAAACCGCTTGAATAATGCGCTGGACCGCAGCCAGGAGTTGAAGACCGTCTACCAGTACCGGCAGAAATTGCAGGAGATCTGGCAGCGCTCCACGGCGACGCAGGACAGCCTGCTGCACAGTCTCCAGGAATGGTGCCACCAGGCCGAGGAGACGGGCATCAAGCGCTTGCAGGAGTTTTCCAGGTCGTTGCGCGGTTACACGCTCGGCAAGTCCGCAGCATAGTTTGCTTTAGCGTAAGCGACACAAAAAACCCGCCATCAGGCGGGTTTTTTGTTTCCTGCTGTGATTATCGGGTATAATGCTTCGTTTATCCCGCCCAAGTGCGCGGTTTCCTTCACGTCATCGTTTTCTCGAATCCCTATGAACTCTATCGACAAGCTACGCAATATCGCCATCATCGCCCACGTCGATCACGGCAAGACCACACTCGTTGACAAACTGCTGCAACAATCCGGCACGCTGCAAACACGCGGCGAGGCGCAGGAGCGGGTGATGGACTCCAACGACCTGGAAAAAGAGCGTGGCATCACTATCCTGGCGAAGAATACAGCGCTTCGCTGGCGCGACTATCGTATCAACATTGTCGATACCCCTGGCCACGCCGATTTTGGCGGCGAAGTGGAGCGCGTGCTGTCGATGGTGGACTCGGTACTGCTGCTGGTCGATGCCGTGGACGGCCCGATGCCGCAGACGCGCTTCGTGACGCAAAAGGCCCTGGCGTGCGGCTTGCGTCCCATCGTGGTGGTGAACAAGATCGACCGCCCCGGCGCGCGTCCTGACTGGGTGGTGGATCAGACCTTCGATCTCTTCGACCGGCTGGGTGCCACCGATGAGCAACTGGATTTCCCCATCGTTTACGCTTCCGCGCTGATGGGCTATGCCGGCCTCGATGCCGAGGTGCGCTCGGGCGACATGACGCCGCTGTTCGAGGCTGTCGTGCGGCATGTCAGTCCGCCGCAAGTCGATACCGACGGGCCGTTCCAGCTTCAGGTCAGCTCGCTGGACTACAACAGCTATGTCGGCGTGATCGGTATCGGCCGGGTCACGCGCGGCAAAATCAAGACCAACACCGCCGTGACGGTGCTGGATTGCGACGGCAACCGGCGCAACGCGCGTATTCTGCAAATCTTCGGCTTCCTCGGTCTGGAGCGCGTCGAAGTACCCGATGCCCAGGCCGGTGACATCATCGCCTTCACCGGCGTCGATGGGCTCAACATCTCCGATACGCTGTGCGATCCCACCTGCGTCGAGCCGCTGCCCCCGCTGGCTGTGGACGAACCCACGGTGAGCATGACCTTCCAGGTTAACACGTCGCCATTCTCCGGGCGCGACGGCAAGTACGTCACATCGCGTCAGATCCGCGACCGCTTGCAGAAAGAGCTGATCCACAACGTGGCGCTGCGCGTGGAAGATACTGAGGACCCGGACAAGTTCCGTGTCTCCGGCCGTGGCGAGCTGCATCTGTCGGTGCTCATCGAAAACATGCGCCGCGAGGGTTATGAGCTTGGCGTGTCCCGCCCCGAAGTGATCATGAAGGAGATCGACGGCGTCAAACAGGAGCCCTTCGAGCAACTCGCCGTGGATGTGGAGGAGCAACACCAGGGCGGCGTGATGGAGAAGCTCGGCATGCGCGGCGGCGAGCTGAAGAATATGGTGCCCGACGGCAAGGGCCGTGTGCGCCTCGACTACATCATCCCGGCGCGCGGACTGATCGGCTTCCGTACCGAGTTCCTGACGGCCACCCAAGGCACGGGGTTGATGTATCATGTGTTCGACAGCTACGGGCCGATGAAGCGGGGCGACTTCGGCCAGCGCCTCAATGGTGTGCTGATCGCCAATGGCGCCGGCAAGGTTCTGGCCTATGCGCTGTTCACCCTCCAGGAACGCGGGCGTTTATTCGTCAATCCCGGCGAGGAGGTGTACGAGGGTATGGTGATCGGTATCCATTCGCGTGACAACGATCTGGTGGTGAACCCGCTCAAGGCCAAGCAGCTCACCAACATCCGCGCCGCCGGTTCGGACGAGAACATCATCCTCACGCCGCCGATCCGCATGAGCCTGGAGCAGGCGCTGGAATTCATCGACGACGACGAGCTGGTGGAAGTGACGCCCAACTTCGTGCGTCTGCGTAAGAAGCTGCTGCTGGAACACGAGCGCAAGCGCGCCTCGCGCTCCTCAGCCGTTTAACCTCGGCCAAAGGCCGCTCCGTCTCCCTTCTCCCCCAGGGGGAGGTGGCCGCATGGCCGGATGAGGGAGAGAGGGCGCGAAAGAGAGTCGGTTTGATGTAGGGTGCGCCGTGCGCACCAAGCGTTTCGTGAACGAAATGGTGCGCACGGCGCACCCTACATGGGTAAACTGGAAGCCATGTATAAGCTTTATCCCGACATCAAGCCCTACGCCAGGCACCGGCTCGCCGTCGAGCCGCCGCATGAGCTTTACATCGAGGAATGCGGCAATCCCGACGGGTTGCCGGTGGTGTTCGTGCATGGCGGGCCGGGCGCGGGTTGCGAGCCTTATCACCGCCGTTTCTTTGATCCCAACGACTACCGCATCGTGCTCTTCGACCAGCGCGGCTGCGGGCGTTCCACACCACACGCTGAATTGAAGGGCAATACCACGCAAGCGCTGGTGGCGGACATGGAGGTGATACGCCAGAAGCTCGGCATCGAACGCTGGGTGGTGTTCGGCGGTTCGTGGGGTTCGACGCTCGGTCTCGTGTATGCCGAAACCCATCCCGAGCGCGTGCTGGGGCTGATCCTGCGCGGTGTCTTCCTGTGCCGGCCGCATGAAATCCGGTGGTTCTACCAGGAAGGCGCCAGCCGTATCTTTCCCGATTATTGGGAAGATTACCTGCGCGTCATCCCCGAAGTCGAGCGGCCGGATATGGTGCGCGCCTATTACCAGCGTCTGACGGGCGAGGACGAGTTGGCGCGCATGGCCGCCGCCAAGGCGTGGTCGATCTGGGAAGGCCGCGCCGCGACGCTGCAACCCAACAAGAACGTCATCGACCATTTCGCCAACCCTTCCACAGCTTTGAGCCTGGCGCGCATCGAGTGCCACTACTTCATCAATGACAGCTTTCTCGAACCCAACCAGATCCTGCGCGATGCCCATCGCCTGGCCGACATTCACGGGGTGATCGTGCATGGCCGCTATGATGTGGTCTGCCCGGTCGAGAACGCCTGGGAACTGTCGCGCGCCTGGCCGCAGTCCGAACTGCGCATCATCGCCGATGCCGGACACTCCGCCGCCGAACCCGGCACCACCGACGCCCTGATCAAGGCCACCATGACGATGGCCAGCCGCCTGCGGTGATCGGCCTCCTGCAACGGGTCAGCGTGGCCCAGGTGGTGGTGGATGGCGAAGTGATCGGCGCGATCAATCATGGTCTGCTGGTACTGGTTGGCGTGGAACGAGGCGATACCGAGGCCCAGGCCGATCGCTTGCTCGAACGGCTGCTCGGCTATCGTGTGTTCGCCGATACCGAGGGCAAAATGAATCTCGGTCTGCGCGATGTGAACGGCGGTCTGCTGCTGGTGCCGCAATTCACTCTCGCCGCCGACACGCAAAAGGGAATGCGCCCCAGCTTCACTCCCGCCGCGCCGCCGGCGGAAGGCGCGCGTTTGTTCGATTATCTCGCGCGGCAGGCCCGCAGTCGGTATTCCCCTGTCGCCACCGGCCGGTTCGGTGCGGATATGAAGGTGACGTTGACCAATGATGGGCCGGTGACGTTTATGTTGCGAGTCGAGCCTTCTTCTTGCGATTAACCCGGTAATAAAATTCATCTTCTTTTCCAGCTTTTCTCCCAAAGGTAGGGTGCGCCGCGCGCACCATCCGTGTGGTGCGTGAGACGCACCCTACGAAACAACAGGGTAATTTGATTACCGGGGTAATAACACATCCATTCTCACCCCCTTGCTTTTTCTTGCCGTCTCCTCAATGCTAGACACTTCCTGTTTTTATCGAGGGGGGCGTGCATGAAGCGGTTTGTTTCGGTGGTGGGGATGGCGTCATTGAGTCTGGCCGGTGCGCAGGCGCAGGCTTCGGGTTTCCGTCTGCCGGAGGCGTCCATCGCCGGGGCGGCGTTGAGCAATGCGCTGGTTGCCAACCACAAGGAGATCGGGGCGTTGGCCTATAACCCGGCGGCGATGTCGTTTCACGACGGCACGCAACTGGCGGCGGGGTTGATCTTCCTGACCCACGGCGTGAGCGTGACGCCCACGGGGGGGGCGGCGAAAGTCGATAGCGACCACAAGGAGCTGGCTTATCTTCCCAACCTTTATATCGCTAATCGCCGCAACGCGGATTGGAGCTGGGGGTTGAATATCGGTACCCCGTTCGGCCTGGAGACGAAATGGCCCGGCAATACCTTTCCCGCGTTGGGGTCACTGCCGCTGGTTCATCCCGCGGAAAGCAAGATCGAGGTGATCAATTTCAATCCCAATTTTTCGTACCGGATGAGCGCCAACACCAGCGCCGCGATAGGCGTTAATTATTATCGTGTGCGCGAAGTCAAGCTCAACACCCACGCGGCGACCATTAATGGCGATGGCGGTGATCTCGGCTGGAATGCGGCCCTGATGCATGTGGCCGGGCCGTGGAGTTTTGGTGCGTCGTATCGTTCCGCCGTGACCGTGGCGCTGGATGGAAAAATCAACAATAGCGGTATCTCGGCCGATCTCAATTTGCCCTGGATGGCCCAGATCGGCGTACGCTATCAGGCCACGGATAATCTTGGCGTGGAGTTCGACATCGAGCGTACCGGCTGGAAGAAATTCAACCAGATTCTGGTTAACTCGAACGCCACCGGAGCCGTTCTCGTCAACAATACGAACGGCTGGAAGAGCGCCAATGCCTATCGCCTGGGCATCACCTACGACCTCGGCACTGGCACCCAATTGCGCGCCGGTTATTCGCGCGATCTGGCCGGGCAAGGTGACGATCGTTTCACGGCCCGTGTGCCGGACGCCGATCGAAACCTGTTCAGCGTGGGGCTCAAGCAGAAACTGGCCAACGATTGGGCGGTCGAAGCGGCCTATATGTATGTCAAATTCGATGATCGCGACTATGCTTCAACAGTGCCGTTTGGCGCCTATGGCACCGATCCCAACGGCACCTCGGTTTATAACGGCAAATACCAAAGCAACGCGCATCTCTTTGGTCTGGGGGTGACGAAGAAGTTTTAAGCAAACGTGGCTTTAATCCCCCTCTCCCTTCGGGGAGAGCGAAGCGAGGGGGGCGTAGCCGTCGGGGTGAGGGGAAGAGCGCCACAAAGGAAGTGTGATCGCCGGGATGTCCTCTCAAAAGTCCATGAAAGGCTATCAAAGCGCATTGGCGTCCCAATGCCGTGGGTTGGTAATCCATGTTTCATCATCGTGATTGATCGTTTCCTTCCCCTTTTCGCCGCGCTCGATTCCTGCATGCGCGCCGACCAGCACGGTCTGCACCGTCGTCTTCATGCCCTGCGTCGCGCCTTCCAGTCCGGCAGGCCGGATGAGGAGGCGTTGCACGTTCTGAGCGAGGCGGTGCGGACTTCCCAGGCGCGTCGCGCGCGCCGCGAAGCGCTGTTGCCCGTTCCCGGGTTTCCCGAGGAGTTGCCGGTCAGTGCGCGGCGCGAGGAGATCGCCGCCGCTATCGCCGCGCATCAGGTGGTGATCGTCTGTGGTGAAACGGGTTCGGGCAAGACGACGCAACTGCCCAAGATCTGCCTGTCGCTGGGGCGCGGTGTGTCGGGTTACATCGGCCATACCCAACCGCGGCGCATCGCGGCGCGCAGCGTGGCGGCGCGCATCGCCGAGGAGCTGGGCGGCCCGCTGGGCGCGGCGGTGGGGTACAAGGTGCGCTTCCACGACCGTACCGGGCCGGACGCCTATATCAAGCTGATGACCGACGGCATCTTGCTTGCCGAGACGCAAACCGATCCCTATCTCAGCCACTACGACACGCTGATCATCGACGAGGCGCATGAACGCAGCCTCAACATCGACTTTCTGTTGGGCTATCTCAAGCAGATCCTGCCGAAGCGGCCGGATCTGAAGGTGATCATCACCTCCGCCACCATC
The DNA here is from genome assembly GCA_005240065.1 of Gammaproteobacteria bacterium. Taxonomy (GTDB): domain Bacteria; phylum Pseudomonadota; class Gammaproteobacteria; family Ga007554; genus SBBG01. The sequence goes on along the minus strand of SBBG01000076.1, from coordinate 631 downwards.
GACCCCGAGCGCTTTGCCACGCACTTCAACAACGCGCCGGTCATCGAGGTCAGCGGTCGCGGCTATCCGGTGGAAGTGCGTTACCGTCCGCTGCTCGCCGAGAGCGAGGACGAGCAGGACCGCGATCGGGAACAGGCCTTGCTGGATGCGGTGGACGAGCTGGCTCGCCTTGGGCTGGGCGATATCCTGATCTTTCTCCCTGGTGAGCGCGAAATCCGCCAGACTGCGGAGGCATTGCGCAAACACCATCCTCCGCACACCGAGATTCTGCCCCTCTACGCGCGACTGAGCGCCGCCGAGCAGGAGCGGGTGTTTAAACCGCACACCGGACGGCGCATCGTGCTCGCCACCAATGTGGCGGAAACCTCGCTCACCGTGCCGGGTATCCGCTATGTGATCGACCCCGGCGATGCGCGCATTAGTCACTACAGTCCGCGCACCAAGGTACAGCGCCTGCCGGTGGAGAAGGTATCGCAGGCCGCCGCCGACCAGCGCAAGGGTCGCTGCGGGCGGGTCGCCGCCGGGGTGTGTGTGCGTTTGTACTCCGAACAGGATTATCTGCTGCGGCCCCGTTTCACCACGCCGGAGATCCAGCGCGCCAATCTGGCGGCGGTGATCCTGCAAATGAAGG
>SBBG01000021.1 GCA_005240065.1 Gammaproteobacteria bacterium | reverse complement strand
CGCCCGCTTCGCGGTGATCCGCTCGCGCGATGAAGTGGCTGAGGCGGTGGCAAGCATCGGCATGCCCGCGCTGCTCAAGGTCAGCCAGTTCGGTTATGACGGCAAAGGCCAGGCGCGAGTGAACAGCGTCGAAGAGGCGCGGGCATGCCGATGCTTGCCACCGCCTCAGCCACTTCATCGCGCGAGCGGATCACCGCGAAGCGGGCGCAGGGAAAGCCGTTGGCGGCGAGGTAGCTCTTTTCCGTGATGCGGTCCTGCGCCACAGCCACGGCGCCGGCGCCGGGGCGCACCGGGCAAAATCGGGCGAGGAAACGTAAAGTGTCGGCGGGGACGTTTTCGAATTCGGTGCTGATCGCGGCGCAGCGCTTGCCAAGCCGCTCCAGCGCTTGCCGGCCGGAAAAGCCGGCGACGATCTGTTCATCCGCGCATTGCGCCGCCGGGCTGTCGGGATCGGGGTCGAGCACGATCACCCGGTAGCCCATGGTACGCGCCGCCACCGCGAACATGCGCCCCAACTGGCCGCCACCCAGGATGCCCAGCGTCGCTCCTGGCAGGATCATTTTGGATCAGACAATTCCATCGCCAGCACAGTATCCCGCAGGCTGTCGCGGAAGCCGCTCAGGCGCTGGGCGAGATTGGCATCGTGGCGGGCCAGCAGGGCGGCGGCGAACAAGCCGGCGTTGGCGGCGCCCGCTTCGCCGATGGCGAAAGTGGCGACAGGAATGCCCTTGGGCATTTGCACGATGGACAGCAGCGAGTCCATGCCGTTGAGATGTTTGGAAGGCACCGGAACACCGAGCACCGGCACGGTGGTCTTGGCGGCGAGCATGCCCGGCAGATGCGCGGCGCCGCCGGCCCCGGCGATGATGCAAGCCAGGCCGCGCGCGGCGGCGGTTTCGGCGTACTGGAACAGCAGATCGGGTGTGCGATGCGCCGAGACCACCTTGGCCTCGTAAGGAATGGCGAAGGCTTCCAGTTGTTTGGCGGCGTGCCGCATGACTTCCCAGTCACTGTTACTGCCCATCACCACGCCGACGAGGGGGTTGCTCATGTTTTTTAAGCCGGGATTTGTGAATTGGCGCGCCCGAGAGGATTCGAACCTCTGACCTTTGGAATCGGAATCCAACACTCTATCCAGCTGAGCTACGGGCGCATGGAACAACGCAATAGAATACCCTATTACCCAGGAGAGCGTCTAGGCGCGCCCGACGTTGCTGTCCGTGGGCGAGTGATAGTAGGCGCTGTCTGCGGCGAACCCCCGGGTAAGGCGCAGCAATTCCGCGAGGCGTCCTTCGGCGGTGCTGAGCGGGGCGCAATCCTCGCACAGAGGGTCTTCGCAGGGCTGGCGCGAATAGAGCCAGTATTGGATGGCTCCAGCGAGCAGGCCGTCGGCAATGTCCCAGGCATCCGCTTCCTCGTCGCGGTTGGCAATGCGGTTGCCAAGCTCGACCGTCTCGCGGGCGGCATCGTCAAATGAAGCGTCGTCGTCGTTTTCGATTTCGTTTTCGATCATGGCATAGGACCTGTGGCTGGCGAGCGGTTATTAACCCGGCAATGAATATTCCGTGTTATCCATGGCGACAAAAGTAGCGTGCGCCGTGCTACGATTTAGGTCGCCGCATATAATAAAGCACCATTCTACCAGAGCCGTCAGCAGGTTTGCGCCTCCATATGTGCGAGAACAACAAGCGCCTCTTCGCGCGAGTCGCCGCACGCGTCCGGCAGCGCCGGGAAGGAAGCGCACACCGCGGGGCGTTCCGGCTGACCAAACAGGCGGCAGAGGTTATCCGCCATCAATTGCACACAGCGCACGCCCGCCGGTTTGCCGTCCGGCATTCCCGGAATCGGCGACGAGATGGAAGGCGCGATACAGCACGCGCCACAACCTATGCGGCAATTCATCTTATCGCCCCAAATTCATCTTATCGCCCCAATAGGCCGCGCAAATTGGCCAGATGCGCCTGACCACGCTCCTGCTTGACCTGCGGATCGACCTCTGCGCCCACGCCCTCCCAGGTCAGATCGTCCTGCGGCAATTCCTGCAGGAAGCGGCTGGGCTCGCAGCCGGTCATCTCGCCCTGCCGCTTGCGCCGCGCGGCGAGGGTGAAGGTGAGCGTTTCGCGGGCGCGGGTGATACCGACATAGGCCAGCCGGCGCTCTTCCTCGATGTTGTCTTCGATGATGCTGGCGCGGTGCGGCAGCAGCTCCTCTTCCATGCCGACCAGAAAGACGTGAGGGAATTCCAGTCCTTTGGCGGCGTGCAAGGTCATGAGATGCACGCAGTCGCCGGTGTTTTCGCCGTCGCCGCGATCGAGGATGTCCATCAGCGTCATGTGCGAGACGAGATCGGCGAGGCTTTTTTCTTCCTGATTCTCGCCGTAAGCCGCAGGCTGTCCGTAGACGCGCTCCAGCCAGGCGATCAATTCGTTGACGTTCTCCATGCGCCGCTCGGCAGTCTTCAAGTCCTTGCAGGTGTCTTTCAGCCAGGTTTCGTAATCGATGGCCTGGATCATGTCCTTCACGGCGGCGATCGGATCGCCGCGCTGGGCGCGGTCGCCGATGTCCGCCAGCCACTCACTGAAACGGCGCAGTTTTTCCACGGCGCGTTCGGGCAAGTGCTGCTCCAGCCCCAGCTCAAAACTCGCCGTGAACAGGCTGACATTGCGGTCTTTGGAATAGTCGCCGAGCTTTTCCAGCGTGGAGGGACCGATCTCGCGGCGTGGCGTATTGACCACGCGCAGAAAGGCGCTGTCGTCGTCCGGGTTCACCAGCAGGCGCAGATAGGCCATGATGTCCTTGACCTCGGTGTGGGCGAAGAACGATGTGCCGCCGCTGAGAAAGTACGGGATGCGATGCTCGCGTAGCATGCGCTCGAAGAGACGCGATTGATGATTGCCGCGATAGAGAATCGCATAGTCCCGATAATCGGTGCGGTGTTTGAACTTGTGGCTGATCAGCTCGGAAACCACGCGCTCGGCCTCGTGCTCCTCGTTGCGCACCTGGATCGCGCGCAGCGGCGCGCCATAACCCTTGTCGCTCCACAGCGTCTTTTCGAAAACATGCGGATTGTTGGCGATGAGGTGGTTGGCGGCCTTGAGGATGCGCCCGGTGGAGCGGTAATTCTGCTCCAGCTTGATGACGGTGAGGCGGGGAAAGTCCTGCTGCAACAGCGCGAGATTCTCCGGCTGCGCGCCGCGCCAGGCGTACACCGACTGGTCGTCGTCGCCCACCACGGTGAGCGCGCCGCGCGGGCCGACCAGCAGGCGCACCAGACGGTATTGGCTGGCGTTGGTGTCCTGGTATTCATCGACCAGCAGATAGCGGATGCGGTTCTGCCAGGCATCGAGAATCGCGGGCTGTTGCGTGAAGAGCATCACGGGCTTGAGGATCAAATCGTCGAAGTCCAGGGCGTTGTAGGCTTTCAGGTAACGCTCGTACTCGCCATAGATCGCCGCCGCGGCGGTGAGCGCCGCATCGCCATCCGCCGCTTCCCGGGCCTGTTCCGCCGTAATCAGCGTGCTCTTCCAGCGCGAGATTTGCCACTGGATCCGCTCCACCTGCTCGCCGTCTCCCGAAAATGCCTTGTGCATCAACTCGCGGATCAACGCCGCGCTGTCCTGTGCATCGAAAATGGAAAAGCCCGGCTTGTAGCCCAGCGCCTTGATCTCGCGGCGGATGATGTTCAGCCCCAAGGTGTGGAAGGTGGACACCATCAGCCCGCGCGCGTCCTTGCCGGCGAGCAGCCCGCCGACGCGCTCCTTCATCTCGCGCGCCGCCTTGTTGGTGAAGGTGACGGCGGCGACGTGACGCGGCGCGATGCTGCACTCCTGGATCAGATAGGCGATCTTCTGCGTGATGACACGCGTCTTGCCGCTGCCGGCGCCGGCCAGCACCAGCAACGGGCCATCCAGATGGCGCACCGCGGCGCGCTGGCGGGGATTCAAATCGGACATGATCGGGATATGACAGGATGGAAAGGCATCTATTTTAGACCGGACACGGGGAGATTGCATGGCCGCTGGGAGAAAGCCATGCGAAACAGGGGCTTGATAAGTATACCGCTACACCGGCTCCATCGGCGGCAGGCGCGCCCAGACCCGGCGCTTGAGCAGATAGAGTAACCCTGTGAATATCGCCAGATAGCCGATCACGATGTAACCGGCCCTGTGCCGCTCGCCGGCGCGGGGATCAGCCGCCCACAACAGAAATGCGGCCACATCGCGCGCCTGTTGTTCGATGGGCCGGCGCTGCGCGGCATCGGCGGCGGAGCTGTAACCCAAGGGATCGGGCATGCGGATGCCGGGGAATACACGATTCTGGGTGTCGCCCTTGGCATCCTGATGAAAGCTGGTAAGCAAGGTATAGACATAGCGCGCACCGCCGTCGCGCGCCTTCGCCATCAAGGACAGGTCCGGCGGCACGACGCCATAACTCTCCTTGGCCGCCTCGGGCGGCGTCATGCTCAACAGAGGAGTGTTGATCGCCTGCTCGCCGCGCAATTGATCGACTTCCGCTTGCGACATGCCCAGCGCTTGCAGATCACGAAACGTCAGGTACTTGAGGCTGTGGCAGGCCATGCAGACCTGCGTCACCACCTGAGCGCCACGCTGTGCCGCGGCCGGACTGGCGTCGATCTTCACCTCCGCCAATTTTGTTTCGGCCGCGTGCACATCGAGCGCCGTCAACAGAATGGCCACCGCGCCAATCACCAGCAACGGTCCGGGGAAGGGTAAAGGCTTCTTCAGTGGCTGGTCTTCGGACGCCAGCAGCTCCTCCAGCGGCTTGGGCAGACCGCGCTTGCGCAGCCAGCGCTCCTCGGGTTTGGAGACCAGGGGTATCAGCAGAAACAATCCGAAGTAGACGACGGTGGCGATCTGCCCGGCCAAGGTCGTGTTGTCCGAGAGCGGCTCCGATCCCACATAGCTCAGGACGAAGATGTCGATGACGAAGATGAAGAACAGGATGCGGTACACCGGCCGGTAACGGGCGCCGCCGGGGATTCTGGAGCGGTCGAGGTAGGGCATGGCGGCGAAGACCAGAATCGAAAGCACCATGGCCACCACGCCGCCGACAGTGTTGGGCACGGCGCGCAGAATGGCGTAAAAAGGCAGGAAATACCACTCCGGCTGGATGTGGGGCGGCGTCTGCATCGGATTGGCGGGAATGTTGTTGTCGGTCTCGATGAAAAATTCCGGCGCGAAAAAGACAAAGCCGCAAAAGGCGATCAGAAATATCCCCAGACCAAAAAAATCCTTGATGGTGAAGTAGGGATGGAACGGAATGTTGTCCCTGGCTCGCAGGTTGATGCCGGAAGGGTTGCTGCTCTTGACGAAATGCAGTGCCACCAGATGGATCATCACCAGACCGCAGATCAGGAACGGCAGCAGGTAATGCAAGGCGAAGAAACGATTCAGCGTGGCATCGCCCACCACGTAATCGCCGCGCAACCAGATGACGACCTCGTCGCCGATGAAAGGCGTGGCGCGGAAGAGATTGGTGATCACCTGCGCCCCCCAGTACGACATCTGCCCCCACGGCAGCAGGTATCCCATGAAAGCCGTGGCCATGAGCATCAATAGCAGAACCTGCCCGCTCCACCACATCAACTCGCGCGGCGCGCGGTAGGAGCCATAATAAAGCGTGCGGGCCATGTGCAGATAAATGACGACGAAAAACGCCGATGCGCCGGTCGAATGCAAATAGCGCAACAGCCAGCCGTAGTTGACGTCGCGCATGATATGCTGCACCGAATCGAAGGCCAGCGCGGCATCGGGTTTATAGTGCATGGCCAGAAACAGGCCGCTGACGATCTGCAACACCAGCATGAAGCCGGCGAGAAAGCCGAAACCCCACCAATAGCTGAGATTGCGCGGCGTGGGATATTCGGTCAGCTCTTGTTTGATGAACCGGGTGAGGGGGAAACGCTGATCGACCCAGGCGATGATGCGGTTGCGCTGGTTGCTCATGGAGCGCCTCCTTTCAGGTCTTGCCGATGATGATCTTGCCGGCAGCGATGAATTTGTAGGCCGGCACTTCCAGATTGCGCGGCGCCGGCCCGCGCAGGATCCGTCCGCTGTTGTCGTACACGCTGCCATGGCAAGGGCACAGCCAGCCGTTTTCATTGCGGTTGGGCACGCAACCCAGATGCGTGCAAATACCCACGACCACCAGCCACTCCGGCTTTTGCACGCGCGCCGCGTCGGGCTGCGGATCCTTGACGCCGCTGCTTGCCGCCATGGCTGCGATCTCTTCAGGCGTGCGATGGAGGACGAACACCGGCTTGCCCTGCCACGCCACGGTTTCCACCTTGCCCGGCGGAATCGCAGCCAAATCCACCTCGGTATTGGCCTTGGCGACGACATCGACGGTGGGATTCATACTGCGGATCAGGGGCCAACATGCCCCGGCGATACCGGCGGCTCCCACGGCCGTCGTCAGCTTGCCCAGCCATTCGCGGCGTTCGGGATCAAAAGGCAGGTCTTTGGACATGGCTTCACCTTGCATGTCGTGGTAACCATAAAATTCAGGAAGCGCTGAATAATTCCATCCTGGAATTATTCAGCGCTTCCTGAATTGAAATATCGTAGGGTGCGTGGAACACACCCTACAAAATTATTACCGTTGCTTAACGCAAGCCTGAGTTACTTCATCAACTGCTTCAGCTTGTCCTTGTCCCCGGCGCTCGCCTTGTGTGCCAGGTTAACGAGGATACCCGCCAGTTCGCGTTCCTCCGCGGGCGCGGAGGCGTTTTTCATGAGGGCATTGAGTTTGCCCTTATCTCCGCCGCCAACCTCATGATCCATGTTCATCAGCGCATTGGCGAGTGCGCGTTCGCCCGGTGTGGACGATGCGTTATCAATGATCTTCTTGAGCGTTTCCTTTTCACCACCACTGGGATGATGGTTGAGATTCATGACGATGTTGGCCATGTCCTTGATCGCCTGCGAAGCAGCCGAGGCGACGTTGGCGCCCAGCATCAGCACTATACACACCACGGGTAAAACAAGCTTTGTCCTGTTCATGTCATGCCTCCGTAAAAGGTTAGACCGCTGATTCCGCCCTTGCATGAAGCGGGCATCCACTATAGAAAGCGCGATTGGCGGCTGTCAACATCGGCGACGGCTTTCGGGGGTATAATAGATATGCCAAGTATGTGGTTTTTCTTTGATGAGGCGCAGTGAATGAATAGTTATAGCCGTTTCAGTTATCCCACCTTCGATCAGTTGCCGCAGGCGCTGAAAGTGCTCTACACGATGGTGTTGCTTATCCTCGGGTTGGGATACATTTTTGCGATGATCCAGATCTACGAAGTGCACTCTGGGCGCGATGGCAGGCCGGGGCTATCCGTGGAGGACATCCGCATCGCCTACAGCGGCAGCAAGACCGATACGCGCCTGGAGGCGGCGCTCAAGGGGCCGATGGCGGGCATGTTGCCTGGCGAGGAGCGCACGCAAATCATCGCGTGGGTGCGCGACGGCGGCAAGGAGGACGCCTTCGGTCAGACAGTCCAGCCGATCCTGCAGAACCGCTGCCTGGGGTGCCATAATGGCTCCAATCCCCATATTCCTTCCTTGACCAGTTATCAGGAGGTCAAGAACCTTGCTCAATTGGACACAGGCATGAGCATAGGCACGCTGGTGCGCGTTTCCCACATTCACTTGTTCGGCTTGACGTTCATCTTCGCCTTTACCGGGCTGATCTTCAGCCATGCCTATGTGCGGCGCAAATATCTCAAGAGCATTGCCGTGGCCATGCCGTTCGTGGCGATCTTCCTCGATATCATGTCGTGGTGGCTGACCAAGGTATCGACGCCATTCGCGTATGTGGTGTTCATCGGCGGCGGGTTGATGGGTTTGTCGTTCGCCTACCAGTGGTTTGTTTCCATGTATCAGCTCTGGTTCTTCAAGTGCCCGGATGATAGCGTATGTATCCCGTGATAGCAGGGTGCAGGGTGCGCGCGGCGCACCCTGCCCATTTCCGGCCTATTCCGCCGATCGCACCGGATACCAGCTCCCGCCATACGCCTGCATGTCCGCTTCCTGGATGCGACCGCGCTTGTAGAGGGCATCGACCTCGTCGCGGGTGATGATTTGCGGTATTTCTTGCGGATTGCAGTAGCGCCACTGGCCGTGCACGGCCAGTTCAAGGAGGGTGGCCATAATGTCGTCCAGCCGTATGGTGTACTGATTGGCGAGCCGCCTGAAATCTTCGAGCCTCAACGGTTTTCCTTGCTTGCCGTACTCTTCTTTCACGAGCGCTTCCAGCGCGACATCCCATTTTGGTACTTCGATGTCCGGGGTTTTGGTGTCGGTCATTGCGTGCTCCGAATATGCTCTGAAGGGTTCAACTTGAATTCGCCCTGATAGTCGAACGGTATCTTGACGGCCCGATTGACCACCCTCAGTCCGCCGCTGAGGCGATAGCGCAGGGCGGTTTGCTTGCCGTTCATCAGGGTTTGCGCCTGCTGCCATAGACTACCCGCGTTGCTGACGACATCGACCGACGTCAGCGCTTCGCCGAGCGCGGGGACGGTGACGGCATCGTTACTGACGCCGCGCGCGAATTTTTGGTCGTTCAGGAATACCTCGTAGTCCATGCCCTTGATCGGCAGCGCGAAATCGTTGGGGTTCTGGATGCGCAGCGTGAGCGTGAAGCGCTGCTCGAACAAGCCGACATCCTTGAGTTTGAGATCGCTCAGCGAAACATGCGGCGGGTCGATTTTGGGCGCTAATGCGGCGCAGCCGCTGAGAACAAACAGCAGGGCGAGCAGTGTTATCGAACGTACAGGTGATGCGTTTGTTTGCATGGGTGATGTGTGTGCTATAGGTGGTTGAGGTTAAGATGCCCTGCCGCCAAGGCGGCGTCAAGTTCGGTCATGTGGGGAATGACGCCGAGCAGGGGGGCGTCGATGCGCTGCCGTAAGGTATCGATATTTTCCTCCAATTCCGCGAAATCGGGCAGGATGCTGTTGGCCACCCAGCCTGCCAGTTTCACGCCGTGTCCCGCGATGCTCTCACAACTCAACAGGGCGTGGTTGATGCAGCCCAGGCGCATGCCGACCACCAGGATGACCGGCAGATCGAGCACCTTGGCCAGATCGGCGATGGTCTCGCGCTCGTTGAGCGGCACCCGCCAGCCGCCCGCGCCTTCCACGACCAGGTAATCGGCGTGTGGCGCGATGCTGTCGAAGATCGCCTTGACCGGCGCGATGTCGATGCGTTGCCCGATGCGCGCCGCGGCGAGGTGCGGGGCGATGGGGGGCGCAAAGGCATAAGGATTGACCTGTTCATAGGGCAGCGCAAGCGTGGCGTGGCGTTGCAGGATCAGTGCGTCCTCGTTGCGCAATCCCTCGGGCGTCTCGACACAGCCGGCGGAGGCCGGCTTCATCGCCGCAGTGCTGTGGCCGCGCGCCTTTAACGCCGACAGCAGCGCCGCGGATACCCAGGTCTTGCCGACTTCAGTGTCGGTGCCGGTGATGAAGAAGCCTCGCGTCACGGGCCGCGCCTCCTGGGAATGCTGGACAGCGCAACCTTGAACTCGCCCGGTTCGCGCGCCGCCTGCGCGGCGGTTTGCGCGGGTCCCCAGGCATGGCCATAGACCACCTCGTAGCTGGCGGGCAGCAGGCCGTCGCGGCGGTGGTGTTCATAGGCGGATTCGAGGGCGCGCAGTGTCGATTTGCCGGTGAGTCCGTGGGCGCGCCCGGCCGTGGCGTTGTGCGCGCCGATCGTCTTGAGGTCGCGCATCAGGCGGTAGACATCGGGATAAGTGAGCGTGAAATTTTCCACGTCCATCACCGGCTCGCCGAGCCGCGCGCGCATCAGGGCATCGCCGATATCGTGCATATCGAGGAAGCTGTTGACGTGGTTATAGCCGTCCACCGCGCGCCAGCTCTGGCGCAGTTCTTTCAGCGTGTCGGGGCCGAAGGTGGTGAACATCAGCAACCCCCCCGGTTTCAGTACACGCCGGAATTCGGCGAGGGCCTGGTCGAGGTCGTTGCACCACTGCACGGTGAGATTGGAGAAGATCAGATCGACGCAGCCATCCTGAAACGGCAGGCGCTCGGCATCGCCGCACACCAGGGATGGGGCGCGCTGCCAGGGCAGCCAGGAAGTGTTATGGCGGCGTGTCTGGAGCAGCATTTTGAAGGCGAGATCCATGGCAATGACGCGGGCTTTCTTGTAGCGCTGCATCAGGGCGCGCGCGCCGTGGCCGGTACCCGCGCCGATGTCGAGGATCAGCGTGGGCGCAAGGCGCACCAGGTCGAGCCGCTCCAACATGCGGCTTCTCACCTCCGCTTGCAGCACGGCCGCTTCGTCGTAACGTGTGGCGGCCCGGTCGAACGCGGCGCGTATCCGTGTTTTATCGAGATAAAAAGCATCCACTTTATTCATGCAAAAACTCATTCACTGCTTCAAGAAACTCGTCTGGATGTGACAAAAACGGCGCATGTCCCGCGCCTTTGATGACATGCAGGCGCATGCCTGGCAATCGTTCTTTCATGGCGGCGCCTGCGGCAACGGGCACCAGTCTGTCACCTTTGCCCAGGATCAACTGCACCGGACAGGCGATCTCGACCAGTCGCGGCCGCAGATCGGCGCTGCGCAGAATCGCAAGGCCACCGCGCAACGCGTCCGGGTGCGGCGGCTGGCTACGCGCGGCGAGTTCGCGCAGGGCACGCAGCGTCTCGGCGCCGTGCGCGCCGCCCAGAGTCTGCAAGGCGAGAAAACGTTGCAGGGCACCCTGATAATCCTCTTCCAGCGCGCGGGCGAAGGTTTCCAGCATTTCCGCTTCCATTGCGTGCCAATCCGGAGCGCGGACGAAGCGCGGCATGGCGGCGACCAGAATCAGGCCCGCCACCTGGCCGGGATGTTCGATGGCAAGTTGCAGGGCGGCCATTCCGCCCAGCGACCAGCCCATCCATACCGCGCGTGGCGGCGCAACCCGCGCGATCGCCGTGACCAGCGTAGGCAGCGTGTAATCTTGATCCGGCATACCGCTGCGCCCGTGTCCCGGCAAGTCGATGAGCGTGACGCGGAAGTCCGCCGCAAGCCGCTGCGCCACGGACTCCCAAACGCCGCTGTGCAGACCCCATCCGTGCAGCAGCACGATGTCGGGTCCGGCACCGAGAACTCTGATGTGCAGCTTCAAGCTTCCACCGCCGCAGGAACAGCCAGTATCTCGCCCAGCGCCTCCAGCAGCCGGTCCACCTGCGCCTCGTTATGCATGGCCGACAACGTGATGCGCAGCCTTGCGCCGCCTTCCGGCACGGTGGGCGGACGAATGGCGCTGATGAGAATGCCGCGCTGCATCAGCGCCTCACTCAAAGCCACCGCCCTCGCCGCATCGCCCACGATCAGCGGCTGGATCGGCGTCTGCGAAGGAGACAGCGCCAGCCCTAACTGTTGCGCGCCGGCGCGGAAGCGCGCCACGAGTTGATGCAGATGTTCGCGCCGCCAGCCTTCCTGCCGCATCAGCTTCAGGCTGGCGCGGGTCGCCTGCGCGATGGCGGGGGGCAGCGCCGTCGTGTAGATGTAGGTGCGCGCCTTCTGGATCAGTGTTTCGATCAGCTCCTCGCTGCCCGCGACGAAGGCGCCGAAGGTGCCGAATGCCTTGCCGAGGGTGCCGATCAGAATCGGTACATCGTCCAGCCCCAGCCCGAAATGCTCCAGCGTGCCGCCGCCGCTCGGCCCCAGCACCCCCAGGCCATGAGCATCGTCGATCATCAGCCAGGCGTGGTGGCCTTGGGCGAGCGCCGCGAGCCGGGACAGCGGCGCGATGTCGCCGTCCATGCTGAACACGCCGTCGCTGACGATCAGCTTGTGTTCGGCGGCATCGCCGGCGAGTTGCCGCTCCAGCGCCTCCATGTCGGCATGGGGATAGCGCCGCAGGCGCGCCTGGGACAGCAGCCCGGCGTCGATCAGCGAGGCGTGGTTGAGACGATCCTCGAAGACCGTATCGCCGCGTTCCGCCAGCGCCGCCACCACGCCGAGATTGGCCATGTAGCCGGTGGAAAACAGCAAGGCGCGCGGCCGGCCGGTGAAGGCCGCCAGTTCCTCTTCCAGCGCGTGATGGGGCAGGCTGTGCCCGGTCACCAGATGCGCCGCGCCGCTGCCCGCGCCGTATTCGCTGGCGCCCTCGTGCAGCGCGCGGACCACGGCGGGATGGCTGGCCAGCCCCAGATAGTCATTGCTGCAAAACGACAGATAGCGCCGTCCGTCAATGATCACCTCCGCACCCTGCGGGCTTTCCAGCACATGACGGGTGCGGTACAGATGGTGTGTCTTCTGCCGTGCCAGCACGGCGGCGAGATGCCTCACGTCCAGACGATCTTGTGTTCTTGCACCTGCTGCGCGCGCCGCTGCTGGGTGTCGCCGCGTGGCCGCAATTTCAGGGCTTCGAGCATCTTCAGGTCGTCTTCCACCTGGCGCCCTTGGGTGGTCAGATAATCGCCGATCATGACGCCCGAGGCCCCGGCCATGAAGATCATCGCTTGCAGATCGCCGAGAAACTGCCGTCCACCCGCGATGCGGATCTCGGCCTTGGGCAGCAGGTAGCGGAACACGGCGATGGCCTTGAGGATGTCGAGCGGCTGCATCGGTTCGCAATCGCCAAAGGGCGTACCGCCCTGCGGGTTAAGGAAATTGAGCGGTACGGATTCCACGCCCAACTCGCGCAAGGTGAGTGCCAAATCGACACGCTGGTCGAGGCTTTCACCCATGCCGAGAATGCCGCCCGCGCACACTCGCAGCCCGGCATCACGGGCATGGCGGATGGTGTCGATATTTTCCTGATAGGTGTGGGTGGTGCAAACCTGATCGAAGAAGCTCTCGGCGCATTCCAGGTTATGATGATAGTTCTCCATGCCCATCGCCTTCAGCATCACCGCCGTTTCCTGGTCGAGCGCGCCGAGGCTGGCGCAACGGCCAATGTCGGAATGGTCACGCAACGCCGTGAAGTACTCGCGCAACTGCTCGCGCTCTTTCGTCGAGCGCACCCCCCAGCCCTTCGACACGACGCCGAAGTCGCTCGCTCCCCAGGCACGGGCGCGCTCCGCCTGCTCGACCAGCTTTTCAGCGGGAATGTAGTTGTATACCGGCGCGGCTGTTTTGTAATGACCACTCTGGGCGCAGAACGAACAGTTTTCCGAACAATTGCCCGAACGCACGTTGGAGATCGCGCACACCTCAATCTCGTCGCCGCGAAAGGTCTTGCGGATGCGGTCTGCGCCCGCCATCAGCCATGGCAGGTAGTCGTCCTCCAGGCGGATCATCCAGCGCCCCTCGCCAGCGGTCATCGTCTCGCCCGCAAGAACGCGCGCGGTGATCGCGTCGATGCGCTGATAGGTTTCGTTGTTCATGGTTGATTCTCCCTGTAGGTTCTCAGAATAATGTCGATAATACTGGCGGAACAGGCGCTGTCAACCAAAAAACCGGTAAAAAGTGAACAGCTGGCTAAATAATATACAATCCCGGCTCCTTCCGCCCACGTGTATCGTCTGCGGCGGGCAAGGCGGCAAAGGTGTGGATCTGTGTCCGGGTTGTGAAAAAGATCTGCCCTGGCAACAGGACGCTTGCCGCCGCTGCGCCCTGCCGCTGCACGGGACCGGCGCGGAAGTGTGCGGGCGCTGCCAGAACGACCCGCCGAGCTACGATCGCGCCTACAGCGCGTTTCACTACGCCCATCCGCTGGACCGGATGATTCAGAGCCTGAAGTTCCACCACAAGCTCACCATCGCCCGTCTGCTGGGCGGAATCATGGCCGGCAATCTCGCGCACCACGCACAGCCCCGCCCGGAGCTGATCGTTCCCGTGCCGCTGCACCCTGCGCGCCTGCGCGAGCGCGGCTACAACCAAGCGCTGGAACTGGCCCGCCCCATCGCCCGCCGGCTCGGCATCCCCATCGACTTCCGCAGCGTGCAACGGCAACGCGCCACGCCCGCGCAATCCGACCTGCCCGCCACAGACCGTCACCGCAACGTCAAAGGCGCCTTCACCGTGGCCCTCAATTTCCGTGCCCGCCACGTCGCCATCATCGACGATGTGATGACCACCGGCAGCACTGTCGAGGAACTCGCCGTGGCTTTGCGCAAGACGGGCGTGGAAACGATCGAGGTGTGGGTATGCGCGCGAGCGGCGCTTGGCAGGTAACCGCTGTTAGAACCTGTTTACGATCTCGATCAAGGGATGCTGTGCAAGGCGAAAATGGCCGAAAAAGCGGGGCATACACGGAGTATGTGAGCATTTTGAGGACATTTTCAACGCCGCAATGCGCCCTTCAGCGGGATCGTAAACAGGTTCTTAGCCGCTGCGCCGATACCGGCTATGCAAGCTCAGCACCCGGCTGACGTAGTGGGTGGTTTCCGGGTAGGGAGGGATGCCGCCGAAACGCAGCACCGCGTTCTCGCCGGCATTATAGGCGGCCACCGCCAAACGCTTGTTCTGGCCGAACATTTGCAGCAAATCGCGCAGGTAACGCACCCCGCCATTGATGTTCTCGGCGGGATCGAAGATGTCCCGCACTCCATAGCGGCGCGCGGTATCGGGCATGAGCTGCATCAATCCGGACGCCCCTTTTGGTGAAATGGCCTGCGGGTTGAAACCAGATTCGGCATGGATCACGGCATGCACCAGCGCCGGATCGACCTGGTAGGTCTGTGCCGCCTGACTGACCATGCCATCCAGCCCCAGTGGCTTTTTCGCGGTGCGCATCGACCGCAGCGATCCGCTGGAATAGCTCTGGCGCGGCGCACTCTTCGGCTCCTTGTGAATCAGCTTGTAGCGGGTATCGTAGCTCGGCACATTGGTAATGTTGAGCACGCCGTTCTCGTCGGTAAAGGCGTAAAGATCCGCCCAGGCAGGTAGCGTCCAGACAACAAGCACGATGATCAGCGGCGTGAATCTGGCTGTCATGCGAGGATCCTCAATAATATAATTATCATTATGTGCCCTGTTCACCAAATATTCTGTGAACGGGATCACAGAAATTGGCAAATCATCGCGATCGCGGCGGAAACTCATGCCACGGTTCTTTTCTTTGTTTCGGCTTCCGGGATTATACCTTTAGCCTGTCGCGGCTTGTATATGGGGCGGTGAAGGTCTTGACATCCCCCCAAGCTATGCTTGCTCGTGGGGCGCACACAAAAACGGGGCTGGCGCCCCGTTTTTTTACCCCTTCTTCTGACTCCTGCGCAGCCGTGAAAGCAGCCGCCGCGCCATTTCGCCGAACATTTCCGTTTGGGTGGGGTGCGGGTGAATGGCGTGGGCAACTTGTTCCAGGGTCATGTTGCCGCTGACCATCATCACCGCTTCGCCGATCAAGGTGTCGGCGTGGTCGGCGAGGAAGTGGACGCCGATGATGCGGTGGGTTTTCTTGTCGGCGACGATCTTGATTAGGCCTTGGGTCTCGGCGGTGATCATGGCCTTGGCGTCGATGCTCATCGGCATCTTCACTTCGGCGGCGTCGATGCCTTTGGCCTTGGCCTGGTCGACCGACAGACCGGCGAAGGCGGCCTGCGGGCGGGTGAAGATCACGCCGCAGTCCTTGTCCTGGTCGTATTTGGCGTCTTCGCCAAGGAGGGTGGCGGCGGCCACGCGGCCCTGCTGGCCGGCGGTGTGGGCGAGCATGTAGCCGCCGATCACGTCGCCGACGGCGAAGATGTGCGGCACGCTGGTGCGGCAGCGCGCATCGGCCTTGATGGCGTGGCCGTCCAGCGCGACGCCGGCGGCTTCGAGCTTGAGCGGGGCGGTCACCGGGCGTTTGCCGGTGGCCATCAGCACGTAATCGCAGTTGAGCGACTGCGCCGCGCCCTGGGCGTCTTCATAGATCAGCGTCATGTCGCCGGGCGCGCCCTTGATCTCCTTGATCTTGACCGAGGTGTGCACGGTCAGGCGCGGATCCTCGTTGAGGATGGCGGTGAGGTTCTTGGCGATTTCCGGTTCCACTTCGGCGAGGATGCGGTCGCGCCCTTCCAGCAGCACGACTTCGGTGCCGAAATCCTGGAAGATCTGCGCCATTTCCAGGCCGATCGCGCCGCCGCCGACGATGCCGAGGCGCTTGGGCCGGCCGGTCAGGCCCCATACCGTGTCGGAGGTCAGCACGCCGCCGTTCGCCAGGCCCTTGTCGGCGCCCGGGATGGGCGGTACGAAGGGCGGGGCGCCGGTGGCGATCACCGCCGCGCCGAAGGTGATGTGTTCACCCTTGGAGCCATCACCCTGCGGCGCGCGGCCGTGCGGGTCTTTGCTGTTGCCCGAGGTGTCGACAAAAATGCGGTGGTCGGACTCGAAAGACGCGAAGCCCTGGATGACTTTGATCTTCACCCCGATGTCGGTCTTGAGCGCCATCTCGCCACGGGTTTCGAGGACGTGGCGGCGGGTCTTTTCCAGCAACTCCCAGTTGAGCGTGGGCTGCGTGGTGCCTTCCACGCCCAAGTGGACGTCGTGGGCGCGGTCGCGGATGCGGTCCGCCGCGGCGCGCCAAGCCTTGGAGGGAATGCAGCCGCGCCACAGACACTCGCCGCCGGGGAAGGGGGCGTCGTTGATCATCGCCACCTTGATGCCGTGCTCGGCCAGCTCGCGGGCACAGTCCTCGCCGCCGGGGCCGCCGCCGATCACCACCACGTCGTAATCCCATTGGCCTTGGGGGATAACCGGGCCGCTCGGTCCCATCCATTCCTCCGGGTTTTCGATATGTTGTTTCAGGGTATTGAGGTACATGGCCACTTCCGCGCCATTGACCACGCGGTGGTCGGCGGTGATGGTGAGCGGCATGCCTTGCTCACCCGCCGTGGCGATGGCCAGGATCGCCGCCGTACCAGGGATGGGAATGGCGTCGAAATAGCTCACCCCCAGCATGCCCATGTTGGACACCATGAAGGTGGGATTGGCGTATTCCTCGGGCTTGAGGCGCCGCACGCGAGCGCGCGCCACCAGGTCTTTCCAGGCGGCATCCAGTTCTTCCAGGCTGCGCGATTCGCAACCGCGCAGCACTGGCACCACCAGACCACCGCCGTCGGCCGACACCGCCATGCCGATATCGACGAAGTCGCGCTCGACCAGTTTGTCCACCGGCTGGTAGGCCCAGTTCATAGCGGGGTGTTTCTTCATCGCCAGTGCGCAGGCCTTGGCGATCGCCACGGTGACCGATACGGCCTTGTTCTTGGCAGCCTTGATCAGCGCCTCGGGACGGGCATTGATGGTGACATGGAAGGTCGGCATGGTGAGCGAAGCGGTCATCGACTGGCTCACCGCACGCTCCATCGAACTCATGGCCCGGCCATGGCCGGGCACCTGGATTTCAGGCATGGCATAGGCGGGTGGCTGAGCGGCGATCTCGGCGGACCGTTCGATCGGCTGTGCGCGCAGCACGTCATCACCGATGATCACTCCGCCGGCGCCCGTACCCCTGACATTGTTCAAGTTGACGTGCAGCGCTCCCGCCAGCTTGCGGGCGTAGGGCGTGGCCTGCTTGTTGTCGGGGCGGGGGACGGGCGCGGCGCCAGCCAGTGACGAGGGGCGAGGGGCGAGGGTATTAAAAAAATCTGATAAAGCGGTTTGGGGGATAAATTCGTACAAGGGATTTGCTATATAGTATTTGCCAGAGCGAATGCCGATTTTACCAGAAAACACGGCTGTAGAACCCTCGGGTAGCATACGCGCGATATACGGCTGGCGAAACCACATGATTTTCACGCGGGCGCTACCGTCCTCAAGATACGCTTCGGCGGACGGGGTGCGCGTCTTCCACGTCTTCCTCGCCTTAGCGCCCTTCAAGTGTCCGTATAACGTGGCGGTCTCGCCAATCACCAAAGAGTCAATCGTCTTTATCCCAT
>SBBG01000139.1 GCA_005240065.1 Gammaproteobacteria bacterium | reverse complement strand
GCCCTGCGACCAAGGTCAAGGTGAGCGCGCCGATATGAAAATCATGACACGCGCCGACATAACCGTCGTAGCGCTCGCCGTGGCTCTGCTACCCTGGCTGTACTTCAGCTACTGGGCATCCGCGACTCAGGGAGAAAAACTACGCATCCTGGTCAACGGCAAAGAGCGGATGACCGTGTCGCTGCACCAGAAACATCACTTGACCATCAAGGGCGCGATCGGCCCCAGCGTTATCGACATCCACGACGGCAAGGCGCGTTTCACCGCCTCGCCCTGCCGCGGCAAGCAATGCGTCCATACCGGCTGGGTGAAACGCAGCGGCGAATCCGCCACCTGCCTGCCCAATCGCATCAGCCTGCTGGTTACGGGCAATGAACAGCGATTTGACAGCATTGTTTTTTGACGCCGCATCGGCCTGAATTTCTTAAGGACGACGGAAAAAGCTGGGGGGTTCTGCACCCTACCCCACCCCTTTACAACCGCCATATCGGTATGCTATAAAAAAAGCCATACTCTACAAATTTAGTGGGGAATAATCATAAAATGCACGGTAAATTCATTCGCACTTCATCCGCCCTCCTCGCTCTTGGTTTGACGCTATGGGGCTCCGGCACATTAGCCGATTCCAACTTGAAGATCATATCACCCGCCGACGGAAGCACGGTCAGAGTCAGCGAGCCGGTCAATGTCGTTTATGACATCACACCGAACGCGGGCGGAGATCATTCGCATATTTACGTCGACGGCAAAGAGACCGGGGTTTTGCGCAAACTGAAGAGCAGCTTCAGTCTTGATCCCCTGCCCACCGGCACGCACACGTTGTGCTTAAAAGTGGTCAATAAAGGACATGCGTCCATCGGCCAGGAAAGCTGCATCAAGGTCACCGCGCAGTAGCGGCAGGCTGTCAGCGCATGCAGCTCGAAAACCTGTCCTATGCCCTGACCCAAACCATACATAATTTCGGCGCAGCAGCGGTGGTGGGGGCGGCCTTTTTGGCCCTGAAATCCAGCCCGGAGCAGCTCCAGCTCAAACACCGTATGGCGTGGCTGGTGTTGATCGCGTGGGGCGCCCAAGCCATCAGCGGCGTGATTTTTGGCGGCGTCAGCTACCATTTTTACGGCGAATTTCCCGATTTGCACGCGGTAGCCGTGGGCGCGCTGGTTATCAAGATACTCTGCGCCGTTTCCGGGTTCGCGCTTGCAGCGCTTTATCTGCGCAGCGCAAAGCAATGGAGCAAGAAAGGCCGTCATCGCACATGGCATGCCCTGACCGGCTTGGGCGCCACGGCACTGACTGCGGCAGCCTTTTTGCGCTGGTTTTCCTGATACCGTTTGCTGGAGCAAAACGGGACAGCCGAAGGGCGTAGCTAGAGATGGTGCATATCACCGTTTTGCGGCCGACATTGTGATTTTTTCTGGCTAGGAAGGTATCATGACTAAAACGCCGCATTACTTGCCATCCCGCCCACGCGCCCTGATTGGGCCTTTCTTTGTCACGCTGTTCCTGAGCTTGGCCGTCACGACGGCACACGCCGGCGAATTCACCAACTTCATGGGCATGTCATTCGTCAACATCCCCGCCGGCAGTTTCCAGATGGGTTCGTGCAAGGTCACCGCCGAGATGAAAAAGGAAAACAAAAAACTCATCTTCCTCGATCTGCCTCCTCGTTACACTGAGTGTTCCGAGAGCAATTCCATGGTAAACGACAACGAAACCCCGCAGCATACCGTGACCATATCCGCTTTTCAGATGGGCAAAACTCCGGTTACTCTCGGCCAATACAAACGCTATGTCGCCGCCTCGGGCGGCACCAAAGGGGCGTCAGGATGGAATCTCATCAACGACGACTTCACAAGATACAACGCGTATGGAGATGATGCGCCGGTGGTTCAAGTTTCCTGGCATGAGGCCAAAGAATTCATCGAATGGCTCAACAGAAACAAACCGGCGAATGACCGCGGCACGTATCACCTGCCCTCCGAAGCCCAATGGGAATATGCCTGCCGCGCGGGTGGCAACCATACCTACTGCGGAAGCGATGACGTGAATGAAGTGGCATGGCACGACGGCAACGTCGATCATGGCAAGGAGCGGCATCAGCAGCGTGTCGGAAGCAAAGCCCCCAACGCCTGGGGGCTTTACGACATGAGCGGCAACGTTTGGCAATGGGTGGAAGATAGCTATCACGATAACTATCATGGTGCGCCCACTGACGGCAGCGCCTGGACTCATAGCGTCCTGCCTGCGGCAGACCATACCACAGAACCCCGCCGGGAACGGGAGGGACGCGAAGGTTCCCCGCGCATGCGGCGTGTCAGCATGGAACTCAACCGGGAACAACAGGAATACGATGCCGCCGCGCGCGCACATCAAGGTTCGGCTTGGAAACGCGACACCACCACCGCGCGGGTTCTGCGCGGGGGCTCCTGGAAATTCACCGCCGACTTCGCGCGTGCGACTTACCGCCTCGCCGCCTCGCCCGGGAATTGGTACTACGGCAATGGCTTCCGTGTCGTCAGGATCTTACCGCCATGAATCCAGCTATTAAAACTCGAAATTCCCTCGGGAGCCGTTCACGTCCCGCGCGCGTCACCACCGGCTTCTTCGCCGCCGCACTGTGTCTGAGTTTAACCGCCAGCCCCATACATGCGGGGGAATTCAGCGACTTCATGAATATGAAATTCGTCGATATACCCGCCGGCAATTTCCTGATGGGTTCGTGCCAGGCAATGGCAGCCACAGACAAGAATCACGCTTCCGGCGGCTGTTCCGGCGCCGATTTGGACGCGCTGGTCAACGAAGTTCCACAGCATCAAGTCAGCGTACCGGGCTTTCAAATGAGCAAAACCGAAGTCACTCTCGGACAGTTCAAACGCTATATCATCGCCACGAACAACCTTGACCTCGTCACCGACGATTTCATGAAACACAACGCCAATGGTGACGATGCACCGGTGGTTTACGTTTCCTGGAATGAGGCCAAAACCTTCATCGCCTGGCTCAACAAGAACAAACCGGCGAATGACCACGGCACGTATCGCTTACCCTTCGAGGCGGAATGGGAATATGCGTGCCGTGCCGGTGGCAACCACACCTATTGCGGCGGTAATAACGCGGATGCCGTGGCATGGCACAAGGCGAACAGCGGCGGACATCAGCACCCTGTGAGCAGAAAAAACGCCAACGGCTTTGGTCTGTACGATATGAGCGGCAACGCGTGGGAATGGGTGGAAGATTGTTACCACGACAATTATGATGGCGCACCCGCCGACGGCGGCGCCTGGACGACTCCCTGCTCGAAATCCGGGCGCGTATTGCGCGGCGGCTCCTGGAGCAACGACGCCAAAACCTTACGCACCGCCATTCGCATCAACGCCACATCCGTGATTCGGAGCGGCAACATCGGCTTCCGTATCGTCAGGATCCCGCCGTGAAACGAGCGCGGAATGCTTTTTTCACCCTCATAACCGAATGGCACTTACTTCACGCTGACGGTGCGGGAGCTGTATACCAGTGGCAAGATCCTGGTAACGACACTATTGAACCCGAACCAAACGCCCAAAACGCCCTGAAAATGCTCTGTCGAAGATGATGACACATAGAACTGGATCTGCGCCACATCAAGACCACGCTGGGCATGGAAATGCTCAGTTGCAAGACCCCGGCGATAGCTGAGAAGGAAATCTGGGTGCATCTGCCGCGCGGGAACCTCTGCTTTTGCGGAGGTTCCCTGGCAACCACGCTCTCTTTCTCACACGGCCAGTTTCACGGGTCCGAGTGTGACGCGCCCGCCCAGCGGGCGACCTAAGGAACCTCTGATTAATTCAGAGATTCCACGGCACATGGATGTGCCGGCATTTTTCAGTCACCTCAAGTGATTGAAAAATAGAGAAAAGCACTAGTGTCCGGTTAAGAATCAACAGATTCAATTGGTTACAAAGCGCGTC
>SBBG01000053.1 GCA_005240065.1 Gammaproteobacteria bacterium | reverse complement strand
GGATGCAGGGTGCGTCTCACGCACCACGAAGGATGGTGCGTGAGACGCACCCTACGATGCGCTAACCAAAAACTATGAACAATATCCCCGAAATAGCCGCCCCCAGTCCCAAGGCGAAAACCATCCAGTCGCCACGTCCCAGCCCCGGTTCCAGCGTGGCGTGTTCGGGATGGCCGGGGTCGTAATATACGGTCACCCGCGTACCCGCCGCGTATTTTTCGACATAGCTTTTGGCCAGTTCCTGTGAAGGCGTGATGTCGCGTGCGAACTCGAATGTGCGCCGGTAGCTCTGCCCGTTCACTGTATAGCTGAATTCGATGCCGGGCAGCAGGTCGTCGGCGTCCGACGCGAGTTCGGATCGTTCGATGACGCCTTCGACCGTGGGCCACCGGCTCGTTTTCCGGCCTTTGGCGATGATGTTCCAGCCCCACGCCATGGCCAGGAAGCCGGCAAGGGTGAAGAGGATGAGAATGATGAGATAGGGATTGAACATTTGGTCTCCACTGTTCCGAGTTTTTTGGATTATTCCTTCCGCACCAGCCCTGCCTCCACTTCATCGCGTTTTACCTTGCCCGCCAATTCCTCAATCAGCATAAGCGCGAAATCCATGGCGGTGCCCGGTCCGCGCGAGGTGATGACCTTGCCGTCTTTTACCACCGCGTCCGTCCTCAATTCCACGTCCGGCAAATTCATTTTGTCCAATACGCCCGGAAAGCTGGTGGCGCGCTTGCCGTGCAGCAATCCGGCGTTCGCCAATACCAGCGGCGCGGCGCAAATCGCGCAGGTGTATTTGCCGGCCGATGCCATGCGTGTCAGCAGTGCGTGGATGCGTGGGTCGGCATCGAGGTTGTTGCTGCCGGGCTGGCCGCCGGGCAGCACGATCATGTCGAATTCCTGATGCAGGATTTCATCGAGTGTGGCATCGGGCAGCAGCACCGTGCCACGGCTGCCGCGCACCGGGCCTTCGGTGAGACCGGCGCTGACGACACCGATGCCGGCGCGGCGCAGCAGGTCGATGACGGTGACGGCTTCGAGTTCTTCGCAGCCTTGGGCGAGCGGGATGAGGACGTTGGGCATTCGGATTCTCCAAACTTCCGGCGACAGGGAACGGTCAGGATATTCTACAATACCCTTTTGCTTTGATTGAGAAGGAATCCCATGTCCGTCCCCGCCGCCTATCTGGGCGTGATTCTGGTCTGGTCCACCACGTCACTGGCTATCAAGTGGAGTGGCGAAGGTGTGAGCTTTCTGTTCGGCGTGACGGGGCGCATGGTGCTGGGGGCTGCGCTGTGCGTGGCGCTGATCAAGCTGCTGCGGATCGAATTTCCCTGGCATGCCCAGGCGCGCCGCGCCTATCTTGCCGTGAGTCTGGCCACTTATGGTTCGCTGATCTGCGTCTACTGGGGTGCGCAATTCATCCCCTCGGGCTGGATTGCGGTGCTGTTCGGCCTCACGCCCATCGCCACCGCGGCGATGGCGGCATGGTGGCTGAACGAATCGGCCTTTTCCCCCGCCAAATTGGCAGGCATGTTGCTTGGGCTTGCCGGGTTGGCGGTTATCTTCGGCGGCACGTTCGGCATGGACAAAGTGGTGTGGCAGGGTATCGCCGTGGTATTGCTGGCGGTGGTACTGCAATCGGCGAGCGCGGTGTGGGTGAAGCGCGTGGACGCGCCGATCTCCAGCCTCGCGGTGACCGGCGGCGGCCTGGTCGTGTCGCTGCCGTTGTATCTCGCTACCTGGTGGCTGGTGGATGGCGCCGTGCCGCAAGACGTGCCGCCGCGTGCCGGTTGGTCGATCGTCTATCTGGCCTTGTTCGGCTCGGTGATCGGATTCAATCTCTACTACTACGCGCTGCAACGGCTGAGCGCTGGCGCCATCGCGCTGATCAACCTGGTCGTTCCGGTCACCGCGTTGTGGGTGGGGCATGTGTGGAACGGCGAGGTGATTCATCCGCAGGTGTGGCTGGGCACGGCGTGCATCCTTCTGGGGCTGGCGGCCCATCAGTGGGGGGATGTGGTGTTGCGCCGCTATGCCAGAGGTTGATCCCAAGTATATGGCGTCGGGGATGTGTAAGGTCAGTATATTTCGACGCAAGCGACGCCTTCTTGATGCAAGAGATGCTCAATTCTCGCCCGATGACTGATCAACAAGTGGGTGATCGCCGCCTTGGTAAGGTTACCCGTTTTTACCCAAACGACCTGTGGCGGTGAGCCATGTATCAGGCTGAGATCATAGAAGTCCGAGTCCCGGGTAACGATGACAAAATCATTAGCCTTGGCGTATTTCCAGATTTCCCGGTCATCGGCAGCTTCCAGGCCATCCAAGGCGACTTGACTGCTGCCAGGGTAGTCAGTTTGCAGAAAGGGCACGATACGCCGGGAAAGATTCTCGTCGAGCAAAAGCTTCATCCGCTGCTGAGCTCTGCGATGTGGCGTTCCCTGTCTGCGGCGAAGGCGAGGCTGGCCTGGATGTCGGCGAGATCGAGCTCCGGGAAGTCGTCGATGATTTCCTGTGGAGTCATGCCGGCGGCGAGATAATCGAGCACATCATACACGGTGATCCGCAGACCCCGGATGCACGGTTTGCCACCCCGCTTGCCGGGCTCGATGGTGATACGCTCGCGGTAGTTCATTTCACGTTTCCGTTCCGATTCCAATAATGGGCTGTTCTCTGGCGGGCTGTTTTCCGGGAGTGGAGGGTTGCAAACCTGTCAGGAAGAGCATGTCAATGATAAAATAAACCTATTTTCCACTATATACCAGAGAATCCCCATGCTCCGACTGCGCGGCGCCATCGCCCTTTCTCCTTTCCGTCTGGACAAACTGATTGCCGCCGCGCGCGAGCGCGTGCCGGAAATTACCGGCATCCATGCCGAATTCGTCCATTTCGTCGATCTGGAAAGGTCGCTCGAGCCCGCCGAGCAGGCGCTGCTGGCGAAAATCCTTGATTACGATGCAAGCCGCGATACGCCGCCGGGCGATCTGCTGCTGGTGACGCCGCGGCTGGGCACGGTATCGCCCTGGTCGACCAAGGCGACCGACATTGTCCACAATTGCGGGCTGCTGGCGGTGCAGCGCGTCGAGCGCGGCGTCGCTTGTTATTTTTCCAAGGCCGATGGCGCGAGACTGTCGCCGCAGGAGTGCGCCCGGCTTGCGGAGCTGATCCACGACCGAATGACCGAGGCCGTGCTGCGCGGTTTCGACGAGGCCGAGGGGCTGTTCCTTCAGGCGCGGCCCGCACCGATGACCCGGGTGGATGTGCTGGGCGGCGGGCGGGATGCGCTGGCTGTGGCCAACAGCGAACTGGGGCTGGCGCTGAGCGATGACGAGATCGACTACCTGCTGGAAAGCTACACCGCGCTCGGACGCAATCCCAGCGATGTCGAGTTGATGATGTTCGCCCAGGCCAATTCCGAACACTGCCGCCACAAGATATTCAATGCCGATTGGGCGATCGACGGTGAAGCGCAACCACACAGCCTGTTCGCCATGATCCGCAACACTGCCAGGCAGAGCCCGGCGGGGCTGCTGTCGGCCTACAAGGACAACGCATCGGTGATCGAAGGGCATGCCACGGAACGCTTCTTTCCCGGCCACTACACCCGCCAGTACACCCCGGTGCGTGAAACCGCCCACATCTTGATGAAGGTGGAGACGCACAACCACCCTACCGCCATCTCGCCCTTTCCCGGCGCGGCCACCGGTTCGGGTGGTGAGATCCGCGACGAAGGGGCTACAGGGCGCGGTTCCAAGCCCAAGGCGGGTTTGTGCGGTTTCTCGGTGTCCAATCTGCGCCTGCCGGGGGCAGTCCAGCCCTGGGAGACCGATCACGGCAAGCCGGAGCGCATCGTCTCGGCTTTGCGGATCATGATCGACGGTCCATTGGGCGCGGCGGCGTTCAACAACGAATTCGGCCGTCCCAATCTCGCTGGCTATTTCCGCACCTTCGAAGAGCGCGTGCCCGGTGTGCAGGGGATGGAGTTGCGTGGTTATCACAAGCCGATCATGATCGCCGGCGGCGTGGGGTCGATCCGTCCGGCGCACGTCGCCAAGGGTACGATTCCGGTCGGCGCGCAGCTCGTGGTGCTGGGCGGGCCGGCGATGCTGATCGGTCTGGGTGGCAGCGCGGCGTCTTCGGTCGCCAGCGGCCAGAGCACCGAGGCGCTCGATTTCGCCTCGGTGCAACGCGGCAATCCCGAAATGGAGCGGCGCTGCCAGGAGGTGATCGACCGCTGCTGGCAGATGGGCGACGACAACCCGATCATTTCGATCCACGATGTCGGCGCGGGCGGACTGTCCAATGCCATACCGGAGCTGGTGAACGAAAGCGGCCGCGGCGCGCGCATCGAGCTGCGCGCCGTTCCCAGTGACGACCCCGGCATGTCGCCGATGCAGATCTGGTGCAACGAGGCGCAGGAGCGCTATGTGCTGGCGGTGCATCCCGACCATATCGACATCTTTCAGGCGATCTGTGAACGCGAGCGCTGCCCCTATGCGGTGGTCGGCGAAGCCACTGGCGAAGATCCGCAACTGGTGGTCGGCGACGGCCATTTCAACGATATCCCGGTAGACATTCCCATGGCGCTGCTGCTCGGCAAGCCGCCCAAGATGTTCCGCGATGTCCGCCATCATCCTTTTCACAAGGCGGATTTCGATACGCGTGGCATCGATCTGCACGACGCTGCCTTGCGCGTGCTGCGTCTGCCCACGGTGGCGGACAAAACATTTCTCGTCACGATCGGCGACCGCAGTGTCACCGGTCTGGTGGCGCGCGACCAGATGGTTGGTCCCTGGCAAGTGCCGGTGGCCGATGTCGCTGTCACCCTAAGCGGCTATACAGGCTATAGCGGCGAGGCGATGGCGATGGGCGAACGCAGTCCCATCGCGGTGATCGACCCCGCCGCCTCCGGGCGCATGGCGATCGGCGAGGCGCTCACCAACATTGCCGCAAGCCGCATTCGAGATATAAGTGAGGTGAAACTGTCTGCCAACTGGATGGCCGCCGCCGGTCATCCAGGCGAGGATGCGGGACTGTACGATACCGTCAAGGCGGTGGGCATGGAGCTGTGTCCGGCATTGGGCATCGCCATTCCAGTCGGCAAGGACTCATTGTCGATGAAGACCGTGTGGCGCGACGTGCAGGGCCAGGAGCAGTGCATGACCGCGCCGCTGTCGCTGATCGTCAGCGCCTTCTCGCGCGTCACCGATTGCCGCAAGACGCTGACGCCGCAACTGCGCACTGATCTGGGCGACACCGACCTGATCCTCATCGACCTCGGCAAAGGGCGCAATCGTCTGGGCGGTTCGGCGCTGGCGCAGGTCTACAAACAGGCCGGGCGCCACGCCCCCGACCTCGATGACCCGGCGCTGTTCAAGGCCTTCTTCGCCGCCATCCAGTCGCTCAACGAGGAAGGATTGATCCTGGCCTATCATGATCGTTCCGACGGCGGCCTGTTCGCCACAGTGTGCGAAATGGCTTTCGCCGGTCACACCGGCGTCACCCTCACGCTCGACGATCTGGGCGACGACATCGCGGCGGCGCTGTTCTGCGAGGAGCTGGGCGCGGTGTTGCAAGTGCGTCACCGCGACACCGATACCGTGCTCGACTGGCTGCACGGCGCGGGGCTGGGCAAATACAGCTTCTGTCTCGGCGAGCTGCGCGACGACGACCGCATCGTCTTCACTCATGACCGCCGTGAGGTGCTGGCCGGCCGCCGCATCGACTTCCAGCGTGCATGGTCCGAGACCACCTGGCGCATGCAGACGTTGCGCGACAACCCGCGGTGCGCGCAGCAGGAATATGACCGCATTCTGGACGAGCGCGATCCCGGCCTGAACGTGCGGCTGACCTTCGATCCCGCTGAAGACATCACCGCGCCCTTCATCCGCCGCAGCGCGCCGCCGCGTGTCGCCATCCTGCGCGAACAGGGCGTCAACGGCCAGGTAGAGATGGCCGCCGCCTTCGATCGCGCCGGCTTCGCCTGCGTCGACGTACACATGAGCGACATCATCGAAGGCCGCGTCAGTCTGCGCGACTTCCAGGGCCTGGCCGCTTGCGGCGGCTTTTCTTATGGCGACGTGCTTGGCGCTGGCGCGGGCTGGGCGAAGTCGATACTCTACAATGCCCGCGCCCGCGACGAATTCGCCGCCTTTTTCGCACGCTCCGACAGCTTCGGCCTGGGTGTGTGCAACGGCTGCCAGATGATGTCGCACCTGCATGACCTGATCCCCGGCGCCGCCTTGTGGCCGCGTTTCGCACGCAACGTCTCCGAGCAGTTCGAAGCGCGCTTTGCGCTGGTCGAAGTGTGCGAATCGCCGTCGCTGTTCCTCAAAGGCATGGCCGGCTCGCGCCTGCCCATCACCGTCGCCCACGGTGAAGGCCGCGCCGAATTCCACGATGGCAACTCGGCGCAACAGACCCTCGATTTAGGTTTGGCCGCACTGCGCTACATCGACAACCATGGCCAGCCCACGGAAACCTATCCCGCCAACCCCAACGGCTCACCACTCGGCATCACCGGCCTCACCACCCCCGACGGCCGCTTCACTATCATGATGCCCCACCCCGAACGCGTCTTTCGCGCCGTGCAGAACTCCTGGCGCCCGGACGGATGGGGCGAGGAGGGGGCGTGGTTGAGGTTG
>SBBG01000001.1 GCA_005240065.1 Gammaproteobacteria bacterium | reverse complement strand
TTGTCGAAAAATTGCTATGACTCATTGAGTTATGCGATAACACGGCTAAGTTAACCGGACACTAGTGATAAAAAATATATTTTTCTCCTCGTAATTCATGCGTCTCATTTGCACATTTTACTGGTACGACATGAAGATGTTTGAAAGGACCACCAAGCTCATCAAACACCCTCCATCCTCTTGCGCATGAACGCATAATACATCACCGGTATCACCACCAGCGTCAGCAGCGTGGAGACGAAGATGCCGAAGATCAGGGAAATCGCCAGACCGTTGAAGATCGGATCATCGAGGATGAACAGGGCGCCGAGCATGGCGGCCAGGCCGGTGAGTACGATCGGTTTGGCGCGCACGCTGCCGGCGCGGATCACCGCTTCTTCGAACGTTATGCCGCGCGCCGCTTCCTGGTTGATGAAGTCCACCAGCAGGATGGAGTTGCGCACGATGATGCCGGCCAGCGCGATCATGCCGATCATGGAGGTGGCGGTGAATTGCGCGCCGAGCAGGGCGTGGCCGGGCATCACGCCGATGATAGTGAGCGGGATCGGCGCCATGATGATCAGCGGCGTGAGATACGAGCGGAATTGCGCCACCACCAGCAGATAGATGAGTATCATGCCCACGCCATAGGCAATACCCATGTCGCGGAAGGTATCATAGGTGATCTGCCATTCGCCATCCCACTTCAAGCCGTAGCTGTAGGGGTCGTCCGGCTGGCTCAACAGGTACTGATTAAGCGGCGCGCCATGCTCCATCACGGTGTCACGCAATGTGCCGAGGATGTCGAACATGCCGTAGAGGGGGCTGTCGATCTCTCCCGCCGCGTCGCCTGTGACAAACACGACAGGCAACAAATCCTTGTGATAGATCGCGTGCTGCCTGGTGCTGCGCTCCACGGTGGCGATCTCGGACAGGGAGATGAGCTTGCCCTGGGCGCCGCGCACCTTGAGCTGCATCAGCGACTGCATGGCGGCCTTGTCCGCCACCGGCAGTTCGAGGCGGACCGGGACGGCGTATTTGGCGTGTTCATCGTGTACGTAGCTGGCGTCCTCGCCGCCCAGCGCGGCGCGCAGCGCGCTGACCACGCTCTGCTGCGAGACGCCGAGCATGGCCGCCTTTTGCCGGTCGATATGCACGATCATGCGCGGCGCTTCGGTCTCGATGCTGTCATCCACATCCACGACATTCGCGGTCTTTTCGAAGATCCCGCGCACCTGTTTGGCGACGCGCATCTGGCCGTTATAGTCCATGCCATAGACCTCGGCGACCAGCGGCGCCTGCACCGGCGGTCCGGGCGGCACTTCGACGATCTTGACGTTGGCGTTCATGCGGCGGCCGATGTCCTGCAGCGGCCCACGCACGGCGCTGGCGATGTCATGACTCTTGCGGTCGCGCTTGCGCCTATCCACCAGATTGACCTGGATGTCGCCGGCGTTGGCCCCTTGGCGCAGATAGTACTGACGTACCAGACCATTGAAGTTGATCGGCGCGGCGGTGCCGGCATAGGTCTGATAATCGGTCACTTCGGGCACGGTGGAAAGGTAGGCGCCGAGCGCATCGAGCACGCGCGCGGTCTGTTCCACGGTGGTTCCTTCCGGCATGTCCACCACCACCTGGAATTCGGACTTGTTGTCGAATGGCAGCATCTTCAGCACCACCAGCTTAATCACTCCCAGCCCCACCGAAATCGCGATCAACGCCATGATCGTTCCGAACAATAACCAACGCCGCGACCGGCCGGCATCGCCGCCGAGAAACAGGCCGACGTATTTCTTGAAAAAACCATAGAGGCGGCCGCTCTCATCGCTTTCGTCATGCCCGGCACCGGTTCCCGTCACGGCATGCTTGTGGTTATTACGCAATATCTTGTAGGTCAGCCACGGTGTGACGACAAACGCCACGGCCAGCGAAATGAGCATGCCCATGCTGGCATTGATCGGGATCGGGCTCATGTACGGCCCCATCAAACCGGTGACGAACGCCATCGGCAACAGCGCGGCGATCACGGTGAAGGTGGCGAGAATGGTCGGGCTGCCGACCTCATCCACCGCCAGCGGGATAGCCTCGGCCAGGGGTTTGCCGCCGATCCGCATGTGACGATGGATGTTTTCCACCACCACGATCGCGTCATCGACAAGAATGCCGATGGAGAAGATCAGCGCGAACAGCGATACGCGGTTGAGCGTGAACCCCCAGGCCCAGGAGGCGAACAGTGTGATCGTCAACGTGATCACCACTGCGGCGCCGACGATCAGCGCCTCACGCCAGCCCAGCGCGAACAGTACCAGCAGCACGACGAACGCGGTGGCAAAGACCAGTTTGCCGATCAGCGTCATCGCCTTGTCGTTGGCGGTCTCGCCGTAATTGCGCGTGACCGTGGCATGCACACCCTGCGGCACGAAGGTGCCCTCGAGTCGGGCGAAACGCTCGATTACCTGATCGGCGATGGCAACGGCATTGGTGCCGGGTTTCTTGGCGATCGCCAGTGTTACCGCGGGAAACTCTCCCCGCACCGCGATGCCTTTGTCCTGCGCGGCGGGGCCGGTACCCAGGGTGACATACTGCTCGGGATGATCGGCGCCGTGCGTCACGCGCGCCACATCGCGCAGATAGACCGGCGCACCGTTGTGCACGCCAACCACCAGCGCCGCGACATCCTCGGCATTTGCCAGAAAGGCGCCGGCCTGCACCGGTATTTCGCGGTTGTCCGCCACCAGGTCGCCCGCCTCGCGTGAGGTATTGCCCGCCGTCAATGCGGCGCGCAGGTCGTCGAGGACGATGCCGTAACTCGCCATGCGCCGGGTGTCGAGTTCCACATGCACCACGCGATCGGGACCGCCGATGGTGTAAATGTCGCGCGTGCCGGGAACACGTTTCAACTCCGCTTCGATGGCATGGGCCACGCGCTGCAATTCATGGCCGCCGCGCGCCGGATCGTCGGTCCACAGCGTAAGCGTGACGATGGGCACGTCGTCCATACCCATGGGTTTGACGATGGCTTGCATCGCACCCAGGTTGGCGGGCAGCCAGTCCTGATTGGAAAAGACCGCATTGTAGAGGCGCACGATAGAACGGGTACGCTCCTGACCGACATCGAACTCCACGGTAAAAATCGCCCGCCCCGGCTGCGAAACGGAATAGACGTGTTTCACGCCCTCGATCTCCGACAACACCTGTTCGCCGGGCGTGCTGATCAGCGACTCGACCTCCTTGGCCGTCGCGCCGGGAAAAGCGACGAAGACGTTGGCGAAGGTCACTTCGATCTGCGGCTCCTCCTCGCGCGGCGTCACCAGCACCGCGAACAACCCCATCAACAGCCCCACCAGTGCCAACAGCGGCGTAATTTGGGAATGAAGAAATTTCTTGGCGATCGCGCCGGAAATGCCCATCCGCTCGCTCATCACGGTTTACCCGCGCGCTGCTGTTTGAGCTGGCCTACGGCGCGCACCGGATCGAGCGCGACATGCTCGCCCTCATCCAGGCCCGCCAGCACTTCGATCATGCCATCGTCGTAACGCTTGCCGGCACGGATCTGCCGCAGTGACACACCGCCCTTTCCGTCCACCACATACACGCCCGTCACCTCGCTGCGCCGCACTACGGCCCGCTCCGGCACCGCCAGGGATTTCTCCTCATCGAGCGGGAACGCGGCCTTGACGAACAGGCCGGGATACACGCCCGGCAGCGCATCGGGCAGATCGGCACGCACCCGGACCGTGTCGGTCTGCGGATCGGCATAAGGGAAGACGGTCAACGCCGCCAGCTCAAGGGTGCGCGGTGCACCCGCCGCATCAGGCAATATGACACGGACACGGCCACGAGCGCGCACCGCCTTGACCAGACTCTGCGGCACATCGACCGACACACGCAGCCTGTCCAGCGCCTGCAAACCGATCAGCGGCTGGCCGGGCTGCACCGCCTCGCCCACTTCGACATGGCGCTTGGTGACGATGCCGTTGTACGGCGCGCTCACCACCGCATAGTGAAATTGCTGACGGCTTTCCGTGACCTGCGCCTGAGCGGCGTCGAGACGGGCGCGCGCGGCATCGAGCGTGGCGGTGGCGCGGTCCATCTCGGCCTTGGCGATCAACCTGCGCTCATAAATGGCCTTGGTGCGCTCGAAATCCTGCTGCGCCTGCTGGTAACGGGCCTGCGCCTCGCTCACCGCCGCCTGGTCGCGGGAAAGGCGTGCGCGCGGTTCCACATCCTGCACCCGCACCAGCACCGCACCTTTGGCGACCCGGTCGTTCACATCGACGGCAATCTCCTGAACACGCCCGCTGATCTGCGCCGACACGGTGGACTGCTTGACTGCCTCGATCACCCCATCGAACACTTGCTGGGCAGCGGCGCTACGGTACTGCGCCTGCGCCACCGGCAACGCGGGCTGCGCGGCAACCGCGGCCTGCCACAGCCCCAACAGCCAAAACAGCCAAAACAGCCCGATCACCCGTGTCTTGCGCATCCCTCATTCTCCTCGTCAAACGGCAATTGCAGATCATTGTATATTAGAATTTGTTAATATACAAACAGGGTAAGTGAATCAAAGAGCCTTGATTATTAATCCAGCAACCAAATAGATCGCCGTTACCCAGTTGTTTCGTAGGGTGCGTCTCACGCACCACACGGATGGTGCACGCGGCGCACTCTACCCTTAGGAGAAAATCTGGAAAAACAGATAAATTTGATTGCCGGGTTAAATAATTCAGAGCTCCTCAATTTTAAAGTGGGAATCACATGCGGCGAAAACAACCTCCCACGCAGTAAGAGATGTTCGTGATATTCTTGGTTTCCAAATGATGAACACCCTTTCAAGCCTTGACACCATGCTCATCCAGTCCCTCCAGAACCCCGCGCTCTATGACCACCCGATAGAACATTTCGAGGTCATCGAGACCCATATCTCCTGGGTGTTGCTCACCGGCCCCTACGCCTACAAGATCAAAAAGCCGGTGGACCTGGGCTTTCTCGACTTCTCCACCCTGGAAAAGCGGCATCATTACTGTCAGGAAGAACTGCGCCTCAACCGCCGGCTTTCCCCCGAGCTCTATCTCGACGTGATCGCCATTACCGGCAGCCCCGCCGTGCCGGTGCTCGATGGCGCGGGCGTGCCCATCGAATATGCAGTGAAGATGACGCAGTTTCCGCAACAAGCGCAGATGGATCGCGTGATGGCGCACGGCGGGCTCAAGCCTGCGCACATCGACGGCCTGGCGCGACAGATCGCCGCGTTTCACGGCCGCATCGCCATCGCCGGAGCGGACAGCCCCTATGGCAGTCCGGCGAACGTTTATCAGCCGGTGGAGGAGAATTTCCTGCAAATCCGGCCGCGCCTCGCCGTACCCGGCGACATCGCCCAGCTCGAACGGCTGCGCGCCTGGAGCGAAGCCGCGCACCGGCAGCGGCTCGCCGACCTTCAGGCACGCAAGGAGCAAGGCTTCATCCGCGAATGCCACGGCGACATGCACCTGGCGAACATGGTGCTGCTGGATGACCGCATCGCGCTCTTCGACTGCCTGGAGTTCAACGACAACCTGCGCTGGATCGACGTGATCAGCGAGGCCGCCTTTCTGATGATGGATCTCGATAGCTGCAGCCACGGTCCGCTGGGTTGGCGCTTCCTCAATGGCTACCTTTCCGCCACTGGCGACTACGAGGGACTGCGCCTGCTGCGCTATTACCTGGTCTACCGCGCCCTGGTGCGCGCCAAGGTGGCGCGCATCCGGCTCGGGCAAGCCGGACTGAGCGAGCAGGAACGGGATGCCGCGCAGCGGCAATACCACCGTTATGCCGGCCTCGCCGAACACTACACCCGCCCCCGTCCCGCCCCGCTGATCATCACCCACGGCTTGTCCGGCTCGGGCAAGACCACCCTCACCCAGCCGCTACTCGAAGCACTGGGCGCGATCCGTCTGCGCTCCGACGTGGAACGCAAGCGCCTGTTCGGCCTGTCGGAAATGGCGCGCACCGGCGCAGGTGTCGCCACCGGCCTCTACACTGCGGATGCCAGCCAGCGCACCTACCAGCGCCTCGCAAATCTCGCGCGCACCGCGATCACGTCCGGCCTTCCCATCATCATCGACGCCACGTTTCTCGGACACGCGCAACGGGCTGCATTCCGCGAACTCGCCTCACAACTACATACATCCTTCGTCATACTCGATTACCAGGCGTCCGAGACCGCGTTGCGTGAGCGCATCAGCCAGCGGACGATGGAAAATCACGACGCTTCGGAAGCTGGTCTCGCGGTACTCGAACACCAGCTCGCCACGCACGAACCTCTCACCGCCGAGGAATCGGCGCACGCCATCACCATTGATACAGAACGAGCAGACGCGCCCGGCCACGTCATTGCCGATCTGAACCGCCGCATACGGCAAGCATAAAAGTTTTGGCAATGGTAAAAAATCCGTTTACACGCCAGCCCTCGGCAATGTAGTGTAGAATTGGGCGCCTTTTATGGGACGGTCTGTACGCCCTGAGGAAACGGAGGGACATCACCGCGACGCCCTGCCCTCACACGCACAGGGCGTCGCTGCCCAAACCTGAAAACCACGCCACGCCTTGTCATCATGCCGCCGCACAAGTAATATGATGCTTTTGATGCTGCGGAGATTTTCCATGTTTTACGGCAGTATGGTGGCGCTGGTCACGCCCATGCACGAAGATGGGGCGCTGGATCACGAAAGCCTGGCCAGACTTATCGAGTTCCACGTCGATAATGGCACCGACGCCATCGTCGCGGTCGGCACGACGGGCGAGTCGGCCACGCTCGACATGGAAGAGCATTGCGGTGTGCTGCGCGAAGTGGTCGAACTGGTTCGCAACCGCATTCCGGTGATCGCGGGCACGGGCGCCAACTCGACCAAAGAGGCCATCGAACTGACCCGCGGCGCCATGGAAGCCGGCGCCGATGCCGCGCTACTGGTCACTCCGTATTACAACAAGCCGACCCAGGAAGGGCTTTATCTCCATTACAAGGCCATCGCCGAGGCTGTGCCCATTCCCCAGATACTTTATAATGTTCCCGGCCGCACGGCGTGCGACATGCTGCCGGAAACGGTGGAACGGCTGTCGGTCATCTCCAACATCGTCGGCATCAAGGAAGCCACCGGCAACCTGGAACGCGGGCGGGAGATACTCGAACGCTGCGGCGACCGGCTGGACCTTTACTCGGGAGACGACGCCACCGCCGTGGACCTGATACTGATGGGCGCCAAGGGCGACATTTCGGTGACGGCCAACGTCGCGCCGCGCGCAATGCACGAGATGTGCGCCGCCGCGCTGCGCGGCGACCGGGAACAGGCCCACGCCATCAACCGCCGCCTCATGCCGCTGCATCAGACGCTGTTCGTGGAATCCAATCCCATACCGGTCAAATGGGCACTGCATGAGCTGGGACTGATACCGTCCGGCATCCGCCTGCCGCTGACACCCCTCTCGCCACGGCATCACGCCGCTGTCAGGCAAGCCATGCAAGAGGCTGGAGTTTTATAATCCCGATGAAAAATATGTGGTATATCAAACGTCTGTATAAGGCAGGCATGATCGCGTCGTGTATCGCAGCCGTCTCCGCCTGCGGTCTGATCCCCAGCAAAGAGGTCGAATACAAACAGGCCAGACCGCTGCCGCCGCTGGAAGTCCCGCCCGACCTCATCACCCCGGCGATGGATGCCGGCGCAATCATCCCTGCCACACCCGTATTACAAGCGCCGTCAGACAGCCCTCGTGCCGCCCCTGCGGAAACCGGCAACGGCGGTCTCGCCTCGAACGCGCCGGAAAATGTTCGCGTCGAGCGTGATGGAGCCCAGCGTTGGCTGCTCGTCAAAAGCGAACCCGCCGCCTTGTGGCAAAAAATGCGCGGCTTTTGGCAGGAAAACGGCTTTACCATCGCGCAAGAACAATCCAGCCTCGGTATTCTCGACACCAGTTGGGAGGAAAACCGCGCCAGGAAAGGTGAAGCCGCGTCATTCTTCCGCAAATCTTTCGATTTCCTGCGTTCATCCTCCACGCGCGACCAATTCCGCGTCCGCCTGGAATCCGGCGTAACGCCCGGCACCACTGAAGTGTATCTAGCCCACCGCGGCATGGAACAAACCGCCCGAGGCGATGCCGTAGCCTGGCAGCCGCGCCCCAGCGATCCCGAACTGGAGGCCGAGATGCTCAAACGCCTGGCGCTGTATCTGGGCACAAGCGAAGCCAAGGCAGACGAGATCAAAGGGGCGCTCTCCGCCACCCTGCCCGAACGGGCTACGCTGAGCAAAGATACGCAGGGCCAGCTTGCCCTGATCCTGGCAGAAGATTATGCCAACGCATGGCGGCGCACCGCTCAGGCGATCGACCATCTCGGCCTCAAGGTGGATGACCAAGACCGAGCCAAGGGTATCTATCAGGTGCGTTTCAGTGGAAAGGCGCCCGAAAAACAGGAAAAGGGATTCTTCTCCAGGTTGTTCGCTCCGAAAGAAGATAAAGAGGCCACGCCCTACCAGCTCAGCCTCAGCGACCGCGAAGGAAAGGAAACGCGCGTCATCGTCCTCGACATGGCGGGCAATCGCGACAATTCGGCGGCAGCGCAGCGGCTGTTAACATTGCTGCACGAACGGCTCAAGTAAGCTCCAAGTGCGCTTCGCGTCTCTGGGCAGCGGCAGTCAGGGCAACGGCACACTGGTCGAGAAAGATCGAACCTGTATCCTGGTGGATTGCGGCTTTACCCTCGCCGAAACCGAGCAGCGCCTGGCGCGCCTGGGCAAGCGCCCCGAAGACATCGCCGCCATCGTCATTAGCCACGAACATGGCGACCATGTCAGCGGCGTGGGGCCGCTGGCCAAAAAATACGGTATGGCGGTATGGGCCACGGCAGGCGCCGCGCAGCACAACTGGCTACGTCGCCTGCCCACACTGCAACGCTTCAGCAGTCACCGGCCATTCGTCATCGGCGATCTGCAAGTGCAGCCCTTTCCCGTACCGCACGATGCCCGCGAACCCGCTCACTTCGTGTTCAGCGACGGCGTAAGGAAAATAGGCGTTTTGACCGATACAGGAAGTAGCACACCGCATATCGAACAATGCCTGACCGGCTGCGATGCGCTGATGCTGGAAAGTAATCACGACAGCGACATGCTCGCCAACGGCGCATATACGAAGAAACTGAAAAAGCGCGTCGCTGGCCAGTACGGACACCTGAGCAACCGCCAGTCGGCGGAGCTGCTGTCGAAACTGGACTGCTCAAAGCTCCAGCACCTGGTAGCGATGCACCTCAGCGCCAAAAACAACACGCCACAATTGGCGCGCGAGGCGCTGTCGAACGCGCTCGGGTGCGCGCCGGACTGGATCGGCATCGCCGACCAGGACTTGGGGTTGGAGTGGCGGAAAATCTACTAGGTACCGTTTCCTAAATTCTAAGGAACCTCTGATCAATTCAGAGGTTCCGCGACACACGGAGGCGCCAGCATTTTTCAATCACCCCAAATGATTGAAAAATGAAGAAAAGCAAAAGTCACATTTTTGCTTTTCGTACTCTGAGAATTCCAGGATGGAATTATTCAGAGCTTCCTTAATAATGTAGAGTGGGTTAGGTGCGTTTTTTTGCGCCGTAACCCACCAAATGTGCCGACAGGCACTCACTACAAAGACTGATTGCGTGCTTCGCACGCTTGGTGGGTTACGCGAAAACCGCTAACCCACCCTACATTTTCATAAAGTTTTAGAGAACCACACCATGCAAAAACTCGCTGAACTCTATTCCGGCAAGGCCAAAACAGTGTATACCACCGATGACCAGGATCGCGTCATCATCCACTTCCGTGACGACACCTCGGCCTTCGACGGGCAAAAAATCGTACAACTGCCGCGCAAGGGCATGGTCAACAACAAATTCAACGCTTTCATCATGCAGCGGCTGGCCGAAGAAGGCGTGCCCACCCACTTCGAACGCCTGTTGTCCGACAACGAGTCGGTTTTCAAAAAATTGCAGATGATTCCCGTCGAATGCGTGGTGCGCAATATCGCGGCGGGGAGCCTGTGCCGCCGCCTGGGCATCGAGGAAGGCAGGCCGCTCAATCCGGCAACGCTCGAGTTCTTCCTCAAGAACGACGCCTTGCGCGACCCGATGATCAACGAATACCACATCCGCACCTTCGGCTGGGCCAGCGACGCGGAAGTGGAACGCATGAAGGAACTCACTTTCCGCGCCAACCACATCCTCCAGGCCTTGTTCCTCGAAGCGGATATCTTGTTGGTCGATTACAAACTGGAATTCGGCCGCTTCCATGGCGAAATCGTACTCGGCGACGAATTCAGCCCCGACGGCTGCCGCCTGTGGGACGCCGCCACGCGCCAGAAGATGGATAAAGATCGCTTCCGTCAGGATCTAGGCAATGTCATCGAGGCTTATGAAGAAGTGGGCCGCCGGCTCGGCATATTTCTGTAACCACCCTCCTCCACACTGGCGGGAAAGAGCCAGCGGGAGCCGTGACTACCACAGTCGATCCCGGCCCATGCCCGGTTACTTCCTCACCATTCTCGCCATCTCCTTCCAAACATTCTCCAGAATCATCGGTTGCGCCTCGGCGGTGGGATGCAGTCCATCGCTTTGCATCAACGAAAAATCGGTCGCCACGCCTTCCAGCAGGAACGGCACAAGTGGAATGCGGTAGCGGTCGGCGAGCCCGGTATAGACATCGTGGAACTTTTTGGTGTAGGCCGGGCCATAATTAGGGGGCAGACGCATGCCGATCAGCAGCACCTTGGCGCGGTTTTGGCGGCTTTTTTCGATGATGGCAGCGAGGTTATTGCGCATTTCCTCCACCGTCAGGCCGCGCAGACCATCGTTGGCGCCCAGCTCAAGGACGATAATGACGGGCTTGTAAGTTTGCAACGCCTGACCAAGACGCGACAAACCGCTACGCGTGGTGGCGCCGCTGATACTGGCGTTGACAACGCGGTAATTGTAGGACTGTTCCATCAGTCGCTTTTGCAGCAGAGCAACCCAGCCCGCGTTTTGATCTATGCCATAGGCAGCACTTAAACTATCCCCCAATACCAGGATGACCGGTGCGGGTGCGGCGATGGCAGCCAGCGGGAAGGCCAACAATACTAATATCAGGAGTTTTTTCAACATGCCGGACGGTTCCTCATGCCCCATGGTGCGGGCGGAAAATCTGCTCAAGCAGGTAACCAGCCCCGAAGGCGAGCTGGTGTTACTGCATGACATTGATCTTACCATTGCACCGGGCGATGCGGTGGCGATCGTCGGGGCATCGGGTTCCGGCAAGTCTACCCTGCTCGGCCTACTGGCCGGGCTCGACATGCCCAGTGGCGGCCGGGTGTGGATCGACGGAACGGATCTATTCGCGCTCGACGAGGATGGCCGCGCCCGGCTGCGCGGGGCGATGATCGGTTTTGTCTTTCAGTCGTTTCAATTGCTGCCCAATCTCACCGCGCTGGAAAATGTCATGTTGCCGCTAGAGCTGGCCGGCAGGCGCGATGCGCGCGAAACAGCGCAGACGGTGCTGGCGCGGGTGGGACTGGAACAACGTCTGCACCATTACCCGCGACAACTGTCCGGCGGCGAGCAGCAGCGTGTCGCCATCGCACGCGCCTTCTCGCCGCGACCGAAACTGCTGTTCGCCGATGAACCGACGGGCAATCTCGACCGCACCACCGGCGAACGTGTCGCGGATCTGCTGTTCGAAATCAACCGCGAGCAGACCACTACTCTGATCCTGGTCACCCATGACGAAACCCTGGCGCGGCGCTGCAACCGGCGCCTGGAGCTCGACAAAGGCCGCCTGAAGGCGGCGATATGAATACGGCGATGCTGGCACTGCGTATGCTGAAACGCGACTGGCGATCGGGCGAACTGCGCGTGCTGGCGCTAGCGATCCTCATCGCCGTCACCAGCGTCACCGCCGTGGGCTTTTTCACCGATCGCATCGATCAAGCATTGCAC
>SBBG01000019.1 GCA_005240065.1 Gammaproteobacteria bacterium | reverse complement strand
TCCCCCAGGAGTCGGTACCGCATCGCTTTGTCGAGTCCTTCGTCGATTCCCCCGATGGACAGGCGTTTCAGCTTTAACATTTTTTCCTCCAGCGTCGAGACGCCCATCGCGGTGACGCCGATGAGTGTCAGTACCAGCAGGATCATCAAGCTGACGATCAGCACGGAGCCGTGTTGTTTGGTATGGATGGAATGATTCATGTCACTGCCCCCGGTTGCGTATCTGCAGGGTGGTGGTGAAGACACGACGCAGGCGGCGGTCATCCATGGGATTGATGGTGGTTTCCGCCGTCTGGTAGGTATTGCTGTCCGTGGTGGAATTGGCCTCTTCCACGCTGCGCATCAGTAGCGCCAGCCGCACGCTGACCACATTCGCCCAGTCGGTGACGTTGTTGGCGGTGACATAACGGTTCGCCGTGCGATCGCTATCGGTGTCTTCGCCATACAGGACCTGCATGCTTTCCACGCCCTCCAGCAATTCTTCGGGATTGCCCGCCAGCAACGTGGCTCCGCCCAAGGGGCGCCGAAAGAGCGCGGGCGGGTTGTTGGGGTCGTTGTTCCTCTTTCCCACGTAATAGATGTTGCTGACCAGTCGCGAGACTTGTCCGTCCTGGCTGGTTGAAAGCGTCATGGCCGCGATATTGCCGGGAACGCAGCCGGCATTGAGGTTCAGGCGTATTTGTCCGGAGCCGATGGTTTGTATGTTGCACACTTGCACCACGTCCGCATTCGTGCAGTCGCTGAGCATCAGGATCTCGTCGTTGGCGAATACGGAATTTTGCGGGGTGTCCACGACCGTATTGGCGCCGGGCGAGATATTGTCGATTTCCGCGGGGTTTTCCCCCATCGTCCAGATGCGGACGATGTCGGAGCCGGGGACGGCCTGGAAATCCTCCAGTGTCGTGCCGCCAGCTGTGGTCCAGCCGCCGCCGACTGTGCTGACCGTGGCGACATTGGTGCTGGAGATGTTATATGTTTGTCCTGGGCCGGTACCCGATGCCTCCCATCCCTGTAGCCCCATGCCGGGATTGAAACTGGCGGGAATGGCCCCAGCCAAGGTGTTGTTGACGGTCGTTGCCGCTCTGCGGCAGCCTTGATACCCAGCCATGCGAATGTCCCTCGATAAAAAGTCCATCGCGAAGCGCCCGTTTTCCTGCAAGCGCGCCAAGCCGTCTTGCATGCGGTAGGTCTGCCGGCTGCCGAGGAAGATCTGCATGACGCCGGCGAGCAGGATCAAACTGATGGTGATGGCGACCATCACCTCCATCAGCGTGAGGCCACGTTGCTTGTCCGGGCGCATAATCTTGAGTGTCGCGTGGTTCATGGTTGGAAGCTCATCGAAAAACAGGTCAAATCATTCGGGTTGTTGGGGTCACAGCCTGTGCCAGTGGCGCCGTTGCGTGCGTCGTCCCACATTACGGTGATGGTGAAGCGGGTACCGCCCGCGGGGCGCGACACAGCGCTCTTGCCCGATGGCAACAGATTCGCGGTGGCGGTTTTCCAAGCGTAGGCATCGTAGGCGGCCATATCCGACGCGGTGCAACTATGGGTGACACAATCGGCCGGTGGCGTGGCAGGTATCGCGGTCGAAATATTGTCATACTGACCAGCCAGCACCCCGTTCGGGTTGGCCCTGATACGATCCGCCATGTCATAGGCCTGCTGGGTGGCGATGGTGCGCAGATAGGCGCTCTGATTATTGCGTAGCCCAGTCGCCTGTAACCCTGCCAGGCCGAGCAGCCCGATGGACAGCACTACGATGGCGACCAGGACTTCGATCATGGTAAAACCCTTCGCCTTGTGCGATTTGCAAGGGACTCGTTGCATGGTGATGTTTTTTGTCATAAGGCGTTACCTGTCAGGGGCAGGCGCTGCGGCTGATGTTAGCCCGCCCGGTGGGAATGACGGTTATGGTGCGCACCTCGTTTCCAGTGCAGCCCGATGCAGATAACTGAAAACCGCGAGAGGAGCCCGCTGGAATGTTCAGAAAACCGCTGGGCAGATACTGGATCGAAGCAACGGCCTCCAGGCTGGTCAGGGTGGCTCCGCCCAACGCCTCATGCACCCGGATGATCTCGCTGGTCTGCATGGCTGCGTCGCCATTGGTGTCGGCCCATGCCAGCCAACCTTTGGCCCAATCTGTGCCGGAACAACTCGTCTGATTGTCACTGACACATACGGTGGTGCGACGGCCCTGTTTTACGGCCTCGCCGCGCGCCAGATGGAGTGTCGCGACGAAGTCGTTCGCCTGCGATGCAAGCCGGTTGTTCTGAAGCGTGGAACGGAAGCTCGGTACCGCTATCGTCGCAATGATCGCGGCGATGGCCAGTACGACCATCAGTTCAACCAGAGAAAAACCTGTGTGTTTTCTGTTCATGACTTCGTTGTACCACCTTGAATTTCGATCGTCATGGGAAAACCGATGAGCTGCGCGGTTTTCCCGATGAGCGGTCTATGCCGGCAATAAAGTGCGGAGCATCGGTAATGAAGGAAGTTATTAGCGCTTCTAAAAATCCGCAGAAGCCGCGATGATGGCGTTGGAAATGCACTCAAAATGCTCATGTATGCGTGTACACCTCGCTTTTTCGCCCATTTCCGCCTTGCTCTTGCGCCTTGATCGAATTTTTATTAGAGGTACCCTGTGATGTATTCCTCCGATGTATATCGGCACCCGATATGGGATAATTGAGCCATGACAGATTGTTTGGTGATTGGCGGTGGTTTGATTGGCATGCTCACGGCGCGCGAGTTGGCGCGGGCGGGGATGCGGGTCAAGGTGGTGGAGCGGGG
>SBBG01000182.1 GCA_005240065.1 Gammaproteobacteria bacterium | reverse complement strand
TGACAAGGCGACGGGCGCAACCACGGTGAACTTG
Source organism: Gammaproteobacteria bacterium (assembly GCA_005240065.1). GTDB lineage: Bacteria > Pseudomonadota > Gammaproteobacteria > Ga007554 > SBBG01. Next base: position 26,880 of record SBBG01000182.1, on the reverse strand, counting down.
AATATCCAGTTGTGGACTTTTCAGGCCATGGCCTCGATCATGGACCCTGTCCTCCCGCCGGAGCGCCGCATGAAACCGGAACAACTTGAAGACATCATGTGGCAAATTCAATTGCAGTCCCGGCCAATGATCCAGCAATTCGCGCAGATCAACATGCTCTATGCCTATCGTTCGGTATCCGACCATGAACTGACCGAATATCTCAAACTCTATGAAACGGAGATAGGCAAGTGGTATGTCGACCTGGCGGGCAAGGCCATCGTGTCAGCCTTTTCGAATATCGCCGAAAAGACAGCGCAGCGCCTCAAGAAAGCGCTGCCGCCACCGGCGCGTGGCGGTTCATGAGCTTTGAGTTTTTGGCGATGCAAAAATTTATTCCACGATGGGGATTGGTTTTTCTCGGCGCGACCTGCGCACCCATGACGCTGGCCGATGCCATGATAACCACGCCCACACTCCATGGCCCTGTCGCGACACAATCCTGGAAGGACCGGCGCGACGCGCACATCGTAAAGCAAGACCTGGATTTCTCCTGTGGCGCGGCATCCATGGCAACGATCCTGACCAATTTCTATGGCAAGGCCGTAACCGAGGCGGACATCCTCAAGGCGATGAGGAAGGATGACGCCATGGCTTCTTTCGCCGACATGGCGGCGGTGCTGCCGCAATACGGCTTTAAAGGTGCGGGGCTGGCTTTGAGCTTTGACCAGTTGCGGAAGATCAAGGTGCCTGCCATCGTCTATCTGCGCTATCGCGGCGATGACCATTTTTCGGTGTTGCGTGGTATCAGTGAAGATACCGTCTGGCTGGGCGATCCTTCCTGGGGCAATCGGCGACTTTCGGTATACCAATTCCTGGCAATGTGGGAAACGCGGGATGATCCAGACTACAAGGGTAAGGTGTTGTTGATCCTGCCTTCATCCACTTCGGACACCGCCATCCAGGACGCTTTTTTTCATGCACCCGAACCGAACCCGCTGGCTGCCGAATTGCTGGGCGTAAGGCAATTTTAGTCTCATAGGGTGCGTCTGACGCACCACACGGATGGTGCGCGCGGCGCACCCTACCCTTGAGAGAAAGCAGATGAATTTGATTGCCGGGTTAATATTGGCCGCTACCCCCACTCCTGGCTCAACGAAACCGCCTTGATATACGCATACACCCGCTGGCCCGGAACAAGCCCAAGCATCGCCAGGGATTTGCGCGTGATGCTGGCGAGCAGCGGACACCCTGCGTCGAGGCGGATAGCCACCGAATGCTGGCCTTCGAGCGCGGAACCGATCTCTGTTACGCGGGCCTCGATGACGTTGAGCACGCTGATCGGTTCGGACAATGGGGCGGCGGCAAGACTGACATTGCGCGCCAGGATGTGCACGCGCAGCGGCTGTCCTATGCTCAACGGCTGAAGCGGCACGTACAGTTGGCTGCCGTGAAATTCCAGGCGGGTCAGGCCATATTCCGGTTCATGACCTGCCACACGGGTATCCACGACCGACCCCGCCATGTCGCCGAGATAATGCGGCAGATCGAGACGGGAGAAAACCTCCTGAATCGGCCCGGCCGCTATCGACGCGCCTTCGTTCATCAACACCAGCGTGTCGGCCAATTGCAGTATTTCCTGGACCGAATGACTGACATAAACCACCGGAATTTTCAATTCGACGCACAGACGCTGGATGAACGGAAGGATCTCCTGCTTGCGTGGCCTGTCCAGCGAAGCCAGTGGTTCGTCCATCAGCAGTAGACGCGGACTGGCAAGCAATGCGCGGCCGATGGCGATGCGCTGTTGTTCGCCCAGCGAGAGCTGGTGTGGGCGACGATCCAACAGGTGGCCGATGCCGAGAATATCGATCACCTGTTCGCTTGAGATGTAGCGTTCATGTTGCGGGGTGCGTTTCAGGCCGTAATGGAGATTGGCATGCACACTCAGGTGAGAAAACAGATGCGGCTCCTGGAACACCATGCCTATGGCGCGGCGGTGTACCGGGACGAATGCGCCCCGCTGTTCGTCCTGCCACACCGTCCCGCCCATCGACATGAAGCCCGCCGGGCTGCGTTCCAGGCCCGCCAGGCAACGCAGCAGCGTGGTCTTGCCGCTGCCGGACCGGCCGAATACCGCCGTCACTCCTTGCGCAGGCAGATCCAGTTGCGCCTGAAGACGAAACCCTGGACGCGCCAGATCGAAACGGCCAAGTATGCGGCTCATGAATGGTGCGCCGGCAAATGGCGGTTTAGGGTGTAGACAACCAACAGCACGACAAAGGAGAAGCCCAGCAACAACGCCGACATCAGATGGGCGCTGGCGTAGTCTAACGTCTCCACCTGATCATAGATGGCAATGGAGATGACCCGCGTCTGCCCAGGGATATTGCCACCCACCATCAGCACCACGCCGAACTCACCCAAGGTGTGAGTGAAACCCAGCACCGCGGCGGTGAGATAACCGCGCGCCGCCTGTGGCATCGCCACGGTGAGAAAGGCATCCAGCGGTGATGCGCGCAGACACCAGGCCGTTTCCAGGGGTTTGCCGCCGACCGCTTCGAAGGCATTGTGCAAAGGTTGCACGACAAAGGGCAAGGAATAGAGGATCGACGCGATCACCAGACCGCTGAAGGTGAAGGTCAGCGTGGAACCGGTCAGGACGCCCAGCGGACCTTGCGGTCCGAGCAGCAGCAAAAGATAAAATCCCAGCACCGTCGGAGGCAGCACCAGCGGCAGGGCGACCACCGCCTCGACTGCGGCCCGCATCGGCGAACGGGTGCGCGCCAGCCACCAGGCGACAGGCGAGGCTACAACGAGCAACAGCAGTGTAGTGACGGCGGCCAGACGCAGGCTAAGCCATAGTGGGCCAAAATCGAATTCTGACATGCGGCTCCAACCACGGTTTTTTTAGGGTTATTTCACCCCATAACCATAGCGCTGAATGATGCCTCGCGCCAGAGGAGTCTTTATGAATTCCATAAAGGCACGCGCCGCGGGATTGGATTGCCCTTGCTTCAACAGCACCATATCCTGCGCAATCGGGTCATAAAATTTCTGCGGAATTTCCCAGTATCGCGTCGAGAACGTGTTGTTCGGGCTGAACACCTGAGACAGCGCCACCAACCCCAGTTCCGCATTTCCTGTGGCGACGAACTGAAACGTCTGTCCCACGTCCTCACCACGCACGATCCGCGGCTGCAAGGCGGCCCATACACCCATCGCCTCCAGGCTTTGCTGCGCCGCCCGGCCGTATGGCGCCGCCAGTGGATTGGCTATCGCCAAGCGCCGGATATCGGGCTGCATCAGACATTGCTGGCTCGCACACACTCTCGCCGGCTCGGCACTCCACACCACCAATCGCCCAACGGCGTAATTGCCGCGGCTACCGGAAACGGCCAAACCCTCTTCCTCTATCAACCGCGGATGCCTGGCATCGGCGGCAAGAAACACTTCATAAGGCGCGCCATTGCGGATCTGGGCATAGAGCTTGCCCGTCGAACCGCTGCTGATCAGCAGGCGATGGCCGGTCTGCTGCTCGAACACCGGCGCAAGGGCTTGCAACGCACCAAGAAAATTGGCGGCAACGGCGATTTTTGCCTCGTCAGAGCTTGCCAGTGGAGAAATAAAAAGCAGCAGAAAAAGGAGGGCTTGTTTCATGTTGGGTAACAATCGCCATTTCGTATTTCGTAGGGTGCGTCTCACGCACCGCGCAATGGTGTGCACGGCGCACTCTAGAGATTGAATATCGGGTTCAATAGTCGGCGCTATATCATGCCGATGCAATCAACGCCTTCAGCTCGGGAATACACGAACCACAATTGGTGCCTGCCTTGAGGGCACGGCCGATAGCCTCGGGAGTGGTGAGATGGTCTTTACGGATGGCCTCGACGAGGGTGTTGAGCCCGACACCGAAACAGGCGCAGACAATACGGCCCGCATCGCTCTGCCCTTTGCCAGGGCGGCCCGCAAGCAGGCTCGATCGTTCATCTGAAGACAATTCATCCTCGGCAAACAGGCTAGCCAGCCAAGTACGCGGCGGCAGCTCGAAGGTGGGCGCGACAAAAACGCAGCTTTCCAGGCGATTGTTGACGATGCGCGCGCCGCGATACCGGCCGGCCGCCTTGTCGAGGTAATCGATCCATTCCACTTTCTCCTGCGGCACGCACAACAGCTCGCGCGCCCACTTCGCCCAATCGCCGGGCTGATGCTCGCCCGCCAGCTCGTAACGCCAGAAATCCTTGCCTATGGCGCTCACCCAGTAACTCGCGTCGCTGAAGGTCAGCTTGCGCCGTGACAGCATGAATCCATACCAGCCCGGCATGTAGGGCTCGACATGCACCGGCGTGTGTTTGAGTTCAGGCTGGCCAGAAACAGGATCGACCACCGGGTTGACCAGGGCATCGACGCGCCCGCGGCTGGCGAACTGGTCATTCCAGTGCATGGGCACGAACACGCTGCCACGCTGTTGATCGGGTGTGACCCTGACGCGCGCGATCATTTCGCCCCAATGGCTGGAGAGTCTCGCCAGACCGCCCTCTTTCACTCTAACCATCGCGGCGTCTTCAGGGTGAAGCTCGACATAGGGCTCAGTGACGTGTGCCGACAGACGCGGAGATTTTCCGGTTCGCGTCATAGTGTGCCACTGATCGCGCACGCGGCCGGTGTTGAGAATTAAAGGGTATTCGACATCCGTGGCATGACCGGGAAGACGCGGTGTAATGGCGACAAATCGCGCCCGGCCGCTGGGTGTGAAAAACCGTCCGTCGCCGAACATCCGTTCCGTGCCTTGCGGATGACGGGCATTGACCGGCCATTGCCGCGGCGGCATGGCCTGATATTCGTCATCGCTCAGCAAGGCCAACCCACTGATATCGAAATCGCGGCTGCCAGCGTTCCCGGCGCCGGACAACGCGGCATATTCGCGGAAGATCTGCGCCGGAGAATCGTAATCGAAGGCCTCGCCGAAACCCATGCGCTTGGCGGCTTCGGCGATGATCCACCAATCGGGTTTGGCATCGGCCGGCGGCGTTAAAAATTTGCGTTGGCGCGAGATGCGCCGTTCGGAGTTGGTGACCGTTCCGTCTTTCTCGCCCCACGCCGTTGCCGGCAACAAGATATGCGCCCATTGCGTGGTATCGGTGTTGCGCATGCAGTCGGAAACGACCACCAGCTCGCAACCCTGTAGCGCCTTGCGTACCGCATCGGCATCGGGCAAGCTCACCACCGGATTGGTCGCCATGATCCATACCGCTTTCACCCTGCCCGAGCCGATGGCGGCGAACAGATCCACGGCCTTGAGACCGGCATGATCGGCGATGACGGGCGCGCTCCAGAAGCGCTGTACGAGCGCACGGTGTTCGGCATTGTCGATCTCCATGTGCGCCGCCAACTGATTGGCCAGCCCGCCCACCTCACGCCCGCCCATCGCGTTGGGCTGACCGGTCAGCGAAAACGGCCCCATCCCAGGACGGCCGACGCGGCCGGTAAGCAGATGGCAGTTGATGATGCTGTTGACCTTATCGGTACCGCAAGAGGACTGGTTAACACCTTGTGAATAAACGCTCACTACCTTTTCGGTGCACGAAAACCAGCGATAAAAGCGGGCGACGTCCTCCTCCGCCAAACCGCAACGCAGCGCCACCTCTTCCACCGAGGGTGCACTGGCAAGCGCGGCCTGCAATGCCGCATCCATGCCTTCGGTGTGGGTATTGATGAAATAGGGATTGCTGTCGCCATTGCCGTGCAGAAAAACGAGCAACCCGTTGAACAGGGTGGTGTCGGTACCCGGCTTGACCGCCAGATGCAGATCGGCGATATCGCAGGTTTGCGTGCGGCGCGGATCGATCACCACGATCTTGAGATCAGGGTTGTTCTTTTTGGCTTGAGTGATACGCTGAAAGACCACCGGATGACACCAAGCAGTGTTCGACCCCACCAGCACGATCAAATTGGCCAGCTCCAGATCGGTGTAATTGCCGGGTACGGTGTCCGAACCAAAGGCGCGCTTGTGCCCCGCCACGGAAGAAGCCATGCACAACCGTGAGTTGGTATCGATGTTCGCTGAGCCGATGAAGCCCTTCATCAGCTTGTTGGCGACATAATAATCCTCGGTGAGAAGCTGGCCGGAAACATAAAACGCCACGGCGTCCGGGCCATGATCGCGGATGATGCGCGCGAATCCTTCCGCCACCGCTGTGAGTGCGGCATCCCAGCTCACACGCTTGCCGCGTATTTCGGGGTAAAGCAGCCGGCCGTCGAGATCGACAGTCTCGCCCAGCGCGGAGCCTTTCGAACACAAACGGCCAAAATTGGACGGATGCCTGCTGTCGCCGCGAATCTCGACACCGCCATCCGGCGCGACGTTCGCTAGCACACCGCACCCCACACCACAATAAGGGCAGGTGGTTCTTGTCGAGGCCGTCATGCGCTGATCAAGCCGCGGAGGAACAGGGCTGGCGTTGCAACGCGAGACGGATCACCCCATCTTCGACTTTGACCGGGTAGCAGGCCGTATGACCTTCGTCAGGCGCAACCGCAACGCCATCGGTCAATTCGATCACCCAATTATGCAGGGGGCAGGTGACGCGCCTGCCATGCACAATACCCTGCGACAAGGGACCACCCTTGTGCGGGCAGGCGTCGTGCAAGGCGAACACCTCGTCTTCGGCAGTGCGGAATACGGCGATATCCCCTTGTGCTGTATTCACCACCCGAGCCCCGAGGCGAGGGATGTCTTCAATCTTTCCTATTTCGATCCAGTCTGTCATTTCGAATAATTTCTGTCTTAAAGGTTCTTATCCAGCCGCGACTTTCTTGAGCGGCACAAACTCATGCTGTTCCACCGCATGGCTGACACGTTCGGCCCAAGGGTCAACCTGTGCGTATTTCTGCGATTCGATGAACCTATTATACAGCGCCTTGCGCCCCACCTCATCCTCAACGACACGCTGCTTCACATACTCCAGGCCGACGCGCTCGATCCACGGCGCGGTGCGCTCCAAATAGTGCGCCTCCTCACGATAGAGCTGGGTAAATGCGCAGCAGTATTCGTCCACCTCGGCCTCGGTGGTTACCTTGCATAACAAGTCGGTCGCGCGCACCTTCACACCGCCGTTGCCGCCGATGTGCAGCTCGTAACCGGAATCGACACACACTACACCGAAATCCTTGATGGTGGCTTCGGCACAGTTGCGCGGGCATCCCGACACCGCCATCTTGAACTTGTGCGGCATCCACGAACCCCAGGTGCGCCGTTCCAGTTTGACGCCCAGGCCGGTGGAGTCCTGGGTGCCGAAGCGGCACCACTCGCTGCCCACGCAGGTTTTGACCGTTCGTAACGATTTGCCATAGGCATGGCCGGACACCATACCGGCCCTGTTGAGATCATCCCATACCGCTGGTAGATCCTCTTTTTTCACTCCGAGCAGGTCGATGCGCTGGCCGCCCGTGACCTTGACGGTGGGGATCTTGAATTTATCCGCCACATCGGCGATGGCGCGCAGCTCATCGGGCGTGGTCAATCCTCCCCACATGCGGGGCACCACGGAGTAGGTGCCGTCTTTCTGGATGTTGGCGTGCGCGCGTTCGTTGATGAAACGCGACTGCGCATCGTCCTTGTATTCCCCTGGCCACGCGCACAACAGGTAATAGTTGAGAGCCGGGCGGCAGGAATGACAACCATTCGGCGTGCGCCATTCCAGAAAACGCATCACGGCATCGATACTCAGCAAATGCTGTTCGCGTATCACCTTGCGCACTGCATCGTGGGTGTGATCGGTGCACTTGCACATGGGTTTTTCCTTGGGCGCAGCCGAATAACCGCCGCCCAGCACCGAAGCCATGATCTGCTCCACTAGGCCGGTACAGGAACCGCAGGACGAAGACGCCTTGGTATGGGAACGCACCTCATCCAGCGTAAACAAACCCTTCTCGGTGACGGCCTTGACGATCGTGCCCTTGCATACGCCGTTGCATCCGCACACCTCCATGTCATCGCTCATGGCGACGGCCTTGTTCTGTCCGCCGTGACCGGCATCACCCAAGTGGGCCTCGCCGAACATCAAGTGATCGCGGAACGCCGACACATCGGTGCCGTCGCGCATCAACTGGAAATACCACGCACCATCGACGGTGTCGCCATACATCACGGCGCCTTGGATGCGGTTGTCTTTGAGTACGATCTTCTTGTACATGCCACGCGAGGCATCCTTGAGCACGATTTCCTCGGTCGTCTCATCGCCGATGAAATCCCCCGCCGAAAACAGATCGATGCCCGTCACCTTGAGCTTGGTGGATGTCATCGACCCCTGGTAACGCGCATAACCCAGATGCGCGAGGTGATTGGCGCACACCTTGGCCTGCTCGAACAGCGGAGCGACCAGGCCGTAGGTCTGCCCACGGTGCTGGACGCACTCGCCCACGGCATAAACGCGCGGATCATACGTCTGCATGGTGTCGCTGACGACAATGCCACGTTCGCAATGGATGCCGGATTTTTTCGCCAGCTCGAAATTAGGACGGATGCCCACCGCCATCACCACCAGATCGGCGTATAGTTCGCTGCCATCCTTGAAGCGGACGCCGCGCACCCGATCATCACCGAGAATCGCCATGGTTTGCGCCGGCATGTAGAAATGCATGCCACGCTCCTCCAGCGATTTGCGCAACAACACGCCCGCCGCCTTATCAAGCTGCCGCTCCATGAGTGTTTCCGTGATATGCACCACCGTCACGCTCATGCCCTGGCGCATCAGGCCATTGGCCGCTTCCAGGCCGAGCAAACCGCCACCGATCACCACAGCGTGTTGGTGCTTGCGCGATGCTTCGAGCATCAGATCGACGTCACGGATGTCTCGGAACGTGACCACGCCAGGCAAATCGTTGCCGGGCACGGGGATGATGAACGGATTCGAGCCGGTAGCGAGCAGCAGATGATCATAATCGGCGGTCGTGCCGTCGGCGGCAATCACTTTGCGATTGCGGCGATCAATCTGTACCACCTCCTTGCCGCAGTACAGGGTGATGCCGTTGTCGGCATACCACTGCCTGTCGTTGAGCATGATCTGATCGATGGTCTTCTCGCCCGCCAGCACCGGCGAGAGCAGGATGCGATTGTAGTTGCCGTAAGGTTCGGCGCCGAACACCGTGACGTCATATTTTTCCGGCGCGATTTTCAGCAACTCTTCCAGAGTGCGCACGCCCGCCATGCCATTGCCGATCAAAACCAGCTTTTCTTTCATTACTTCTTCCTCATGCTTTTACGCGACCTGTTCAGGCTATTCTGCAATGGCTGATGGCAATATGCGTGCCATGCGCGGTTAAGCGGTGATGGACAAGGCTTATCTCTTTATGGAGCAATGAATTACACTCTCGCCACGAGTTAATTTCATTATTCAAAACGTGAAGCAATCGCACCAATTTCGTGCGGACGATAGTGAGCGGCACATCCATCTTGGTGCATGGAAACTCAAAACACCAACGCGGCAATCAACGCCAGCAAGAGCAACGCGGAAATCACCTGCCAGAATAGAACCGGGTTGCGATCATAAAGCGGCTGCTTTTGTGTGGCGGCCTGCATGCCGCGGGCCAGGCCATTTTCCAGTTCGAAGGACAGCTCCATCGCGTCACCGAGGCGCTTGTCTTTCTCCACGGCGGTGGCCTGCGCCAGCAACGTATCCAGCCAGGCTGGCAAATCAGGACGATAATGCATCAAAGAAGTGCGCTTGTTGAAACGTGGACGAGAGAAGGGCTCTACCTCGCCATAAGGATAGTATCCACCGCTGAACATGCGGTAGAGCGTAACGCCCAACGCATAGACATCGGAACGCTCGTCACCGGACTCGCCATGAAACAACTCCGGCGCCATGAAGCTCGGTGTACCGGGAATATCGGCATTGGAAAATTCCGTGAACCCCGGCAGACGCGCCACACCCAGATCGAGCAGTTTCAGGCCACCGCCCTCCTCCAGCAGTACATTGTCCGGCTTGATGTCACGGTGAATGATGCGCAAACGGTTCAGCGCGTATACCGCCTTGGCGAGTTTAATGCCGATATCGACACCTTCATTGAGCGGCAAACGCGGCATGCGCGACAGCCGCTCCTCCAGTGTCGCGCCCTGATAATACGGCATCACGGAATACAGCCGCGTTTGCCGGCCCGGCGGAAGCTCGATGATGCCCGCGATCCATGGACTGCGCACCCGTGCCGCGATCCATGCCTCGCGCACGAAAGCACGCCGGTAGGCGTCCTCGCTGGCGACACGCGGATGCGGAAACTTCAGCACCACAGTGCGCGGCTCCAGCGTGTCTTCGGCCTTGAAGAGACGGCTATAGCGGCCATCGGAAATTCTTTCGCCGAGACGAAAACCATCGATCACATCGCCTTCCTTGGGCAACTCCTGAATGGGCAAGGACTCGATGGCGCTTTCAAGATCGGCCTGCGCGGCATCCGGCAAGCCCACCACATCGACTACCAGCGTCGTGATATTGTCCTGACTTCCCGCATCGAACGCCGCCTGAACGATGGCCTTGGCATCCTCCTCTGGCGCGGCACGCGCCGCCAGCAGCGGCTGGAGGCGGCGCTCGGTCAGCACACCATATACGCCATCGCTGCACAGCAGGAAACGATCGTGTAACTCCAGATTGTGCACCGCATAGTCGATGCGCAGCCCTTCCTCAATCCCCACCGCGCGGTATAGCACATGGCGCAAATCGGGATGAGACAAGGTATGGTCCTCGGTCAACCGAGTCAGCTTGCGGCCGCGCAAGCGGTAGATGCGCGAATCACCGACATGCGCCACATGAGCCTGGCGGCCGCGCAAGATCAGCGCGCTGAATGTGGTCGCCATGTTTTCGAGGCGGCGATCCTGGCGGCCCTGATTATAAACCCAACGATTGATGGCCCCCAATGCCCGCGCCGCGGCGCGTTCCACGCCCAGGGTTTCCGGCAGACCGTAATATCCTTCGATGAATCCGCGCACCGCGATCTCGGCCGCCTCACGGCCACCCTTGCCACCGCCCACACCATCGGCCACGGCAGCAACGATACCTCTCAGGTCCGGCCTGCGGGGATCGGACAGACAAGTCCCGACATAGTCCTGATTGGACTCGCGGCGTCCCGCCAGAGTGGAAAAACCGATGCGCACTTCGAGGTGATCGTTGGAAACGGTCATGTGATCAGTGTTCTTCCGAGGGAATAATGAAGGAATCGTAGGGTGCGTCCCGCGCACTGCGGGCACGGTGCGCATGGCGCACCCTACATTAGACTACACTCTCGCCCCCGACACCGCACCCCACGTCGTGCGCCAGCGCGTCTTGACACGCACCAGACCGATCAGACCTATCAACGCAAGCCCCGAAAATATCCAGAATCCCATCGCAAAATCACCGGTCGCTCCCTTCGACCAGCCCAGCGCCTTGGCAAGAAAGAATCCGCCCACGCCACCCGCCGCGCCAACCAATCCGGTCATCACTCCCATCTCGCGCCGGAAGCGCTGCGGAACGAGCTGGAACACCGAGCCGTTACCCATCCCCAAGGCCATTGCACCAACGAAGAAGATCGCCACCGCACCCCAGGCGATGCCAGGCAACTCGAACAACCCCCAGCCGCTCACCTTGGCATCGGCCACCGCGCCCGCCGCGGGCGCCGGTCCCTCCGGCATGAAGGCAATGCTCAGATAACACAGCGCCACCACACCAAAAAGAATTTGCAGGGTCTTGATGCCACCCATGCGATCGGCGATCCAGCCGCCAACGGGCCGGAACATGGAACCGGCGAACACGACGATTGCGACCATCATACCTGCCGCCACACCGGAAGCGTGATACCAAGCGGTGAAGTATAACGGCAACGCATTACCCAAGCCGACAAAACCGCCAAAGGTAATCGAATAGAAGAACATGAACCACCAGGTATCGGCATCCTTGAGCACTGCGGCGTAGTTAGCCAGCGTCACCGGCGCGGGCTGGTCCGGCGCGTCCTTGGCCATCACGCTATAGAGCAGAAAAATCAGTACAACAGGAATCAGCAGAAAACCGAACACCGCCTGCCAACCGAAATTTTCCGCCAGCCACGGCACCGTCAGCGCATCGAGCACCACACCCATGTTACCCGCGCCGGCGATACCCAGCACGACACCTTGATAATGCGGCGGATACCAGCGGCTGGACTGCGGCAGCGCCACGGCAAAGCTCGCGCCCGCAAATCCCAGAATGATACCGAACAGTTCGACTTCCAGCTTACTGTTCAAACCGAAGATCCAGGCATAGGCCAAACCGATCATGACAATGATCTGGCCCAACTGCCCGGCGCGTTTGGGGCCAATGTAATCCGCCAGCATGCCCATCGGTATGCGCAGCAAAGCGCCGGCAAGTATGGGAATGGCAACGATGGTGAACTTCTCCTCGATCGGCAGTCCCAGCTCCTGAGTGATATAGAGCGACAACGGCCCCAACACCACCCACACCATGAAGCTGATATCGAAATACAGAAACGCCGCCAACAATGTTGGCCAATGACCCGCTTTCTTGAAATCCTGAAAATTCATTTTTTTCACCCTTGACCGCGAAATCGCATTTGCGCACACATTCGGATCACTCACGTAAGAATGTCCGATGCGTGGCAGAGCAAGCCCTGTGCCAATGGCAGGATAGGACAGGTAACTGGCTAATTATCAATGGATAAAATAGATATGACCGGCGACACGATAACTGCGCCCCCGGTCGTCAGAACGCACCAAATTGAAATGGCGAACAAATTTTCGCCCATGTTTGGTGCGGGACAAAATGGAAATAGAAAGGGCGCGTCCCTGCGCCCACCTGACAGGATTCTCAGAACTGCACGTCCGCCATCAACCAAAACTTGTCCAGATCCCGCGCCAGCGCTGCTGTGCTATTGCGCGCGAGATTGTCCGCGTTCTTGTCGCCGCTGTAAGCGGCATACTTGGCCGTAAGCACCAACGACTTGTTGATCTTCTTCGCCGCCTGGAGATTCAATTCGGAACCATAGTCATACCCCAGATTGTCCGAGCTGTATTTATGGTACATTGCCGTCAGGTTGACTCCAGCGAGTATCGTGCTGGCGCTCAGAAATACGTCCTGTAATCCGTCTCTTGGCGTGACAAGAAACTTGTCCGCCCAGCCATTGTAGGCATGCAAGGTCGCCAGCGGCGTGGCAAAGCCATACACACCATCACCACCCAATTTTTCGTAATGCAGTTTGACCTGCACATTGCTGACATCCACACCCACCATCAGATTCATATAATTGCCATCGACCGTGCTTGCCCCATCGGCGTAATCGCTTTGCTTGGCATACTCGGCGGTGTACAGGAATTTTGTGCCCATCGCCTCCGGCTTGTATCCGCCGTCGAACCGCAAGCCCAGCGTCTTGTTCGACAGGGTGTTCGAGAACGATGTGGCGGGCAGCTGATTTTTCCCGTAATCGAGGAAATATCCATAACCGGCGATCGACACCGGCGCGAATCCCTTATAGGCGATATTCAGCAATTCGCTCGACATATCGAGATTACCCTGCGTGCTGTTGTTGCCGAAGACACGATTGACGTTCGAGACATGACCGTAAAATATCGTGGTATCCGGCAAGGAGGTGTTGGTGACGGTGAAGGCATCGAAACTTTGCGCGTTCTGCCGCCACTCCACCGTACCAATGAAACGCTGATTATCGAGATTGATAGCCTGCCGCCCATACTTGAACACGGTGGCCGGCAGACCGCTGTAGCTCAGAAACGCCTGCTGCACCTGCGATCCCTTCGGATCGGCCACTACCGGATATTCCGTCCGGCCATTCACCGTGCTGTTGTATAACTCGCTACCGATCACCGAAACATCTTGAAGCTGTACGAAGGCCGCGATACCAAGATAATCTCCCGTCATGTAGCCCAGCCGGGTGCGCAATGTCGAGGCATTGGCTTCCTTGGCGATGTTCTCGGCATCCACCCACTCGTAACGATAGCGAAGCTGGCCAGAAACCTTGCCGCCACTTAATGCTTCGACGATGGTATCCGCGGCATGAGCATTGCCGCACCCCAGAACAGCCCCCACTGAAAAAAATACTGGAAACATAAGGCGGTTGTAATTTTTTACCATTTCTTTCTCCAATTGTTGTTTCGTTAAAAATAATGCAGGGTGCGCCATGCGCCTCATTGCCCATAACGAATGCTGTAGGGTACGTGAGACGCACCCTACGCCGCTTCCTTCTTTTTGTGACGCTCGTAGAGAAACTTCAACACCTCGCCGCGCAGGTGTACGTAATCCCTGTCTTCGGCCAGGGCCAGGCGGTCACGCGGACGTGGCAGCTTGACATCCAGGATTTCCCCTATGGTTGCGGACGGGCCGTTGGTCATCATCACGATACGATCCGAGAGCAGCACGGCCTCGTCTACATCATGTGTCACCATGATCGCCGTGCTGCCCAACGATGTCACTATGCGCAACAGCTCATCCTGCAAATGAGCGCGGGTCAGGGCATCGAGAGCACCGAAATGCTCATCCAGAAGCAACACCTTGGGTTGCATCGACAGGGCGCGGGCGATGCCGACACGCTGTTTCATGCCGCCGGATATTTCATGAGGCATTTTATGTATCGCATGCCCCAAACCAACCAGCTCTAGCGCCTCTGTTGCGCGTTTCTTAAGATTGGCCTTTGGCTCCTTTCCGCCGAACACCCGTTCCACAGCCAGATACACATTGTCGAAACAGCTCAGCCACGGCAGCAGGGAGTGATTCTGGAACACCACGGCCCGATCCGGGCCGGGTCCTGCGATCTCGCGGCCCGCACAAAACAGCGCGCCACCGCTCGGATCGATCAACCCTGCCACCAGATTGAGCAAGGTCGACTTGCCGCACCCGGAGTGCCCGATGATCGAGACAAATTCGCCCTGATCGATCAAGAGATTGATGTCTTTTAGAGCAACGAACTTTCCATTTTTTGTTTCGAAAATCATTTGCGCATTTTCTATCTGTACATACTTATTCATTCAATGTTCTCCCGTGTGCCAGACTCAGTATTCAAATCGCTTCGCCAGCAGCAATAAACCCTGCTCCAATAACAAGCCCACGATACCAACAATAAAAATAGCGATGATGATGTGCTCGACATTGAGGTTGTTCCATTCATCCCATACCCAGAAGCCGATCCCCATGCCGCCGGTGAGCATCTCCGCGGCAACGATCACCAGCCAGGCGACGCCGATCGACAGTCGAACACCCGTCATCATGTATGGCAACACGGCAGGAAACAGGATTCTGGTGAAAATTTTCCATTCCGAGAGATTCAACACACGCGCCACGTTCATGTAATCCTGCGGCACCTTCGTCACTCCCACTGCGGTGTTGATGATCATCGGCCAGATGCTCGATATGAAAATCACCCAAATCGCGGCGGGCTGGGCTTCTTTCAATACCAGCAGACCGATGGGCAACCAGGCCAACGGCGACACCGGGCGCAACAGGCTGATGATCGGCGACGCCATACCGCTGAAAAAGGCGAACCGGCCAATCACGAACCCCAGCGGAATACCGATCAGCGCCGCCAGGCCAAATCCTATGCCGACACGCTCAAGCGAACTGAGAATATTCCAGCCGATGCCTTTGTCATTCGGACCGTTATCGTAGAAGGGATCGCTGAACAGCTCGACCGCCGAAGCCCATGTCTTGTCAGGTCCCGGCAGTTCGCCACTTTGCTTGGCAAGCAACGCCCATATCACGAGGAACAAAACCACACCCAGAACAGACGGCATAACGCGCCTGACGAAGAACTCGGTCACCGCCTTGATGCGTTGTACCGTGGCTTTTTCAGATGCGGTTTTCGTCGTCGCCATCTCCTGCGGCTGTTTCATCGGCTGTTCCTTGACAGATGAGGCGGGCATTGGAATTTCATCGCCAGAGATATTTTTCTTGATGCTTACTACACTCATGGCATTCTCCCTCACACCTTGATCTTGAAGCTGCTGGCGTATTTCTTCGGATCCTTGCCGTCCCAGACCACGCCGTCGATCAGCTTGCTGATGCGCATCACATCCTTGGGCACAGGCATATTCAGTTGAGCCGCCGCCTGCTTGTACAATTCGATCTGATTCACCTTTTTCGCCACAGCCAGATAATCCGGGTCATCCTTGAGAAGTTTCCAGCGCCTGTGCTGCGTCATGAACCACATGCCGTCGGAGAGATAGGGAAAATTCACCGCCCCGTCGTTGTAGAATTTCATGTAATTGGCATCTTTCCATTTCTTACCGATGCCGTTGTCGTAATCGCCAAGGAAACGACCCTCGATCACCTCTTCCGGGGCATTAACATAAGACTTGCTCGAAATCGTCTTCGCCACGCTGGGACGATTGGAGACGGTGTCGATATACCGCGACGCTTCCAGCACCGCCATGATCATGGCCCGGGCGGTATTGGGATATTTCTGGACGAATTCGTGGGTCACGCCCAGCACCTTTTCGGGATGATCCTTCCAGATATCCTGCGTCGTGGCGGCAGTGAAGCCGATCTTGTCGTAAATGGCGCGGGCGTTCCATGGCTCGCCGACGCAATAACCATCCATGTTGCCGACGCGCATGTTCGCCACCATTTGCGGCGGTGGAACGGTGATCGTCTTCACGTCCGTTAGTGGGTTGATGTCGTGAGCCGCAAGCCAGTAATACAGCCACATGGCATGGGTTCCGGTCGGAAACGTCTGGGCAAAGGTATATTCGCGCTTTTCACCCTCGATCTTGTCGATGAGTTTTTTCAGCGACACCCCATCGGTGACACCCTTGGCCTTGGACTGGTTGGATAACGTGATGGCTTGCCCATTGTTGTTCAGGCACATCAACACCGCCATATCCTTCTGCGGACCGCCTATGCCCATCTGTACACCATAGATCAGACCATACAGCACATGCGCCGCATCCAGCTCGCCGTTCACCAACTTGTCGCGCACCCCGGCCCAGCTCGCCTCCTTGGAAACCGTCACATCCAGGCCGTACTTCTTGTAAAGCCCGAGCTCTCCGGCCATCACCACGCTGGCGCAATCGGTAAGCGGAATGAAACCGATTTTGAGCGATGTCTTCTCCGGCGCATCGGAACCCGCCGCCCACGCCGCGTTGCGAACTCCGGGCAGAACCAGCCCCATCAAGGTGGCGCCAGTCAGAATCGATCCGCCAACCTTGAGGAAATCGCGTCGTGAAATGCCTGCCCCATTATGATCACCCTTCCGCTCTTTGATGCGCTTATCGTCGCTCATATCTTAATGACTCCCGCTTGATTTTCTTGCTGTAAAAAAATAAAAAAGGCGCACACCCGTGTGGAAGAATAACCCCGCACGAATGGACGCCTTTGTCCGCTTGGCAAACCGCCGTTGGCTTGCCTCTTTCACGGATCTCCCCCTCGTCGGGTCAATCCGTCACAAAAACACTCACCCCAAGATATCCGTCACCACGTTAACACTCTTGGCCACATCCACGAGCCGCATATTGCGATCCATCGCCATTTTGCGCAGGATTCTGTATGCCTCGTCCTCGCCACATTTTTTCTGTTTCATCACCACCCCCTTGGCACGCTCGATCTGCTTGCGCCCAACCAGGGTTTCGGTTGCTTTTTCCAGATCACGCTTCAATGCCTGGTATTGCTCGAAACGCGCCACAGCGACCTCGATGATCGATTTGACGCGATCTTTTCGCAACCCATCCACCACATAGGCGCTCACTCCGGCCTTTACCGCCGAACGAATCTTTTCGGCATCGTTGTCATCTGTGAACATGACGATCGGACGCGGTTGGTCACGGCTGATGATACATAAATGCTCCAGCGTGTCGCGCTGCGGAGAGTCGGTGTCCATGATGATGACATCGGGTTGCAACTCCCGGACACACACATACAAATTTTCGTCAGGATCGACCCTCGCCGCAACATCGTACCCCGCATCATATAGCGCCTCAATCAGCATCCTGGATTTCCGTGGATCCTCATCAATCAGCATGATACGCATTTTCGTGGGTGCCGTTTTTTTAGCCTGGGTATATCGCCTTCCCAAGGGTGAGCAAACCCTATGCCACCCGTTATTTAATAAATAAAATCATAGAGATATTATCGGGAAGACAAATCCATAATAACCATCATCGACAAATTCGCACCATTATCAGGCAAGACTCTCCCTCGCTACGTCCTCTCGTGGTGCAATTCGGACTGCTCTGTAGAAAGCGTCGAATAATTCCATCCTGGAATTCTCGGCGCACGAAAAGAAAGAATGCGACTTTTGCTTTTCTTCATTTTTCAATCATTGGTCGTGATCGAAAAATGCCGGCACATCCATGTGACGGCAGAAACGCTGATAAATCCGCGTTTCCTGCATCATTTACGCGCGCTCAACAATATCGCCTCTGCCTTGGCGCCAAGAAAAACATATACCCCAAGCCCTGTAAGCAACCCTACCGCACCAAGCATCATCCATACCGCTGGCACCAATTCATGGCCATCACCCAACGCCGACTTGAACATCAGCAACAGTGCCTCAATCGACACGGCTATCAATATCGCGGCGATAAATCGAGTGATAGTGCGGCGGGTGGAACTATGACGAAAGATGTCCTTATGCATCAATACCTCTTCTTCCAACGTCGTCTTTCCAAGGTCAAACACCGCCAAAGCCAGGGTGATAAAAATGATGACCCCGAATGGCTTCAACTGAAGATCACGCGACTGCCGTTCCGCATCAATCAATGCCACTACTTCCGTGAACGCTGAATGCAACAGAGCAACCACCACCGTGAATAGACCGGCTACTATAAAAACGTAAACCATCTTAAAAAACGGAACGAATCGCCGACGCCCGGTATCACCCATAAGAAATTCGATGGCTTCGCCCAAGTCGATATCCAAAACGACATAGCCCTTCACCCTCTGCTGAGTATCGGACAACTTTATCACTGTGGAAACACACAATCTTCTACTGGCGCTGGACAAATAAGGCTCAGTGACCACAACCGCCCCGCCTGCCTGTGCCAAACGATAGTAGGGACGCTGGCTGCGGTCCTTTCCCATACCCTGATCGCCAGCAAACGGCTTACCGCTGCTGGTGATATTCGCGCTGGTCTGGATACCATCGAGATCCAGCGTGTAAAGAAGATTCACAAAGGGATAATGCTCCGCAAGATCATGCATTGATTTGCTTCGGGCTTCCGCGTTCGTCAGCAGACGCTCCTCAGCGATACCCGTAATGATCGATGCCAACAACTCTTGCAACGCAGCTTGATACTCGTGATAACGTTCGATAATGCTGATATAACTCATGGCGCTCATGACAACCCTTTCAGAAGAGCTACGACACCCGCAGTACAAGCACTTCCCGTGCCACGAATATCCCATTACCGAACAAACTGTTACGAATACCTCACGTAAAAAGCTGCGCCATTCTGGACATGACGCACGCTATTGGACGCGCGCGGGAAATGTTTGGTGAATGTGGAACTCGCCGTATAATACTGCAAGCATCAGGAGCCCCTAATGAAAACCGACCACTTTATCGCCGTCAACATCGCCGTACTGACCGTCTCCGATACCCGCACCGAGGAAACCGATACCTCGGGTCAATTGTTGGCCGGGCGTCTCGGCGAGGCGGGTCATCACCTCGCGGAAAAAGCGATCGTGATAGATGACGTGTATCAAGTGCGCGCCATCGTGTCGCGCTGGATCGCCGACGCCAGTGTCGATGTGGTGCTCATCACTGGCGGCACCGGCGTCACCTGGCGCGATATTACGCCGGAAGCAACACGGCCATTGCTGGACAAGGAAATCGACGGCTTCGGTGAGTTGTTTCGCGCGATTTCCTGTCAAGACATCAAGACCTCGACGATCCAGTCGCGCGCCTTCGCCGGCATCGCCAACGGCACGCTGATCTTCGCCATGCCCGGATCGACCAACGCCTGCCGCACCGCATGGGATGGAATCCTCAAATACCAACTGGACAGCCGCAACCCGCCGTGCAACTTCATCGAACTGATACCGCGATTGAGAAAGAACTGATGGGCACCTCTAAAAATTTGATCAAGTCGCACGGGCAAGGCGGAAATGCGCGAAAAAGCGGAGTGTACACGCGGGTACATGAGCATTTTAAGCACACTTCCAACGCCGCCATCGCGGCTTCATCGGATTTTTAGAGATACCCTGATGAACGACCCTTGCCACATTCCTTCGGTGCTGATGAGCGTCGATGACGCGCTCAGCCTGTTGTTGTCCAAGGCGCTGCCGGTGGATGAAATCGAACATGTGGAGACAGCCTCGGCGCTGGGGCGGGTGCTCGCACAACCGCAGACATCCACTCTCGACATCCCTCCCGCCGCCACCAGCGCAATGGACGGCTACGCCGTCGCCCACCGTGATCTACATGCCGGAACAGAGACACGGTTACGCGTCAGCCAACGCATCCCCGCCGGCGGCACGGGGTGGCCTCTGGAACGCCACACCGCCGCGCGCATTTTCACCGGCGCCTTGCTGCCAGCCGGCGCGGACACGGTGATCATGCAGGAACATTGTCATGCGGAAGGCGGCACGGTCAGCATCCCGCCCGGCACAAAAGCCGGTCGGAACGTCCGCCGGATGGGCGAGGACATCGCCGCCGGCAGCGAGATTCTTACGGCAGGAATCAAGCTCCGCCCGCAAGACATGGGACTGGCGGCCTCGGTCGGCCTGGCGCGACTTCCGGTTTATCGCAAGCTGCGCGTGGCGATGCTGTGCACCGGCGATGAACTCGCCACGCCCGGCACACCACTCGCGCCGGGCAAGATCTACAATGCCAACCGTTACACCCTCATCGGTTTATTGCAATCGATGAATTGTGAGATCATCGACTTCGGCATCGTACCCGACAACCTCACCGCTACCCGCACCATGCTTTCATCTGCGGCACGGCAAGCCGATGTCGTTGTCAGCAGCGGCGGCGTATCGGTCGGCGATGAAGATCATGTCAAAGCCGCCGCCGAGGAACTGGGACATATCGAGTTATGGCGCATCGCCCTGAAACCCGGCAAACCGCTGGCCTTCGGCGCCATCGGCGAAACACCATTCTTCGGTCTACCGGGCAATCCGGTCTCGGTGTTTGTCACATTTTTCCTCTTTGCGCGCCCCTTCATTCTGCGCCGCCAGGGGATAACAGACGTACTACCGCAGACCATCGCAGTGCAAGCCGATTTCGACTGGCCCAAAGCCGGTCCGCGCCGCGAATACCTGCGCGCACGGCTAACCAGCGCGGACGACGGCGCTATCACTCGCGCCACCCTTTTTCATCATCAAGGCTCGGCGGCGCTCAGCTCAGTGAGCTGGGCACAAGGGCTGGTCTGCATCCCCGAAGGGAAAACCGTGCAACGCGGCCAGATGGTCAATTTCACTTCCTTTGCGGAACTGCTGACGTAATGACATGGCGATACCACGCAGCGACATCACCGGTATCATTCTCGCCGGAGGCCAGGCCCGCCGCATGGGCGGCGCGGAGAAAGGGCTGATCGACTTGCTGGGCAAGCCCCTCATCGCCCACGTCATCGCCCGCCTCGCGCCACAGGTGAACGACATCATCATCAGCGCCAACCGCGACATTGCCCAATACACTTCTTTCGGCTATACCGTGACCGAAGATACCCTGCCTGGACATGCCGGCCCCTTGGCTGGCGTGCTAAGTGCAATGGCCATTGCACATACCGGCTATCTTCTCATCGTCCCCTGCGACGCTCCACTTCTGCCACCTGATCTGGTCGAACGCCTTACGGTGACATTGACTGGGGAACACGCCAAAATCTGCGCCGCCCACGATGGTGAGCGCATCCAGCCGCTGTTTACCCTGCTGCACCGTAAACTCGCCGCCAGCCTGGCGGATTACCTTGACGACGGTCATCACAAAGTCGAAGACTGGCTTTGCCGCCATCGGCTTGCACTGGCGGATTTCTCGGAATGCCCTGCGGCATTCATAAACATCAACACCCATGAGGACATTGAAAAAGCGGAGGAATTGATACTCACCCTCCGTGAACTCGACAACACAAGGATAAATCTATGAAACTCTACGACATGCCGCTCTCCGGCAACTGCTACAAAATTCGCCTGATGCTTTCCCTGCTTGGTAAGGAATATCACAGCGTAAATGTTGATCTTAAAAACGGCGACCATCAAACACCGTCTTTCCTGAAACTTAACCCGCGCGGTCAAGTTCCCGTGCTTGAGGACGGCGACACTGTCATCTGGGATTCCACAGCCATTCTGATATACCTGGCGCGCCGCTATGGCAGCGAATCCTGGTTGCCTCTCGAAGCGCGCGAGATGGCGGAAGTCACGCAATGGCTGGCTGTGGCACAAAACGAAATCCTCTATGGCCTGGCGCGCGCCCGCGCGATTATACTGTTCAATCGTCCGTGGGATATGCAACAATGCAGAGAAACGGGATTGGCTATCCTGCGCGTCATGGAACAGCATCTTCAACACCGGCACTGGCTGGCCCTCGACCGCCCGACCATCGCGGACATCGCCTGCTATCCGTATGTGGCGCTCACGCCTGAAGGGGGCATCACCCTCGATGATTATCCGGCAATCCTGGCCTGGATAAAAAACATCGAGCATCTTCCGGGATATATCGCCATGACGAGTATCTCGCCGTAATAAATTTCTTTTTTCCGGCAGACTGTCTCTGCAACACGCGAACCGCATATACCCTCGGAAATGAGCCCCTCTTCGGCATCACAGAGTCAAAGGCCGATGACACGGTTGGGAAAGGACATCTCCAATACCACGCACCCTGTATCTGTCTTGAATGGCCCATGCAGTTCCCCAGGAGGGCGGCTCGCGTAATGACCGGACTCAAGCCATAGACCAAACACCTGATCGTATAGACGACCGCTTACAATGAACACCTCCTCCGGGTACGGATGAATTTTCCCGCCAAACGCCGAGGTGTCGGCACCCGGCAGGAAACGCGTCAATCTTGTGTACTCGCCTGTTTGAAGATCAATACTCAGGGTCAATTCTTCAGCCATTCCCTCCAGCCCTTTGATTGGCGTCCATCGGTCACGGCTTTCAGGAACCAGTGTATTCCAATAAGTCGTTGTAGATTTCGTCATTTCTTTCTCCACTTATCAACCCGGCAATATTCATTGCCGGGTTGATAATAAAGCGAAGGGTGCCGAACATCCTCAATAACCATCAACAATCCGAGTCGGCAAGCCATCAATGCTCACCTGATTCTTCTCCCGCCAATAGTCACGGATACCCGCATCTCCCTTATTTTCCGCCCAGCGCAATAACGTTTCGCGCTCGCCCTGATATTCGTACAACGGAACTGCGAAGCCGCACGATGTTTGAACATCGCTTATGTTCATAACGATGATCTGCCGCTTGCCTGGCAGATCATCGAACAGCGAAAAGAATCGCCCCCATCCCTCATCTCTGGAACGAACAACTCGGCCATTACCGTAGAGCCGGAGAATCCGGGGATTTTCATCAAAGCTGCAAAACATGATCGTCATTCGGCCGTTTTCCAACAGATGCGCGGAGGTTTCATTTCCACTCCCGGTCAGATCGAGATAGGCCACCGTGAAATCGTCAAGGCAACGAAAAGTATTCATTCCCTTCGGGGAAAGGTTTATTCTGCCATCGACCGGCGCAGTGGCAACAAAGAAAACATGTTGACGCCGTATGAAATCGCGTAGCTCTTCATTCATGACATTATAAAATTTCGCCATTTCACTCTCCTTTTCCGGCTGCTGATTTTTTTCTTTCTCAAGACATTGCCAAACCGAAGCAAAGCCGCCTCGAAATCCGCAAAATCTCTTTCCTTCATTCCGTCATCACGCCATACACTCATCAATAGAGATAATATCTCTTCCCTGTTCCTGATCCCCCTTGGCAAAAAACCTGCTTCTCGGGCTGCGGCAATAACGAGATCGGCGGGAAGAGGTTGGGCTTTTGGCCAGACACCGCGCATTTCCCGGAGGAAAATATTGACCGTCACCTCGCCGATACCTTTACCCAGCGCCTTGAGCCTCGCTTCGAGATCTTTTTCATTCGCGGCGTCCGCGTGCAGACGATTGAGATCGCCGCCATAGTCGTCGAGCAGAGTCTTATTGACCGCCAGGAGTTTGGTGGCGGTTTTGAAGTCGTAACGCACATATCCGCCGCGATCAAGAATCGCCACCAGGCCATCCCAACCCATGTCCACGACGCGCTGCGGCGACAGCACACCGGCCTGCTCGAAGGTGCGGTAGGTGTTGATCGCGATGGTTTGCGAGATGCGCGCCCCGAACAGCATCGAAGCGAGAAACCATTTGAATACTTCCCCCGACCTTCCGGATCTCAAATCAATATCCAGTGCTGAGGAGTATCTTCCGCCAAAATCCCTGACGAGATCCTTGGCGCCGACCCTTCTTGTCCCGGCTACCGCAGCTTTCCTCCGCATCCCTCTCCTCTGTCCATCTGCCGGTAAATACCCTGTTTCCCGCTCCACGCCCAAAATCCGCTCGCACCCTGCGACAGAGATTCGTGGCTGCCAATCACGAGCACACCGCCCGGACGCAGCTTGTCATGAATCTTTCGCAGCACTTCGCTCTGTGTGGCATCGTCAAAATAGGTGAATGCCAGATTGTGACACAGCACAAGATGAAAAGTCCCATCGGACACGATGAAGCGCAGATCCTGCTT
The DNA here is from genome assembly GCA_005240065.1 of Gammaproteobacteria bacterium. Taxonomy (GTDB): domain Bacteria; phylum Pseudomonadota; class Gammaproteobacteria; family Ga007554; genus SBBG01. The sequence continues at coordinate 2,224 of SBBG01000182.1, read as the reverse complement.
CAGGAACTCCACCTCATCACGGTAAACCGGCCGCAGGCAATATTCATCTTCGACCCTGACAAATCCTTGTGTCAAGAAGTTCTCTGGAAGATCGTCCACACTGCCTAGCGATAGCAAGCCAGTTCAGCGCGCTTGAACATGGCGGCATCGGCATCGGTTGCCACGATCCGCATCGCCAGATCAGGAAAGCGCGGCTTCAGATGCAGTTGCCAGAGCAGCGCGAGCGTGTAAGGATCCTCCCCGGAGGCGCACCCGGCGCTCCAGCAGCGCAAGGTCTTTTCTCCTCTCTCCAAAGCCATGCGCACGATTTCGGGCAAAACTTGCCGCGCAAGAAAATCAAAGACACCCTTGTCGCGGTAAAAACGGGAAATGGTGATATGACACATGCCGTCCAGGACTTCCCACTCCGCAGGATAAAATTCGAGGTAAGCGCGATACGCGGCAACATCCGCCAATGCCAATTCTTGCAAACGATGCCGCACCCTTTTGCAAACTTGGCCCGCACCTTGCGAAATCCCAGCCAGCACAGACGCAACCACGACAGTATCTGTTGCAAAAACTCAATGCACTCTGAAGCCTTCATCGCCACTCTTCACCAGACAGGGAGATCCATGCTAAAAATAGGCATCCTTGGAAATCAAGAGTCTGTCACATGAAACCACTTTACATCTTCCGTCACATGGAACACGAAGGCCCCGGTTATTTCACCGAGGTACTACACAGATACGACCTCCCTTACCGGCTGATCCACATCGATCAAGGTGATGCCGTCCCCGGCAATCTGAACGACACGAGCGGCTTGGTATTCATGGGCGGCGACATGAGCGTCAATGATCCGCTGCCATGGATAGAAGAGGAACTGGCGTTGATCCGCCTGGCCGCCAGACAAAACATGCCGGTGCTGGGCCACTGCCTGGGCGGCCAGCTCATCAGCAAAGCGCTCGGCGGGAAGGTCATAAGAAATCCTGTCAAAGAGATTGGCTGGCATGCGGCGCAGAGAGTGGAGAGTCCGGCCGCCGCCGATTGGCTGGGCGATTTGCCCCAGGAGATGGAAATGTTTCACTGGCACGGTGAAACCTTCATCATTCCCGATGGCGCGACACGCATCCTGCAAAGCCGTTATTGCTCCAATCAGGCCTTTGTCATCGGCAACATGCTGGGGCTGCAATGCCACGTAGAAATGACGGCGGACATGGTGCGCGAATGGGCGCGCCGTTCCCCGGAGGAACTCGCCCATGCGTCCGGGAGCGTGCAAAGCATGGCGCAGATGACGCAAAACCTGCCGGCCCGCATCAACGACCTGCGGGAGGTTGCGGATCGGCTTTATGAGCGGTGGTTGCGGCCTTTTTTCAGAAGCGGTAAGCCGCGTCATGCTCACTGATTCAGAAATTCTTCATCTGAACTGATAACCGGTCTGAAGAAGCAAACTGCCCTTGGCGCTATTATCGAAACCTGCGGCCGGAGTAATCCCCAGGTTCAACCCTTTACCAAAGATGCCGTTCCAGAAATAGACATAGCTGATTCCGACCCCATAAATGGGCTTGATTCCATAGGCAACCGTCGTGCTGCCAGATCTTTGAATCACTTTGGGATCACTTTCATTTGCAGATCCAACCGCGCCGATGTATAACCCAAGGCCATACTTGTTGTTGCCTGCGTCGAACAAGTCTGTGTGCAACATACCTACCCCGACACCGCATGCCCAATCACATTCATCCACGTCATTCCCACTGCGGCTGCGTCCAAGACAACCTGCGGCCATATATTTACTGGTTCCCCGTTTTAAGCCCGACATTGATCCCAAGACCACTGTACATAGCTCCGATACCCGCTCCGAAAGAAAACTTTTCTTCCGCATGCGCTTGGGGCATCAAAAGAAACACAGTGATCGCACACCACATCCATTGCTTGCGCAACCCTATCCTCCACGTCATCGAAAGCGGATAAGGTACAAATGGAATCATCGTTTCAACATATTATTCTTCTCAAATCTTGAGCTGATGGTGAGGAACCAGCACCAATGGCACTGGACGCTTCGCGCCCGGCACTTTGGGACTGTGAGGTAAGGATCACATCGCCCACTGCCACAGGCTCGATGCCGAGAAGAGAATCAAGCTTAGGAACCTCTAAGGAACCTCTGATCAATTCCCCTGTTATGCGATAATAATCGCATCCAACCCGACAGGACAAGGACATGCGGCAGAAGAGCTTCAGCAGCGGTTTC
>SBBG01000225.1 GCA_005240065.1 Gammaproteobacteria bacterium | reverse complement strand
TGCTGGATGTCGGTTGCGGCACCGGTGTGCTGACGCGTCTCGCTGCGCAGGCAGTGGGGGACAAAGGTGAGACGGTGGGCATCGATCCGTCTCCGGCCATGCTGCAAGTCGCGCGGCGGAATGCCAACGCGGAGGCGAGCCGCGCGACATTCAAGGTCGCCGCCATCGAAGCCTTGCCTTTCGAGAACGGGCGATTCGATGTCGTGTTTTCCAGTTGCATGTTGCACCATCTGGTGCCGGAGCTGAAACGCGCGGGACTCGCCGAGGTCTATCGCGTGCTCAAACCCGGCGGCCGCTTTGTGATCGTCGATGTCGACCGCCCCGCAACCTGGTGGGTGTGGTTGATCGTCTGGCCGCTGCTGCTCATGCCTTTCACCGCACCCAATCTGCGCGGCGAGATCCCCGGTTATTTGCGCGCCGCCGGATTCAACCCCGTGACAATGCGCGGCCGCTGGATAAAGCTGCTGAGTTTTTGGGTGGCCGTGAAACCACCGGCCGTGCCGTGATGTGCTCATCAAAAAAAAGTTGTGTGCTGCAAACCGGAGCGATAACGCCATGCCTGATACACACGAACACCACTCCCCGAGCCACGGCAAAGCCAGGATCAACTGGGTATTGATCGGTTTCCTCGCCATCGCCGCGTTTTTTCTTTTCAGCGAACATCGCGCCCATGCCCTGGGCGCCTTGCCGTATCTGTTGCTGCTTGCCTGCCCGCTGATGCATATCTTCATGCATCGCGGCCACGACAAAGACAAAGGAGGGCATCGCCATGACTGAAACCTCCGGTTACGGGCTGTGGTCGCTGGTGATCATCAACTCCGTAGTGTTCATCGTTTTCGCTTTCAGTTTTTTCAAGCCGCAGACCAAACGCGACTGGCGCAGTTTCGGTGCCTTTTCCGCGTTTCTGGTGGCGCTGTTTACCGAGATGTACGGCTTTCCGCTGACCCTCTATTTTCTTTCCGGCTGGTTGCAGAGCAATTATCCGGAGGTGAACTGGTTGTCTCACGATGCCGGTCATCTGCTGGAGATGATTTTCGGCTGGCGCGCGAATCCGCACTTCGGACCGTTTCATGTGTTGAGCATGGTGTTCATCGGCGGTGGTTTCTGGCTGCTCGCCGCAGCGTGGAAAGTGTTATATGCCGCGCAACAACATCATACGCTGGCGATGAGCGGCCCTTATGCGCGGCTACGCCATCCGCAATATGTCGCTTTTATCATGATCATGTTTGGGTTTCTGCTGCAGTGGCCGACGATCCTCACCGTGCTCATGTTCCCAGTATTGGTTTACATGTACGTCAGGTTGGCGCGGCGCGAGGAACAGGAGGCGGCCAAAGAATTCGGCGAAGCCTATGCCCGCTACGCGGCACAGACCCCCGCCTTCCTCCCGCGGTGGAGAGCCGCACCACGCATCGGGCATGGCTGACATAAGGCATGACAGGGTCTGTACGTTCGCCGCTGACGCAGTGCGGGCATAAAGTGCGAGGAGTTTGTTTATGAGCAAAGGGCAGCTGAAAGTCCGGGATCCGGTCTGCGGCATGGATGTGGCGCCGGGGCAACATGCGCTGGTCCACCTGCAGATGGAGTTCGCCTTCTGTTCCGAGCAATGCCGGGCCCGTTTCCTCGCGCATCCGCATCTGTACATCGGATATCCGGGCGTGAAGGCGGCAAAGCAGGCGGGGAAAACCGTGCTCAAGCGGCGGCGCCTGCGTTTGGCCCGGCCGTTGTCGGGTGAAGGCGCGGCCATCGTGGATGAGGTGTTGCGCGGCCTCATGGGGGTTGCGCATGTGTCCATCGCCGGCGAGGTGATCGAGATCACCTACGATTTGTTGCAGGTGAGCGCCGGTGAGATCGAGGCCGCCCTCACCGGGGCGGGCATGCGGCTGGGCGAAGGCTGGACAGAACGGTTGAAACGCGCCTTCGCGCACGAGGTCGAGGAATGGGAGATCGAGCGCCTGGAGGTCAGCCCGCCGCGGCGCTCTTTTTGAGAAGTTATGCGCAGTGAGGTGCTGCGTCTGTCGCGGGATGTGCCTGGTGGAATCGTCCAGCATGATCGTTTGGGTACGTGTCATCGAGGAGGTGCGGTATGGAATGGTTGGCGCAGAACTGGGTATGGGTTGTGATTTTTGTCCTGTTCATTGGCATGCACTTGTTCGGTCATGGTGGGCATGGCGGTCATGGAGGTCGTGGTGGTGGCGGCGGCTGTTGCGGCGGCGGGGATGATCAACGCCCCTCGGGCGGAGAAGAATCGGGCAAGGACAGGCCGCAAGGCCATCAACATTGAGGAGAACGGTCATGCTGAACATCAAGCTCGTCTCCTGGTCGCTGGGATTGTGGAGCGCGGTGACCTTCATCGTGTGTGTGATCTATGGTCTGGTCACGCCGCAGGCCCTGCACATGCATGAACTTCTCGAACAGGTGCTGCCGGCATTCAAATGGCTCACCTGGTGGGGCTTTTTGCTGGGACTCGTCGAGAGTTTTCTCTACGGCGTGTATGCCGGGCTGGTCTACGTGCCGATTTACAACTTTCTCCAGCGGCGATGGGGGAATGCCCGCCCTTGCCCCGAGGAGACGCCGAAAGATGACGACTGACGATACTCGATCGCCACACCCGGATCTTCATCTGGCGGAGATCCGCGCACTGGCACAGCGTTTCAGCCCGGACGAGCTCGAAGCCTGTATCCGCGATCAACTCGAGGAGGGTGCCAACGTCTGCGAACCGTCTGGCCGGACGGAAGAGATCGTCGGCGTCCTGGCCAAGGCGGAGTTTGTGAAAGCGCTCATGACGAAAGGCGCGACGCTGCCTGAGGCCATTCGCGAGCTCGGGCGGCGGATGCGGGCAGTGCAGCAGCAAAGGTGAGTCGTGACGATCGGCGGCGACTCGAATGTGGTTTTCTTTGAACAGGAGATGAAACATGGCAACTGATCCGGTGTGCAAGATGAACGTGGAGCCGAACAAGGCGGCGGCTAAAGTGGACTATGCCGGGCAGGTGTATTACTTCTGCTCTGAATCCTGCCACAAGGCGTTTACTGCCGAGCCGCAGAAGTATGCGGGCAGTTCGCCGCACGGCGGCGGCTCGCACCACCACGGCCATCAGTAGCGGCCGCGCCGCTGGACGGTCTGAAGGACACGGACAGGCAAGCTGGGGTTTGGGGCGGGTGAGTTGCATGAACTGCGCCATGGTGCTGTGGGGCATCCTGGAAGCGTTCGCGGGTTTGGCGCAGCGCGGCTGGTCGGTGGCGACGCAGCGCACGGGGAGCGAGACAGGGTATGCGTGACCTTGGGAAAGTGCGCCACGGCGTGGGCCGTGGCGTGAAATGCCGACAATCAAAAAGGAGATGTCATGGATGCCGATAAAGTTTTGACCGACGCGGAAAAGCGCACCCGCGTATTCTTCGTCAGCACCGCCTTCGTGCTGCTGTCCCTGATCATCATCGCGCTGGTCTATCTCGCCACCAGCACCTCCACGGCGGCGACCGCGACGCTGTCCTTCGCCGGCGGCGTGTCCAACATCTTCCTGCCCTGCACCCTGCCGCTGGCCTTCGTCATCGTCCCCATGAGCATGGGCCAGGGTTACCGCAAGGGCCTCATGATGGCCGTGCTGTTCGGTCTGGGATTGACCATCACCCTGGGATTCTATGGGGTCGCCTCGGCCGTCCTCGGCGAGTACCTGGGGTTGGACCAGGCTACCCGCATCATGTACGTGATCGCGGGCATCGCGGCATTGCTGTTCGGTCTTTCCGAACTCAAGCTCATCCGCTTAGAGCTGCCCGCCTACACGCGCACCCCGAAGTTCATCGAGGAGCGCTCGGATTACTTGAAGGTGTTTTTCCTGGGACTGTTCCTCGGCAACGCCGGAGTGGGTTGCCCCAACCCCATCACCTATGTGCTGCTGGTCTATGTCGCCAGCACCGGCAGTATGTGGGACGGCTTCTGGCTGATGGGGGTCAACGGGCTCGGCCGCGCCCTGCCGCTGATCTTTTTGTCCGTGCTGGGCATTCTGGGCGTGAATGCCCTGCCCGGTTTGCTCAAAAGAAAAATCACCGTCGACAAGATCGTCGGCTGGTCGTTGGTGGCGATCGCCTCGTTTATCACCTTCAACGGCTTTTTCAGCCATTACTGGTACGAAGGCTCGTTCTTTCATGAGGGCCTGAACATGCTCGCCGAAAGGATAGGCGGAGAACGGCTCGCCGAGGCGGCCGAAGCGGGCCTTGAAGAAGAGATTTTTCTGATTGAATGGGCGCCGTGGGCGAATCTCGGGCTCATGCTGGGGACGCTGTTCTGGTTCTGGTGGAAGAATGGCAAGCAATTGACCAAAGAGGTGGTCGTGGTACTGATCTTCTTCACCCTCTGGGGCGTCAGCGTCATGCCGTTCGGCGTGAAGGCGATGTAATGAACCGTAAAGAAAGGCCATCGACAGTCCAGGCAGCAAATCAAAGGAGAGAGTATCAATGTCACGCATTTCAGTCAGAGCCCTGTTGTCTCTTGCCCTCGCCATGGCCATGAGCGGTCAGGGCTGGGCACACTCGGAATCGGAGCTGGCCAAGCTCGTCCCGCCGCACGGCGGCCTGCTCGCCTCTACAGGCGCTTACCATGTGGAACTGGTGTTGAAGTCTGACCGGGTACAGGTCTTCGTGACCGACCATCTCGACAAGCCCATCAATATCCAGGGAGCCACCGGCACGGCCAATCTGCGGGTGAAGGGGGAAAGACCCCGGCAGGTGCCATTGCAGGTGGCGGATGATCGTCTGGAAGGCTCAACGGTAATTCCCGCCGACGCCCCCGTCACGGTGATGATCATGCTCAAAATCGGCGGCACTGAACAAATGGTTCCTTATGCCTGGCCTGCCGGCGGGCCCAAGCCCAAACCGGCGGGGCGGTGAACCATTGAGGCGCTGTGAGGACACATGAAGATCGAGCTGGAAAGAAAGAACCTCGTGCTCGGGATGCTGTTCGTATTCCTGGCCGGGATCTTTTTCGGTTACCTGGTGGCAACTTTTTAGGAGGATGCGATGGCGATCGTGAGAAAAAACTTCGTCGTGGAGGGCATGCACTGCGGTTCGTGCGCGGTCTCCATCGGCATGATCATCAAGAACCTCAAGGACGTGAAGTCCGCGCGCGCCGACTACGACGCGCGCAGCGCGGAGGTCGAGTACGACGATGCCGAGGTTGGTCTGGCGCAGATGAATCAGGCGCTGGAAGGACTGGGTTACCGGCTGGAGGAGCGGACATGATCGACGTGCTCTTCATCACCGTTCCCAATTGCGCTCAATGCGCCAAGGCCAAGCGAGTGATCGAGAAGGTGCAGCCGGATTTCCCGGAGCTGAAGGTAGAGTATGTGGATGTAACCGAGCACCCGGAGATCCTGCAGCAGTACCGGGTGCTGTCGGCGCCGGGCATTGTGATCAACGGCACGCTCGAATACACCGGCGGGCTTGACGAGACCGCCTTTCGCGAGCGTCTCAAAAAGTTGTCCGGCGGATGAATGATCCCGTGGGGGCGGCGGACAAAGTGGACAAGGGGAAATAAAAATGGAAAAGATGGAAGAACATAGCAGGCGGGAGGTATCCAGGTCTGTTGCCGGGGTCGGGGCGGGCCGCGATAGCGGCCAGCTCGACAAGACGGTAACCGCCGCCCGCGATATCCTCGCTCGGGTGCTGGCGGGTTACCGGGGCAAGGTGGCGGTTACCCTGTGGAACGGCGCGCGGGTCGTGGGCGATGCGGGTGCGCCCTGCAATGTGGTGTTCAGGCATCCGGCGGTATTGCGGCACTTGGTCTTGCACCGGGATCTGGTGCGTCTCGCCGAGTCCTACCTGGCTGGCGAGGTGGAGGTGGAAGGCGACATGGAGTCGCTGTTCGATCTGGTCGAATACCTGTGCGGCCATCCGCTGGCCCGATCCACGCGCCTGGGCGCACTGTGGCCAGCGCTGCGTTTGTCCCATCAAGCGAGTACCGGCGCGCTGTGGCGGGTTCGGGCCGACCGGGACGCGCGTCGCAACTCGCGCGCCAGCATCGCCCATCACTATGATGTCGGCAACGACTTCTACCGTTTATGGCTGGACCCGGAAATGGTCTACTCCTGCGCCTATTTTCGCGATGCGAGCCAATCACTCGCCAGCGCGCAGCAGGATAAGCTGGATTACATCTGCCGCAAGCTGCACCTGGAAACGGGGCAGACGTTGCTCGATATCGGCTGTGGCTGGGGCGCCTTGGTCTGTTGGGCGGCACGTAATTATGGTGTTCGCGCCCATGGCATCACGCTCAGCGAGCAGCAATACGTCTATGCGGTGGAACGGGTGCGCAACGAGGGTCTGCAGAGACAGGTAACGATCGAACTGCGTGACTATCGTGAACTACCCGAAGGCGTACGCTACGACAAGGTTGTCAGCGTCGGCATGTTCGAACACATCGGCGTGGCCAATTTTCCGGTCTACTTCGGCACCGTCAAGCGTGTCCTCAAACCGGGCGGCCTGTTCCTGAATCACGGCATCACCAACGACACCGGCTGGCAGAAGACGCCGATCACGCGCTTCATGAACCGTTACGTGTTTCCGGACGGCGAGCTGGCGCGCATCAGCGACGTGTCCAGCGCAATGGAGCAGGCCGGTTTCGAGATCATCGACATCGAAGGTTTGCGACGCCACTACGCCCTGACCCTGCGTCGCTGGCTGCGGGCACTGGAAGCCAACCGAGAGCAGGCGGTGGACAGGGTGGGCGAAGCTGCCTACCGGGTATGGCGCCTGTATATGGCGGGGTCCGCCTACTACTTTGACGAGGGCAGTACCAATGTCTATCAGGTACTGGCTGGCCACGCGCGTCAACCGCTGGCAACGCCGCTGCGGCGCGATGATGTCTATGAACGAGGCGGAGCGTAAGATGGATCAAGAAAGCCGTTTGATAATGAGGTTTTTGCTATGAACGAATCACCGGAAAGCCGCGCCAAGAGCGATGGCAAGGAAAAAGAGCCTGCAGCCACGATGCAGTGTTTCCACGAAATCCGCTTTCATGGCCGCGGCGGACAGGGGGCGGTTTCTGCCGCTGCCTTGTTAGCCCTGGCGGCGTTTGACGACGGTTTTGAAGCGCAGGCCTTTCCCAAATTCGGCTCCGAGCGGCGTGGCGCTCCGGTGGAGGCCTATGTGCGCATCAGCACCACACCCATTCGCAGCCACAATCAGGTTTACACCCCGGATGCGGTGGTGATTCAAGATAGCACCTTGCTCCATTCCGAGCCGGTTCTGCAGGGGCTAAAACAGGTTGGGTGGGTGATCCTGAACAGTGAGCAGCCGCCGGTCGGCGCTTCAACTGCACAGGCGTTGCGCTGGGTCGCTATCCCCGCCAGCCGTATCGGTGAGCAATTTCTGGGGCGACCTTTGCCCAATACGGTGCTGCTGGGGGCATTGGCGGCGGTCACCGGCTGGGTAAGCTTAAAGGCGCTGGAGCAGGCCATCGCCAGCCATTTAACGAACAAGGGCGAGGACGTGGTCAAGGGCAATATCGATGCCTTGCGTGAAGGTTACCGTATCGCGGCGGAAAAACAGGAGCAGGTCTCATGAGACAACTCCTGGAAGGTTCCCGCGCGGTGGTCGAGGCGGTGCGCCTGTGCCGGCCACAGGTGATCGCCGCCTATCCCATCACGCCGCAGACGCACATCATCGAGCACTTGGCCCAGTTCGTCGCCGACGGCGATCTGCCCGCCGGGTTCATCAACGCCGAAAGCGAGTTCGGCGCGGCGTCCGTCGTGCTGGGGGCGGTGGCTGGCGGCGCGCGGGCCTTCACCGCCACCGCCTCGCAAGGCCTGCTGTTGATGACCGAGGTGTTGTACAACATCGCCGGCATGCGGTTGCCGCTGGTTATGGTCTGCGCCAACCGCGCGGTGAGCGCGCCCATCAATATCTTCAGCGACCATCAAGACAGCATGAGCGTGCGTGACGCCGGCTGGGTACAGCTCTACGTGGAGAGTAATCAAGAGGCGGTGGACACCGTCATTCAGGCCTACCGCATCGCGGAGACCTGTGAGCTGCCGGTGATGGTGTGCATGGACGGTTTTTTTCTGACCCATACCTTCGAGCCGGTGGAGATCCCCGAACAGGCCGCCGTGGACGAATTCCTGCCGCCGTTTCATTTTGCCCGCACCCTCAACCCCGCGCAACCGATGACGCTGGGCGGCGGCAGCGAGCCGGACAATTATCTGGAGTTCCGCGCCGCACAGCATCAGGCGATGGAGCAGGCGAGTGAAGTGATTGCGGCCATCGACCTGGATTTCGGCGATCACTTCGGTCGCAGTTATGGCGGCCTGGCGGAACCCTATCGGCTGGAAGGTGCGGACACCGTGATGGTCACGCTCGGCTCCACCATGGGGGCGGTCCGCGACGCCGCCGATACGCTGCGAGGCAACGGTATGCCGGTGGGCGCTGTGCGGCTGCGTTGTTTCCGGCCCTTCCCCGCCCAAGCATTGATTCATTGTCTCGCCGGCGCCAAGCGAGTCGTGGTGCTGGAAAAGGCCTTCAGTGCCGGGATGGGAGGTATCGTCTCCACGGAGCTACGGGCCGCCCTGCATCAGGCCGGTATGCCAATACCCGTCGAGAGTTTTATCGGCGGGCTGGGCGGGCGCGACCTGACCCCGGCGGTGATCGAGGAAATTTTTCATCTCGCGGCCTCCGGCAAGGATTTCGCCACTAGCCGTTTTGCCGGCCTTGATACCGGCGCAATGCCATCGATAGAGGAGACCTAGTCATGGATACGCGGGATACATTTCGACACAACGTGCTCACCTCCGGCCACCGCGCCTGTTCCGGCTGCGGTGAAGCGATGGCGGCGAGGATGGTCGTCGACCTGATCGGCCCAGATGCCATTTATGTCAACGCCACCGGCTGCCTGCAAGTATTCACCACCCACAACCAGCAGTCGGCCTGGCAGGCACCCTGGATCCATTCCGTGTTCGCCAACGCGGCTGCGGTGGCCTCCGGCGTCGAGGCGGCCCTGCGCGCCCGCGGCAAGGATACACCGGTGGTGGTGCAGGCCGGAGACGGCGGCACTTTCGACATCGGGCTGCAATGCCTGTCCGGCATGATCGAGCGCGGTCATGATGTGTTGTTCGTCTGTTACGACAACGAGGCCTATATGAACACCGGCGTGCAGCGTTCCAGTTCCACGCCCCATGCCGTGCGCACCACCACCACGCCGCCGGGGCGCCTCAGCGAAGGCAAACATCACCTGAAGAAGGACTTGATTTCCATCATCGCCGCCCATCAAATGCCCTATGCCGCCACCGCCACGGTGGCCTATTTCCCCGACCTCAAGGCCAAGGTGGAAAAGGCCATGCGCATCAAGGGGCCGCGCTTCCTGCATGTGCTCTCACCCTGTCCCCTGGGCTGGGATCACGACGCCGCCCTGTCGGTAACGGTGGCGCGGCTGGCGGTGGAGACCGGTCTGTTTCCTTTGATCGAGATGGAATACGGCGCCGTCACCGGTGTGATGCGCCTGGCGCGGCAGCGGCCGGTGGAGGAGTATCTGAAATTGCAGGGTCGCTTCAAGCATCTGTTCGCCGACAAGGAGGGCGCCGCCGAGATTCGTCACTTGCAGGCGCTGGCCGATGCCAACATCCGCCGTTATGGCTTGCTCGACGCGCGGACCGAGTGGGATACCGACCGGGCAGTGCAGGCGCAACGCCAAGGTCGCGGCGGCTACGCCGTCTCCCCTAAGGAGACATCCCTATGAACAGCCTGGCCGTCGAACCCGGCAGCACCGTCGCCTATCCTACCGGCGACTGGCGCAACCAGCGGCCGGTCTACCGTGACAAGTGGCCGCCCTGCGGGCAGACCTGTCCCGCCGAGGAGGATATCCAGGTCTGGCTGGGGCTAGCCAGCGACCGGCAATGGGAAGCGGCCTGGCGCGCGCTCACGGAGCGCAATCCCTTGCCGGCGGTGATGGGCCGCGTCTGTTATCACCCCTGCGAACGCGCCTGCAACCGCACGCATCTGGATGGGCCGGTGAACATCCATGGTGTCGAACGCCATCTCGGTGATCTGGCGTTGGAGCACGGCTGGCGCCACCATCTGCTCACGGAACAACCACAGACGCAACAGGTGGCGGTGGTGGGCACGGGGCCGGCGGGCCTGTCCTGTGCCTTCCAGCTCGCGCGGCGCGGCTATCCGGTGACGCTCTTCGACGCCCGGTCGACGCCCGGCGGCACCTTGTCCAGCGGTATTCCCGGGTATCGCCTGCCCAAATCGGTATTGCAGGGAGAGATCGACGCCATCCTCGCCTTGGGAATACAGCTCAAACTCAATACGCGTATTGGTGTAGAGATCGGCGCGGACACCTTGCGGGAGGAGTTCGCCGCCGTCTTTCTCGCCGTCGGCGCCTTGCAGCCGCGCACCTATCCCGATGATGGTTACGGCGGACACAGCGTCATGACCGGCGTTGATTTCTTGCGGCGCATCAATGATGGCGAGCGTCTGAGCTTACCCAAACATGTCGCCGTCATCGGCGGCGGCAATACCGCCATCGACGCCGCGCGCTGCGCCCGCCGTCTGGGGGCGGAAGTGACGGTGGTGTGTCCGCAGGATCCCCACGGCAGCCACGGGGGCCATCCCGGCGCGGAGATGCCGGCCTCGCTCGACGAGGTGATCCAGGCCGAAGCCGAAGGGGTGCGGCTGCGTTATCGCGTGGGTGTACGGCGTTTGGTGCGAAGTGGCGCCCATCTGTCCGGCGTGGAAATCGCCCGCGTCGACCAGATCCATGACCGCCACGGCCGCTTCAACCCGGTATTGTTCGAAGGCACCGAGGAATTTCTGCCCGCCGGTCTGGCGGTCTTCGCCATCGGCCAGGAGGTGGACTGGCGTGGCCTGGAGGCGCTGGTGGAGCCTCGGGCGTCCAGTGTCTTCATCGGCGGGGACGCCGCGGGCCAGCCGCGTTTCGCCGCCACCGCCGTCGGCAGTGGTTATCAGGCGGCGATGTCCATTATCGCGTTCTTGACCGGCGCGCCATCGCAGTATCGCCATCATGACAAGGCCGAGGTCACCTTTCGCGACATCAAGCCTCAGTATTACCCCAAACAGGTTCGCCGGGAGGGTGAGCTGATGGTGGCATCGCCCGGTGGATTCAGTGAACGTGTCGCCGGACTCGACGGGGACGCGGCGCTCGTTGAGGCCGGCCGCTGCCTGAGCTGCGGTGTTTGTTTCGCATGCGACAACTGCTGGCATTTCTGTCCCGACGCCGCGGTGATCAAACAAATGGGTGGTTACAGGATCGATTACGACTACTGCAAGGGTTGCGGCATCTGCGCCGCGGAGTGTCCTTGCGGCCACATCGATATGGAACGTGAGGCCGGGTAACTTGCAAGAAAAACTTATGAACGTTAATCAGCAAAATAATAATCCGGATACTTCGGTTCAGATCGCCGGTGCGGGCCCGGCGGGATTGGCCGCCGCCATCACCCTGGCGCAGGCGGGGCGGCGGGTCGTGATCCATGAAGCCCACGCGGAGGTGGGGTACCGCTTTCAGGGCGATTTGCAGGGGCTGGAAAACTGGAGCAGTGAACAGGACGCGCTCGAAGTGTTGCGAGACCTGGGCCTCGCCACGAACTTCGCCCGCGTGCCCTGCGATCATGGTATCGGCTTTGATGCCTGGGGCGAGCGCTACGACCTCGCCGGCAAGAAGGTGCTCTTCTATTTAGTGGAGCGCGGGCCGGGCCCGCGGACTCTGGATACGGCTCTGCTCGATCAGGCGCGCTCGCTGGGGGTGAATGTGCGCTTCAATAGCCGGCTCGATCATGTGGAGGGGCCTGCTATTCTCGCCACGGGTCCCAAGACTGCCGATGCCATCGCCGTCGGCTATCACTTCGATACCGACAGTGAGAACGGCTTCTGGGTGATCTATGACGACGACATCGCGCCGAAAGGTTACGCCTATCTCCTTATCATGAACGGCCACGGTACCGTCAAGAGCTGCATGTTTACCGGTTTCAAGCAGGAAAAGCTATATGTCGAGCGAACCGTGGAGGCCTTCCAGCGTCTGGTGGGCCTGGAGATGGACAATCCCCGGCCTCACGGTGGAGCGGGCAATTTCCGCATCCCCGAACGCGCCGCGTCCGGCGGTCATCCGGTAGTGGGTGAGCAGGCGGGGTTCCAGGATTTCCTGTGGGGCTTCGGCATGCGTTTCGCTCTCGTCTCCGGCGTGCTGGCGGCGCGCAGCCTGTTGCAGGGTGAGGATTACGATGGCTTGTGGCGGCGGGAGCTGGGGCCGCAGCTCTGGAACGGCCAGGTCAACCGGGCCATTTTCGCCGCCTTGGGCAACCATGGTTACCGCTGGATACTGCGGCGCAATCAGGCGCGGCACTGGGACGCCCATCGTGTTTTGCACGGGCTTTACCAACCATGGGTGTTCAAGCGGCTGCTGCTGCCCTGGGCGCGGCGCCAGCTGCACCTGCGCCGCAAGGATGCGAGTTGCGATCACGTGGATTGCGCCTGCGTCTGGTGCCGCCATGGCGGCCATCGCGACGCCGGCGCAGAGGCCGGTTGCAGCAGTTGACACAAAACAGGAGCTACACATTGGACAATGCTGTTGCACTGGTCGAAGCCTATCTCTATGTGAACGGGTATTTCACCGTCACCGAATACCCCGTCATTGAGGCGATGCACAAGGGCGGTTATCGGGTGGCCACCGACCTCGATATCCTCGCGCTGCGATTTCCCAAGGCCGGTCGGCTGGTGCCGGGCCGGCACGGCGAGCATCACCACTTTGCGCCCGATCCCGCCTTGCACTGTCCCCCCGACCGCGCCGACATGCTGGTGGGCGAGGTCAAGGAGGGGCGCGCCGAACTCAACCGCGGCGCGAGAGACCCGGAAGTGCTGCGCGTTATGCTGGCCCGTTTCGGCTGTTGCAGCGCGGAAGATTCAGGAGCATTGGTGCAGCAACTGCTGCGCAAAGGCGCCGCCACGGCCCCAGCCGGTCATGGTGTGCGCCTCGTCGCCTTTGGTCTGGAGACCGGGGACAGTCGGCCGCACGGCTATCATGTGGTGTCATTGATGCATGTCGTGCAGTTTCTCGAGGACTATCTGCGCACGCACTGGGCGGTGCTGCGTACAGCGCAGTTCAAGCATCCGGCCTTTGGTTTCCTGGCCTTGTTGGAAAAGACCCTGGAAGGCGGACACACCACACGGGAGAATCGCCATGGTGCATGATCCCGTTTGTCTCATGGAACTCGATCCCCGCCAGGCTGCGGCCATGGTGGAATATCAGGGCCGTGCCTATTACTTCTGCTCCGGCGGGTGCCGGCAGACCTTTCTTTCCCAGCCGCAGATATTTTTAGACAAGGCGCCGGCCATGCGCCTGACCGTCGGTGTGATGGGCTCGGCGGGAGATGATCACCCGGAAGCGGTAAAGGTCCAGGTGCGGACCCTGGGACAGGTGATCGGCCGGCGTGGCTTCGTTCTTATTACCGGCGCTTGTCCAGGATTGCCCTACGAGTGCGCGAGAGGGGCACGCAAGGAAGGCGGTTGGTCGGTGGGTATTTCACCGGCGCTGAGTCTCGACGAGCATGTGCACAAATACCATTCGCCGTCGGACATGTTCGATGTGCTGATCTACACCGGTAGCGGTTTGATGGGGCGCAGGTAACCAACATCCGTTCCAGCGACATGGTGGTGATCGTGGGCGGGCGTTCCGGGACGCTGGGCGAATTCGCCATCGCTTACGACGAGGGTAAGCTCATCGGTGTATTGCAGGGCAGCGGCGGCATCACCGAGAAGATTCCGATATTGTGGCGAGTTTGAGCGACAAGGACACCGGTGCGCGGGTGATTTACGAGGCCGATCCCGCGCAGCTGATGGAGAAACTCGCGGCGGCGTACACGAGTCATGCTTATCGTCGTCCTTCCTGCTTTTGTGGCGACGAAATGGCGGTCCGCGGATAAGCGGCCGCCGTTCTTGAGGTGCTGGCTATGGATGAGAAGAGTCAAAGATGCAGACGAGCGTCATTGAGATGGACGGATTATTGTCAACGCTTAGCGCCTGTAGGGGTGGCGTGTAGGGTTATGCTGTGGTTCACACTGTTGGTGGCTACCGGCATTATTCGTGTGTGCCGGGCATGGCACGTAACTATGTCGGTGAAAGTCCGGCAGCCAGGTTTACGCAGAGCCGAAGGCTAGGAGAACGGCAAGGGCGTCATCGTGAGGTGGGGTCTATCGGTGCGCTGAATCCAAAACTGCGGGGCGATGGACAAGAACTGGATATGAGGCGTGATACATCCGGGGCGAGCGGGCACGTG
>SBBG01000026.1 GCA_005240065.1 Gammaproteobacteria bacterium | reverse complement strand
TGCTCTGTATTCAACGATCTCACCCCTCGGAGGGGTTTTGCTACCCTCTGATTTTCGCCTTCTCGGCATTTCAGAGAGTTTTTCTACAGCCTCGTTAGAAGGCAAAAGAATGCATCCTTCCTTGAAGGTAGAGTTTGATCCGCCGCCGCCTCTAAACCCCAAGATGGTCATGGGGCGCAATGAGTTGTGCTGGTGTGGCTCCGGGAAGAAGTGGAAGAAATGTCATAGGGATAGGCACCTTCAGGAAGAAGTTCCTATCGGCAAATTAATGCAGGAGATGCATCAAAACCAAAAACAAGGGATATGCCTTCACCCAGAAGCATCTAAGGCTTCATGCTCCAATAAAATAATCAAAGCACATACTATTCAAAGGGCGGGTGGTCTTGGTGCAATTGCCGAAGAAGGGCACGTAATTTCAACAAAAAAGGGATTTGAAAATATACTCAAGAATGATGGTGAGATTACTCCTGCCTTAATCGGCATAGGAAATGCGTCAACATTTATGGGGTTCTGTTCTTATCATGATAACGCCCTATTTGAACCGATAGAGAGTAGCTCCTTTACTCTCAATGATGAGGCATCCTTTCTCTTAGCGTTTCGCGCTCTTGCTTATGAGTATCTGACAAAAAAGAACTCAATTAAAACAATCGAAATACAGCGCAATATTGATAGAGGAAAGGATTTTCAAGCGCAGGTTTATATTCAAAATTATCTTCATACATATCTTGCAGGAACCGAAAGAGGTATGAAGGACGTAGAAGGATGGAAGGCGCAATATGACAAGTTGTTTTTGAGTAAAGACTTCTCGTCAATGCCGCACTATGCGGTTGAGTTTGATGGAAAGCTACCCTTTGTATGTTGTGGCGGATTTCATCCAGAGATTGATTTTGAAGGCAATATTCTACAAATAATCTCGCGCGGCGATTTAGAGTTTGAGCACGTATGCTTGAATGTGTCCGTAATCGGAGAGAAGTCGTTTTTGGCCTTTGGTTGGCACGGAAATAATGATGGGCCAGCACAGCAATTTGTTAAGTCATTTAAGTCGATAAAAAACACTGAAAAGGCAAACGCCGCTCTTATCTTGGCTGTTGAGCAACTGGAAAATACATATTTCAATCCCGCCTGGTGGGACAAATTAAGCGGCGCAAACAGAGAACACCTTATACATAGAATGAGGTCCGGAATCGGGTTTAATTCAATAAGATCGGATAGCACGTTTCAGGATTTAATTAAGATTATTTCTGGGTTCGGAGTTGTTAATGAGATCGGAAGTATATAGAGATGCCCTCTCTTAAGAAACACCCATCAAGTTATTGATTTTAAAATACTGAATTAAACAGGCTGTTCACCGGCGACGAGTTTCATACCCATTTTTTCAGCACGCTGTGCCAGCTGCCGCAACACTCTTTCGCGATAACGTTCCTCGTAGTAGTCCTGCCCTTGATCGGTGTATTCCTCGCCCTTGGTGAGCATGGTGTAGATCAGGCGCGCCAACTTGTGCGCGGCGGCGGTGACGGCTTTCGGTTTATCCATGCGGCCACACATCCTGCGGAAATAGGCACCTAGTGCCGCGTTCCCGCCGAACTATGCGGCGGCGGCCAATCTCAAGGCTTGGGCCGCGCGGTTGGCCACCCGCCTGGTCTTGCCGCTCATCACCTTGCCGCCGGTAATCTTGGTGCCCGGACACAGCCCCAGCCAGCTCGCGAAGTGTCCCGCCGTGGGGAAACGCGACATGTCCGCGCCAGTCTCCGAGATCACCGCCAGCGCCGTCGTGACATCGATGCCGTCGATGCGCGTCAGATCGACACCGCACATCTTGAATAGCTGCGTGCGCAGATCAAACTTTGGCGCATTGCGTGCACGACCACGTTTCTTTCCCTTGGCCGGTTCGCCGTCATGAACGTGCAGGCGTTGCAATTGTCGCTCAATCTCCCGGTCACACTCGGCCAGCTGCGTGTCGATGAAGTCGAACATATCCAGCGCCTGCTTGAGTGCAAACAGATGCTCGGCACGCCAGTTGTCTTGCAGGCTTTTTGCGATTTCATCGGCGCCGGCACGAATGCGTGAATTCTTCATCGCAGCCAACACCTGTCCGTCACGCTCGCCGGCGACAATGGCGCGCAGAATCTTCTGCCCCGTCTCGCCAATCACATCCGAGATGACGTTGGTGAGCTGAATGTTCATCTGCGTGAGGGCCTTTTGCATGTGCTGCACATGCCGGGCCTGGCCCTTCAGGAGCATGCCGCGTTGGCGCCACAAGGCGCGCAGCACACAGATCTCTTCGGCAGGGCGAAACGCGCCGCGGAGCAAGCCGTAGGTCATCAGCTGCTGCAACCATTGGCAGTCCAGCACGTCGGACTTGCGGCCCGAGACATTCTTGACATGGCGCGCATTGACCAGCAGCACCTCGAAGCCGCGCGACTCCAGCAGCTCAAACAAGGGAATCCAGTACACGCCCGTGGATTCCATCGCCACCGTGTCGACGCCGCAAGCCTGGAGCCAATCGGCCAGGGCGTTGAGGTCAACCGTGAAGCTTGGAAATTCCCGAACAGGTTCATCATCCCGGTCTGGCGGAACCGCCACATAATGTGAAGCGCTACCGATATCGATGCCAGCGGTATTGGGATGGGTAATCGTCAACGGTTCTCTGGATGGGCCGGGTTTGATACTGATTTTTTGCTTGCGTTGCGCCATGATTTGAGGTGTACTGTCAATAACGAACACACCCACTTCAAGCAC
The DNA here is from genome assembly GCA_005240065.1 of Gammaproteobacteria bacterium. Classification (GTDB taxonomy): domain Bacteria; phylum Pseudomonadota; class Gammaproteobacteria; family Ga007554; genus SBBG01. Next base: position 80 of record SBBG01000026.1, on the reverse strand, counting down.
CGGTTTGCTGTGTAATGAAATTATCCGCAAACACAGCCGGGGCAACATAACCAAGGCGCGAGTGGCGCCGTTGGCGGTTA
>SBBG01000045.1 GCA_005240065.1 Gammaproteobacteria bacterium | reverse complement strand
CTGCAGCAAGCGGGTGTGGCGATGCTGGCGCAGGCCAATGCGCTGCCCAATAACGTATTGTCGCTGTTGCGGTAAGTTGACGATGGAACCACCCGGGCCGGGACGCCCGGGTGGATCTCCTATTGATGATATGAGGTAAGTATCATGTTACCTAATGTTATTTCCTTGGTCCCGATGTCGCCACCTCTTTCCAGAGTGCCGGACGTTTCCAAATCCGTCGATGTGAATATTGCGGGAGGCAGACCGCCGCCACAAACCTCGCCAGATGGCGTTTCCGTCGGCCATTCGACGGAGAAGGACATAAAGAACACTGACATAGAAAAGGCTGTCAGTTATCTGAACGAATATATACAGAGTTACCGTCGCGACTTACATTTCAGTGTCGATGATGACAGCGGTCGCATTGTGGTCAAGGTCATAGACAGGGAAACCAACGAGATTATCAGGCAAATTCCTTCCGAGGAGGCCATGGCGCTGGCAAACAGGATGGAGAAGTCGAACGGCATCCTGCTTCAGGCGCAGGCATAAGCACCGGGTGTTTCTGGTCGATTTATTTGCAGGTAAAGATTATGGCCATCACGTCGGCGGGTATTGGGTCCGGATTGGATGTTTCCGGGTTGGTAAAGCAATTGATGGCCGCGGAAAGTCAGCCTCTTCTCGTTTTGGATAGAAAAGAGGCGGTTTTCCAGACAAAGCTTAGTGCTTACGGCAGCTTCAAAAGCACGTTGTCATCATTCCGGGATGCCATGGCAGGGTTGAGCGTGCTGCCAAAATTTCAAACGATGAAAGCGACCCCGGCGGATGCGGCTGTTTTTTCAACTTCCGCGTCCGATACGGCGGTGCCGGGCATTTATGCGGTTGAAGTGAAGCAGTTGGCTCAGGCGCACAAGATTTCTTCCAAGGCATTTTCCGATGTGGCAACGACGGTGGGTAGCGGTGCGTTGACCATTCAGTTTGGTACTTTCAGTGGCGGGGTGTTTACCGCCAACAACGAAAAGCCAGCGCAGACCGTCACCATCGATAGCGCTCACAGTAGCCTGGGCGGCATACGTGATGCCGTCAATGCGGCGAACACCGGCGTGAGCGCATCCATTCTAAATGATGGCAGTGGTTATAAACTGGTGTTTACCTCCAAGGATACCGGAGAGGCGAATGCTTTGAAGATCACCGTGACGGATACCAGCGATGCCAGCAATACGGATAATGCGGGTTTGTCACAGCTGGCATATGATCCCGCAGGGACACTTGGTAGTGGAAAGAATATGGCCGAAACCGTCGCCGCCCAAAATGCCCTCCTGAAGGTGGACGGAATAGATAACATCAGTAAGTCAAGCAATACCGTCACCGATGTTATTCAGGGTGTGACAATCAATCTTCTCAAGGCAAGCGCTGTGAATACTCCCACCGCTCTTGCCGTGACGCGCGATACCGGTTCGATCAAATCCGCTATCGAGACTTTTGTCAAAGCCTACAACGATCTTGATAAGACGGTCAAAGAGTTGACATCCTATAACGCCGATGCCAGAAAAGGCGCTGTCTTGCAGGGCGACTCCTCGATACTGTCGGTTGTATCGCAGATTCGTCGAGTGCTCGTCAACCCCCTGGTTGGCGCGGGAAGTAATTATTCCACCCTCTCGCAAATTGGCGTCTCCTTCCAGAAGGATGGGTCTCCCGCGCTCGATGCGGTGAAATTGCAGAAAGCCATCGACGCCAATCCCGACGCGATTGGCGGACTCTTCGCCGGTTACGGCAAGCCCTCGGACAGTCTGGTGAATTATGTTGGCGCCACGGACAAGACACAACCGGGCAGTTACACGGTATCTGTGAGCCAACTGGCGGCGCAAGGTTATAAAAACGGCGTGACCACTCCGGCCCTGGCCCACACGGCGGGTACCTTCACCGCGCCATTCGTGGTGGACGCCAACAACGACTCCTTGACTTTGAAGGTGGATGGCGTCCAGTCTTCCGCCATAACGCTTGCGCAAGGGAGTTACACCACGGCGGCGGCATTGACAGCGGAGATTCAATCCAAGATCAATGGCGATGCCGCACTGAAGGCGGCGGGTATTACAGTAGCGGTCACTTTTGATGGCGCTGCCAGCAGCCTTAAAATCACCTCCAATCGCTATGGTTCGGCTTCCATGGTCGAAGTAACCGCCACGGACATAAATACGGGCACTACCTTGGGTCTCGGTGTCGGCGCAGGCACAGCGGGCCTCGACGTGGCGGGCATGATCAACAATGCGCCCGCTACCAGTGTTGGACGTTTTCTGACGGGAGCCGCTGGCGATCCCTCCGAGGGACTGAGACTGGAAATTACCGGAACCGCTATCAATAATCGCGGTACGATCAATTATTCGCAGGGATACGCTTATCAGTTGGACAAATTGGCCGATAAACTTTTGGGAAGTTCCGGGCCGATTTCCAGCCGGACGGAAGGCATCAATAGCAGCATCAAGGATCTTGGCGAGCGTCGTGATGTCCTGAACAGGCGCCTGGAAGAGATTGAAAAACGTTACCGGGCTCAGTTTACCGCGCTGGATAGCCTGCTCGGTCAATTGCGCAATACCAGTGATTTCTTGAGCCGTCAGCTATCGTCCTTGCCGGGCGCAAGATGAAGTGCCCTGAACATGAATTATCAAGGAGTCTCTGGCGCGTCAAGGCAGCGCAGATTTATTGGCGCTTCCACGTGGCACATGGAGGTGCGTACGCCGAGAATTCCGGGATGGAATTTTCAGCGTTTCCTCTGAAGATTCCTCAGAGCTTCCTTGATCCAACTCCATTAAAGGGGGATATGAGTGAATTATTCAAAGCCTCACGCTGCATTGCAGCAGTACAGTCAAGTGGGAGCGCAAACCGGTGTGGCCTATGCCAGTCCGCATCGTTTGATCCAGATGTTGCTGGATGGCGCGATTGATAAGGTGGCCTTGGCCAAGGGATACATGTTGCGTGGCGATATTCCCCAGAAAGGGGGGCATATCAGTTGGGCCATCTCCATCATAAACGGGCTGCGAATGAGTCTTGACAAGACGGGGGGCGGTGAGATCGCGCATCATCTCGATGATCTTTATGATTACATGGAACGCCGGTTGTTCGAAGCCAATCTGAAGAACGATCCGGAAATGCTCGGCGAAGTTTCCGTCCTGTTGCATAAGATCAAGGAAGCGTGGGATGCGATCCCGGAGCGTACGAGTAATACCACGCCGGAAAGCTCTTCCTCCGCGGTATTGGCGATCCGATAGTTACAGGGTCCTGGTTGTGGAAGTGGATTCTTTGGATGTTGTGCAGGCGCATACCGAGCAGTTCCAGGCCATCCTGGAACTGAGTCATGGCATGCTGCGAATGGCGCATGCCCGGGACTGGCATACGCTGGCTTCCCTGGAAGAAAGCCGCCGCCGCAGGATGGAGGCTTTTTTCGCCGTGCCGGTTCCTGCGCATCTTGCCAAATGGATTGGTTCCGGCATTGCGGAAATACTGGAAATGGACAAGCAGATCATCGCCGCGTGCGAGGCGGGGAGACGGGAGGCCGCCGATGCCATGCGCCAACTTCATCAGGCGCATCATGCCGTGCATGTTTATGAGAGCGGTGTGGAGATCTGAACGGTTGTCACCGGGTCGTTTGTCGTTTATGCCCGGCGGGCGGAACGTGTTACGATCGTCTCCGCCATGCCCTTGACAGGAGATGTCCATGCCCACCGGCCTGATCTATGAAGACGTAATCCCCTTGCGCTGGAGCGCCGTCACGCTCACACTGACCGAAGCGCAACAGGCGCGGTTGCAGGAGGCCAACGAGGAGGCGTTGCGCATGATCGCGGCGCTCGATGAGCATCCCGCGGAAACTTCCAACGAGCACGATGTCATTGCGCAGGAATTGCAGCGGCTGGATTTCAAACTCAATCTGGTGCTCGATCTGGTGGGGCAACTGTTGTCGCAGCATCTCGTCCTGCCTGCGCCAATGCCCGTCAGGCTGGGTTCGAACAGCATGGAATGGGATGCCGCGGACGCGCCGGGCGTCGGCGGTCTTGTGAATGTCGAGCTTTTCCTCAGCCGGAAATATCCGCGCGCCATCACCTTGCATGGAAGAGTCCATCAGGTCGACGCCCTGAAAGGCGTTCATCGGGTCGAGGTGATATTCGAAGGCGTGAGCGCTCTGGTGCAGGAATCCCTGGAGAAGTTCATTTTCCGGCATCATCGCCGGCGTATCGCCCATGCCCGCCGCGCGTTGGGGGCGGAAGTACAGGAGCAGGGGCCGCTGCCCTGAAAGCTTGCATTTACTATCCACTCTTTATCTCCTCTTTTCTCCAAGCGACAAAATTTTGACTTCTTCCTTCGGCAGTGCTTAACTTATAAGACTAAGTAAGTTATACCTGTTGTGGGGGTGTTCAAATGTCAGCATCCGGTGTGCTGGTTATCGATGCCGATGAGCAAAAGCGTCTGTCTCTTAAAGCTGTCCTTGATTTTATCGATCATGGCCCGGTGTCCCTGGCGAGCGCCGAAACATGGAATACGGCGCTGCCTGCCGCCGATTCTGTTCTGGCCGTGCTGCTCGGTGATTGCGGTTCGGACGATGCGTTGTTGGGTGTGTTGCGCGCCGTCAAGGCATGGGATGCTGGTCTTCCCGTTCTGTTGTTGAATCAGGGACGCGAAGAGGCTGCTTATTCCGATGAGGTGCGCGCCGGCGTGCTGGGTTATCTCGATATGCCGCTGAAATACCGTCAACTCACGGCTTTTCTGCAGCAGGCACAGGCGACGCGCGAAGGGCCGCGGCAGAAGCCGTCGGAACGTTCCCCGGAGCTATTCCGTAGCATGGTAGGCAACAGCCCGACCATCCGTCAGGTGCGCAAGATGATCGAGCAGGTGGCTAATTCCGAGGCTACAGTGCTGATTCTGGGGGAATCGGGCACCGGCAAGGAGGTGGTGGCGCGCAATCTGCATTATCACTCGTCGCGCCGCACCAAACCCTTTGTGCCCATCAATTGCGGGGCGATTCCCGCCGATCTGCTGGAAAGCGAACTGTTCGGCCACGAGAAGGGAGCTTTCACCGGCGCCATCAGCGCCCGGCAGGGGCGCTTCGAGCTGGCCGAAGCGGGCACGCTGTTCCTCGACGAGATCGGCGACATGAGTCTGCACATGCAGGTCAAGCTGTTGCGCGTGTTGCAGGAGCGCACCTTCGAGCGTGTCGGCAGCAATAAGACCATCGCCGCCAATGTGCGGATTGTCGCGGCTACGCACCGCAACCTGGAAGATGCGATCAAGGAAGGCAAGTTTCGCGAAGACTTGTACTACCGTCTGAATGTGTTTCCCATAGAGATGCCTCCGCTGCGCGAGCGGATTGAAGATATCCCGTTGCTGGTAAACGAACTGATCACGCGCCTGGAACATGAAGGTCGCGGTTCGGTGCGGTTGACGCCGGCGGCGGTGATGGCCTTGTGCCAGTATCGCTGGCCGGGCAATGTGCGCGAGCTGGCCAATTTCATCGAGCGGTTGGTGATCATGCATCCGTTCGGCGTGGTCGATGTGCACGATTTGCCCGAGAAGTTCCGCGCGGCGGCGGGTGTGACAGTGACGGCGCCCATCTTGCCGCCCGATACCGTGATACCGGAAGAGATATTCCCGCGCATGGGTGGTTTCGAGGCGCCGCGCTTGCCGCGCGAAGGACTCGATTTGAAGGAACATCTGCATAACCTGGAGTATGACTTGATCCGCCAGGCGCTCGACGAGGCGGGCGGCGTGGTGGCGCATGCCGCCGAACGGCTGAGACTGCGTCGCACGACATTGGTCGAAAAGTTGCGCAAATACGGTTTGCATCGCGGCGATGACGTGACGTGATTTTGACAACAACACCTTGCCGATTGCCTTAATATTCTGATTATTAGCCACTTATTCCAATAGGCCCAATTCTTGCTCCTGCCCTGATATCCAACAAAGGCGGGAGCAAGATTCGGCATGTCACAACCCAGCGTGCAGCGCCCCCCGGAGCTTTCCCGGGATCTTTCCCAGCATCTTTCGGCGGCGTTCGGCGTTTTCAATGAGATCTCGCAGCAGCTCGCTGCTTCCTATCAGGATCTGGAAAACCGTGTCGCCCAGCTTGGGGCGGAGCTTGCCGCCGCGCGCAGCGAGCAGATCAATACCGCCGCCGAGAAGGAGCGTCTGGCGAATCGTCTCCAGACTTTACTGGATGCCTTGCCGGGAGGCGTGGTGGTGCTGGATGGCGCGGGATATGTGCAACTCTGCAACCCCGCCGCGCTCGATTTGCTGGGCGCGCCCTTGCACGGCATGCTGTGGCGCGATGTCATCGCGCGGGCATTCGCGCCACGTTCCGATGATGGTCATGAGGTTTCGTTGCGTGATGGGCGGCGGGCCGGTATCTCCACCAGTTCGCTCGCCGAAGAGCCCGGCCAGATCCTGCTGATTACCGATCTCAGTGAAACGCGCGCGCTCCAGGAAAAACTCGGTCGCCACCAGCGCCTGTCGGCAATGGGCGAGATGGCGGCCTCTCTCGCCCACCAGATTCGCACGCCGCTGTCATCCGCCGTGCTGTATGCCTCCCATTTGTCGAGCGCCGGCCTGAAGGCGGACGACCAATCGCGTTTTGCGGAGAGGATTCTTTCCAGCATGCGGCACATCGAGAAGATGGTCAATGACATGCTGATGTTCGTGCGCGGCGGCGGTGCGGGTGCGGGTATGGGCGATGAGGACATCGCGGTGGCGGATCTGCTCGATGCATTCCGGCACGCGCTGGAACCACAGTTGCAGATTTGCGCCGGCCGCATGGAAGTGATCGCCGATGTCGCCGGTTTGATACTACGCGGTAATCGCGATGCCTTGCTTGGCGCATTGCTCAATCTTGCCACCAATGCCATCCAGGCGTGCGGTACGTCCGCGCTGCTGCGTCTGTTGGCCGTAGGCGATGGCGAGGGTGCGTTATATCTGCAACTGAGCGATAACGGCCCCGGCATTTCCGCCGAAATAAAAGAGCGTATTTTCGAACCCTTTTTCACCACCCGCCCGTCAGGGACAGGTTTGGGGCTGGCGGTGGTACAGGCTGTGGTGCAAGAGCATCGTGGCGCGATCTGGGTGGATTCTCCGCCGGGCGGTGGTTGCACGTTTACGCTGCGTCTACCCGTTGCCGCCGCATCGCAACACACAGAGGTTATTTCATGAGCAGGGCTACGGTACTGGTCGTCGAGGACGATGCGGCGCTGCGCGAAGCACTGTGCGATACACTGGAACTGGCGGGTTATCGCGCGACTGCGGCGGCGGATGGGCAAGCGGCCCTGGACATCTTGTGCAATGAACAGCCGGGCATGGTGGTCAGCGATGTGCAGATGCAACCCATCGATGGTCACACCTTGCTGAAGAGGATCAAGACGCGCTGGCCGGACATGGCCGTGGTGCTGATGACCGCGCATGGTTCCATTCCCAAAGCGGTGGAAGCGATGCACGATGGCGCGGTGGATTACATGGTCAAACCCTTCGAACCCGAAGTGCTGATCACGCTGGTGAGCCGTTATGTCAGGCCGGTGATGGATGATGACTGCGATGGTGATCTGGTGGCGGTCGATCCACGCACGCGCGAGCTGGCCGAATTGGCGCGGCGCGTGGCGGCGAGTGATGCCACGGTGCTGATCAGCGGCGAGAGCGGCACCGGCAAGGAAGTTTTCGCCCGTTACATCCACCGCCGTTCGCAACGCGCCACGGCTCCGTTCGTGGCGATCAACTGCGCCGCGATCCCGGAAAATATGCTGGAGGCGGTGTTGTTCGGTTATGAGAAAGGCGCGTTCACCGGCGCCTATAACGCCTCGCCGGGCAAGTTCGAGCAGGCCCAGGGTGGCACCCTGCTGCTCGACGAGATCTCCGAAATGAGTTTGGCCTTGCAGGCCAAACTGTTGCGCGTTTTGCAGGAACGCGAAGTCGAACGTCTCGGCGGCCACAAGCTGATCAAGCTCGATGTGCGCGTGCTGGCGACATCCAATCGCAATCTGCGCGCGGAAGTGGCCGCCGGCCGTTTCCGTGAAGATCTGTTCTACCGCTTAAATGTGTTTCCGCTGCAATTGCCGTCCTTGCGTGAGCGCAGACAAGACATTTTGCCCATCGCGCAGCGGCTGATCGAACGTCATGGCGCCTTCACTTCTGCTTTAGTGTTGTCTGACGAGGCGGTGCAGCGCCTGCTCGATCATGCCTGGCCGGGTAACGTACGTGAATTGGACAATGTGATGCAGCGTGCCCTGATCCTCAAATCGGGGACGTCCATCACCGCCGCCGATTTGCACTTCGAGAAAGAATCCATCCCGGCGCAGACGTTTTCGCCCACCTCTTGCGATGTCGAGAGTGACGGGGGCTTGTCAGAAGATCTGAGGTCGCGCGAGCAGCAAGTGATTATCGAGGCCCTGCGCGCGGCCAACGGTAATCGCAAGGATACCGCCGGGCGGTTGGGCGTCAGCGAGCGCACATTGCGTTACAAGCTGGCGCGCCTGCGCGAGGCGGGTGTCGTCATTCCAGATTAATGGAGTAAACATCATGAACAATGCCATCGATCCCAATCAACTGCTGGCGCAACTCCGCGCCATGGCCGCGCAGGCGCAATCCAGATCCCTGTCATCTGAGGCGGCCATGGTCAATGGCGCGGATTTTGCCTCGCTATTCAAAAACGCCATCGAGAAGGTGAACGACATGCAGCAACAAGCCGGAAATTTGGCGCAGGCATTCGAGGCGGGCGACCCGAAAGTCGAACTCAATGAAGTGATGGTCGGTTTGCAAAAAGCCAGCTTGTCGTTTCAGGCCATGACGCAAGTGCGTAACAAGCTGGTGACGGCGTATCAGGAAATCATGAGTATGCCTATTTGAAGAGTGGCGAGTATCGAGTGACGAGTTGCGAGTCAAGTTACTGGTCTTTCCTCGATACTCGTAACTCGTAATCAGAAGTTTATGAAATGGCGTTAATAAAAGCAGAAAACATGTCGGCGGCAATGCGCGGTTTTGGCGGATTGCCGGTGTTGCGCCAAGTGGGGCTGATGATCGGTCTGGCGGCCAGCGTGGCGTTGGGCGTGGCGGTAGTGTTGTGGTCGAAGGAGCCCGATTATCGTATCCTCTATAACGGGCTGGCGACGCAGGATGCCACCCAAATCGCCGATGCCCTGCAGAAGGAGGGTGTTGCTTACAAAATCGATGAAACTTCCGGTGCGATCATGGTGCCCGGCGATCAGGTCCATGCCGCGCGTCTGAAGATGGCTTCGCAGGGTTTGCCTAAGAGCGCCGCCGAAGGTTTCGAGCTGCTCAACGAGCAGTCCGCCTTCGGTACCACCCAGTTCATGGAAACGGCGCGTTATCAAAGAGCACTGGAAGGGGAGCTGGGACGTACCATTTCCGGTCTGGGAAATGTCCAGAGCGCCAGAGTGCATCTTGCCATTCCCAAACAGTCCGTTTTCATTCGCAATCGCGAGCAACCCAGCGCTTCGGTGCTGGTCAATCTCCATCCCGGCCGTGAGCTGGAAGAGGGACAGGTTGCCTCGATCGTGCACCTGCTGGCCTCCAGCGTCCCTAATCTCAAAGCCGATCGAGTGACGGTGATCGATCAGAAGGGCCGTCTCCTGAGTTCTCCCGAAACCTCGCAGAGCATGCGGCTCACCTCCAGCCAGTTCGACTACCGGCGGCGGCTCGAAGAATATTACATCAAGCGTATCGAGGACATCGTTTCGCCGATCGCAGGCGCCGGCGGTGTGCGGGCGCAGGTCGTCGCCGATCTCGACTTCAGCGTCACGGAACAAACCCAGGAAACATATAACCCCGAGCGGCCCAATCAACCGGCGATACGCAGCGAGCAGACCGCGGAAGATCAATCCACCGGCGCGGCGTCGGTGGCCGGCATTCCGGGGGCGTTGACCAATCAGCCGCCCACGGGTGGAACGGTGACGCCGCCCAACCCGGTCGCGCCCAATGCGGCGGCCACCCAGCCGCCGCAACCGCCGGGCAACAGCAGCAAACGCGCCACGCGCAATTATGAGCTGGATAAAACCATCAGTCACACCCAGATGCCGACCGGTACGGTGCGGCGCTTGTCCATTGCGGTGGTGGTCGACGATCATCAGAAGCTGAATAAGAAAGGCGAGGTGGTGCGCACCCCGCTCACGCCCGAAGAGGTTGCGCGCATCACCACCCTGGTCAGGGAGGCGGTCGGTTTCAACGAACAGCGCGGCGACAGCGTGAATGTCATCAATGCCTCCTTCACGCCGCCCGTCGAGGCGCCATCGCCGGAGCAGCCCTTGCTGGAGCGTCCCTGGATATGGGAAGTGGCGAAAATAGCGCTTGGCGCGATGGCGGTGCTATTTCTGATCTTCGGCGTGTTGCGTCCGGTGCTGCGTAGCCTGGCGGAAAAAGGCAAGGCGCAGGAAGCGCCGGTTTCCGGAGAATTGACGCTGTTGTCGGCTCAGGGACAGTTGTCCGGCCTGAAGGACGACATGGTGAGCCTGCCGGGTGCGGGCGCCGGACAGCAAATGGCGGGACAACTCGCCACACCGCCTCCTGTGCATAATCACGAGGCGCAACTTGAAGCTGCCAAGGCTCTGGTAGGGCAGGATCCGAAGCGCGTCGCGCAAGTCGTGAAAGGCTGGGTGGCGAGTGATGCCTGAAGCGCAAAAAGAACTGTCCGGCAGCGAACGCGCGGCCATTCTGCTGATGAGTCTGGGGGAGAAAGACGCCGCCGAGATATTGAAGCACATGGGGCCAAAGGAAGTTCAGAAACTGGGGCAGACCATGGCAGGACTGACCAATGTCACCAAGGAACAGGTCGGCATCGTCCTCAGTGATCTGATCATGACGGTGGAAGGGCAGACATCGCTGGGCATAGGCTCGGAAGACTACATCCGCAAGGTGCTGAATCAGGCATTGGGCGAAGACAAGGCGCGGGGAGTGCTCGACCGCATTTTGTTGGGGCGCAACACCAAGGGCCTGGAGGCGCTGAAGTGGATGGATCCCAAGGCGGTGGCGGAAATCATCCGCATGGAGCATCCGCAAATCATCGCGATCGTGCTTTCCTATCTCGATGGCGATCAGTCGGCGCAGGTGCTTTTGCAGATGCCCGAGCGCATGCAGTCCGACTTGCTGATGCGCATCGCCTCGCTCGATGGCATACAGCCGGCGGCGCTGCGTGAGCTGGATGACATCATGGAGCGGCAGTTCGCGGGCAACAGCGGCAATGTCAAATCCGCCAGTGTCGGCGGTGTCAAAACGGCCGCCAACATTCTCAACTTCATCGACAGCTCGCGCGAAATCAAGATCATGGAAAACATCAAGGATGCCGACGCCAACCTGGGGCAAAAGATCGAGGATCTGATGTTTGTCTTTGGCGATCTCGTGGATGTCGATGACCGCGGCATTCAGTCACTGTTGCGCGAAGTATCGAGCGAAAGCCTGCTGCTCGCTCTGAAAGGCGCCGATCAGGAATTCAAGGACAAGGTTTTCAATAACATGTCCAAACGCGCGGCGGAAATGCTGCGCGATGATCTGGAGGCCAAGGGACCGGTGCGCCTCAGCGAAGTCGAAGCGGCTCAAAAAGAGATACTCGCCATTGCGCGCCGCATGTCGGAATCGGGTGAGATCATGCTGGGCGGCAAGGGAGGCGAGGAATTTGTCTAGGATCATCGCCAACAAGCTCATTCCATCGGATGCCTTGAGCGCCTATCAACGCTGGGAAGCGCCTCGAGTGGAAGAAAAGCACGAGAAGGCCGCTCTTCCCACCGCCGGGCAGATCGAGCGGATCCACCGGCAAGCGTATGAAGAGGGCCATGCCCAAGGCTTGCAGCAGGGCCGTGCCCAAGGCCGCATCGAAGGGCTGGCCGAGGTACAGTCGCAGGCGCAACGCCTGGAACAGGTCTTGTGCGCCTTGAGCAAACCGTTGGAACAGCTCGATGAGGATGTAGAGAAAGAACTGGTGGCGCTGGCCATCGCCATTGCGCGCCAAATCGTCCGGCGCGAGATCAAGGCCGATCCGGGGCAAATCATCGCTGTCGTGCGCGAAGCCGTGTCTGCCCTGCCGTTGGGGGCGCGCAATATTCATTTGCATCTTCATCCCGAAGACGCCGCATTGGTCAAAACCGCGCTGTCTCTTTCCGGAAATGACAAGCAATGGCGTATCGTCGAGGATCCGGTGCTCGCTCGCGGCGGCTGTCAGGTGACAACCGATACCTCGCGGATAGACGCTTCTCTCGATCACCGGGTCGCGGTGATTGCCGCGTCCCTGCTGGGCGGAGAGCGAGGCGATGACCATGACCATGACGATGCCTGACATACGGCGAAGCGTCCTTTGGCGTGACCGCCTGGCGCAATATCGTTCACGTCTGGCCGCGCCACCGCCTCTCATCGTGGAAGGTAAACTCACCCGCATGGTGGGTTTGACGCTGGAAGCCGTGGGCTGTCAAGCCGCCATAGGCGAGCGTTGCCTGGTGCTGGGGCCGGGCGGGAACATCGTGGAAACCGAGGTGGTCGGTTTTTCCGGCAACAAGACATTCCTCATGCCCACCGGCGAGATACGCGGTTTGATGCCCAACGCGCGGGTCATTCCTGTGCGGCACGCCTACGGTGTCGCGGTAGGAGACGCGCTGCTGGGCAGGGTGCTGGATGGCGGCGGCCAGCCGCTCGATGGCCGTGGGCCATTGCGAACCGGGTCGGTCGTGCCGCTGTCCGGCCGCCCTATCAATCCCCTGGGGCGTCGTCCGATACGTGAGCCGCTGGATGTGGGAGTGCGTGCCATCAACGCGTTACTGACGGTTGGGCGGGGTCAGCGCATGGGCTTGTTCGCCGGCAGCGGTGTGGGAAAAAGCGTCTTGCTCGGCATGATGACGCGTTTCACCAACGCCGATGTCATCGTGGTGGGACTGATCGGCGAACGCGGCCGCGAAGTAAAGGAATTCATCGAAAACATCCTGGGCGAAGAAGGCATGGCGCGCTCGGTGGTGGTGGCCGCGCCCGCCGATCATACGCCGATGATGCGTCTGCACGGCGCGATGCTGGCGACCAGCATCGCCGAATATTTCCGCGATCAGGGCAAGCAGGTGCTCCTGCTGATGGATTCGCTGACGCGTTTCGCCCAGGCCCAGCGCGAAATTGCATTGGCTATCGGCGAGCCGCCCGCCACCAAAGGCTATCCGCCCTCGGCATTCGCCAAACTCCCACAGCTCGTGGAACGCGCCGGTACCAGCGATGAAACGGGCGGTTCGATCACCGCTTTCTATACCGTATTGACCGAGAGCGACGATCAGCAGGACCCCATCGCCGATGCCGCGCGCGCCATACTCGACGGGCACATCGTCCTCAGCCGCCAGTTGGCCGAGGCCGGACACTATCCCGCCATCGATATCGAGGCATCCATCAGTCGTGTCATGACCGAAGTGACTTCCTCCGTGCATCAAGGCGCCGCACGGCATTTCAAGCAGCTCTATTCCGCCTATCAGCAAAACAGGGATTTGATCAATATCGGCGCATACAACCGCGGCAGCGACCCGCACATCGACCAAGCCATCGATTACCAGCCGCGCCTGTCGAGCTTCCTGCGTCAGGGAATGAATCAGCCAGTGTCATTGGCGGAAAGCATCGGCGGATTGAATGAATTGATTGGTGCTTGAATAAAGCGCCTTTTTAAAGAGTGTAGGGTGCGCTGTACGCACCATTCTATAGAGGCGTGAGACGTGACCTGCGAACATGACCAAATCACAACGCCTGAAGCCCATCATCAAATTGTCCGATAACCGGCAACAGGACGCCGCCAGGGCGGTTGCCGAGAGCAAACGCATCCTTGAGGAGCATCAGGACAGGCTTGCCGACCTCGAACGTTATCGGGACGAATATGCCGCGCGTTTCAAAGCGATGGGGGCGGGTGGAATGGTGGTGAGTCAACTCCACGAATATCGCGCCTTTCTGTCCAATCTCGCCGCGGCCGTAACACAGCAGGAAAAACTGGTCTTGATATCCAGGCAGGATCTCGACGGCAAGATCCGCCTGTGGAATCAGGCGCGCGGCAAAGCCAGAGCCCTGGATGTGGTCGTCATCAAATACCGGCAGGAAGAGCAGCGCATCGAGGGCCGGCGCGAGCAGATCCTGTCTGACGAACAGGCGCAGCGCCTGAACAGAAAAAAAAATGATCGAAAACCATAGCCGTCCACTAAAGTTATTTTCAGGTATGACGATAATGAATTCAGATCGCGGATTCAAAAGAAATGTTAAAAACGGATCAAGAATAATGAAACTTTCTGAAAGAAAATGCTACGGAGTCGTATGACTGACAGACAATCCATACACATATCCTGTGAAGAGTCCATGGATATATCCTGCGCGGGCGACCTGCACGACAGGTTGCGTCACTCCCTCGAAAGTAGCCGTCATGTCACGCTTGATGCGAGCGGTGTGGAAAAGACAGATACGGCCGCGTTGCAGGTCTTCTGCGCCTTCTTCAAGGAGGCGGGTCGACGGGGAATAGAAGTGAACTGGCAGAATCCGTCCGAAGCGCTTATTCGTTCAGCAAAGCTTATTGGGGTTCATGAATTGCTGCGCCTGGCGTAAGAATCCCGTTCGGCGGCTCAGATATCAAATCCTTATGGTGAGCTAATATGGCGAAAATACTTGCGGTTGATGATTCCGCATCGATGCGGCAAATGGTGACATTCACCTTGAAAAACGCGGGGTTCGAGGTTGTCGAGGCCGTTGACGGACAGGATGCGCTGAAGGTGGCCCAGACGACCAAGGTCAATCTGGTGTTGACCGATGTGAATATGCCGAATATGGACGGCATCACGCTGATACGACAATTGCGCGCTTTGCCCGCCTATAAATTCATTCCCATGCTGATGCTGACCACCGAGTCGGCGGATAACAAAAAGAACGAAGGAAAGGCCGCGGGAGCGACCGGATGGCTGGTTAAGCCCTTCAATCCCGACCAGCTCGTGGCAACCATCAAAAAAGTTCTGGGATAGAAAGCAATGTCTATTGATATGGCCCAGTTTCATCAGACCTTCTTCGAAGAGAGCTTCGAAGGTCTGGACCTCATGGAGTCGGGTTTGCTCGACCTCGATGCCGGCGACGCCGATATCGACCTGATAAACACTATATTCAGGGCGGCCCATTCAATCAAGGGTGGCAGCGGCACCTTTGGATTCAAGCGTGTATGCGAATTCACGCACATCATGGAAACCCTCCTCGATGAAATGCGCGACAAGCGCAGGAAGGTGACCCAGGAGGCAGTGAACATTCTTCTGCAGTCCGTCGACTGTCTGCGCGACATGCTGGCATCCGAGCGCAACGGCAGCCGTATGGATGAAGACCGTGTCTCGCAGATTCAGGGGATGCTCAATGATCTGTTCAACAAAAAAGAGGCATCGCAGCTACCGGCGGCGGGAAATACCGCGCCTAAAGAAGACAATCACGACCCTGATGCTCAGGTGTGGCATATAAGATTCATTCCCTTCCCAAATCTTCTCGCCAAGGGTAATGATCCCGTAAGAATGTTTCGCGAGCTTGACCTTCTTGGCGAATTGGAAGTCGTCGCGAATATCTCCAATCTCGCGGAATTTTCCTCCTTCAACCCGGAAGAGTGCTATTTGTCCTGGAACCTGACCCTGAAAGGCGCGGTGACCATGGAAAGCATAAAGGAAATATTCGAATGGGTCGAGGACGATTGCGAGCTTGATATCAGATCCCTGTCGCAGGAAAAAACAGCGGATGCCGTGGAGCATCAATCCAGGCCGGAGGGAGCCGGAAATGGATCGGAAAAAGAAAAAAATCCATCGCCGGAAAGCATCAACAGGGATAGTTCGAAAGCGATCGACAAACGAGGCGCCCCAGCCACCGCTGAAAACAGCTCCATCAGGGTAAGCATAGACAAGATAGACGGCCTTATCAACATGGTCGGTGAGCTGGTCATCATCCAGTCCATGCTTGCCCAGCTCGGCAAGGATTTCGATATCGATCAACTTGGCAAGTTGCGCGACGGATTGTCGCAACTGGAAAGGAACACCAGGGAGCTTCAGGAAAACGTCATGCGCATACGCATGCTACCCATCAGCTTCGCGTTCAACCGTTTTCCGAGGATGGTTCATGACCTCAGTCAAAAGATGGGTAAACAGATCGAGCTGAAAATGTCGGGTGAAAATACCGAACTCGACAAGACGGTCATGGAAAAGATCGTCGATCCTCTTGTGCACCTGGTGCGCAACTCCGTCGATCACGGTGTGGAGATGCCCGAGGCACGGCGTGCATGCGGAAAGCCAGAAACCGGGCTGGTCCATCTCAATGCCTATCACAAGGGCGGCAACATCGTCATAGAAATAAGTGATGATGGCGCCGGTCTCAACAAGGAGAGAATACTACGAAAGGCGCAAGAGAAAGGGTTGATCAAGGATGGCGAGATCCCGTCCGAGGAGGGGATCAATGAGTTGATATTCCTTCCTGGGTTCTCCACGGCAGAGGTGGTGAGCGATGTCTCTGGGCGTGGCGTCGGCATGGATGTCGTGAAAAAAAATATTCAGGCGCTGGGAGGCAAGATCGAGATCATTTCCAGGGAGGGGAAGGGTACCTCGTTCATCATCAGGCTTCCCTTGACGCTGGCCATTCTCGACGGCCAATTGGTCAGCGCCGGCGATCAGATATACATCATACCCCTGGTCTCCATCATCGAATCGCTGCAGATCATCGAAGGCAACGTGAATCTGATCGCTGGCAAGGCCGAGGTTTACAAGCTCAGGGACGAATACATACCCATTATCAGGCTTTACGATGTATTCAACATTCCTCCAAAAAATACGGATCTCAAAGGTGGTCTTCTGGTGGTTGTCGAAGGAGACGGGAAAAAGGCGGGAATATTCATCGATGATCTTCTTGATCAGCAGCAGGTCGTCATCAAGAGCCTGGAAACTAACTTTAAACGTGTGGAAGGTGTCTCCGGGGCCACCATACTTGGTGATGGTACGGTTGCCTTGATCATGGACATATCCAGTCTGATAAGGCTGTCTCATCAGCCCGGATACACGAATCACAACGTCACCATCTTGTCCGCCAGCAAGGCCGCATAAGGAGAAAATACAGTGAATCTTGGTCATTCGGAAAAAAATGTATCGACGAGAGAGTCCATGTCGCATTCGAATCAATACCTGACATTCATGCTTGCCGGTGAAGAGTACGGTGTCGATATTCTCAGGGTTCAGGAAATAAAGGGATGGAACAAGGCGACGCCCATACCAAATACACCGGACTATATTCAGGGAGTGATGAATCTTCGCGGAACGATCGTTCCCATTGTCGATCTGCGAAACAGATTCGGACTGGAGCGTGTGGATTATGGGATAACAACTGTTGTGATCGTTCTCAAGGTGATGGCAAGCGACGGTAACAGAACCATGGGGATCGTCGTCGATGCCGTGTCCGATGTCTATAACGTATCCGCCGATGAGATAAAGCAGACTCCCGATTTTGGAAGATCTGTCAGCGTGGATTTCATAAAAGGCCTGGCCGCAGTATCGGAAAAAATGGTGATTATACTTGACATAGATCATCTTTTGAATTCATCGGCCATAAAAAATATTGATGCGATGGTCAATTGACCGTCATTCAAGAGGTGAATGTATGAATTTAAGAGACGATATTGATGATTATGTAGATTCCCGGGATATGGCGGATGAATATAAGGATATCGTGACTCCATGTGCTGATGGTCATGCGCATTTAATGGAGGAGGATTTCATCGAGGAGATCCTGTCCGGAATGGCGTGGAATGGATAGCGATGGTAGGCACTGTCAAAAACAAGGTTTTTCAGGAAAGCACCATGAGAAAGAATTCTTATACAGGGAAAGGAATGTCAAAAATGGATTTTTCCGTGATTGAAAAAACATTCAATCAGATTGCCCCGTCGGGGGAGATACTTGTCAAGAGATTTTATGAGGAGTTGTTCAAGAGATATCCCGATGTCAAGCCTCTCTTTAAAGGGATACCGATCAGGGATCAGCAAAGAAAACTTCTTTCCGCGCTGTCGCTGGTGGTGAAGAACATCAGAAATCCGGCGGCCCTTGGTGAAATCCTTTCCGGATTGGGCGCAAGGCATCAAGGCTATGGTGCGAAGAAGGAGCACTATCAGGCTGTCGCCGAGACATTGCTTGACGTCATGAGTGAGGTTGCCGGTGATGCCTGGAGCGATAAGGCGCACGCTTCGTGGTCGGCGGCATTGAATGAGATAGCTTCCGTTATGTTGAAGGCGTACAAACCCGCAGAGGAGAAAAAAATGGTTTCAAGGAAAAAATTGACAGGACATGGTGTTGTGGACAGGAATCAAGATCTGATGTGTGATGTCGAGGTGATGAAAAACATACTCGAGAACGCGCCGCTGAACGTCATGATCGCGGACGCCAATGAAGAAATCATCTTCGTTAACCGTCGTGCAAGGGAAACACTCCAGTCCATAGAAGGCGATCTTGCCAAATATCTTCCCGGCTTCCGGGCCGATCAAGTGGTCGGGGGGAGTATCCATCGCTATCACAAGGATGCCTCCTCCATCAAAAGGATTTTGCAGGCGTTGCAGCCAAACGATGTGCGCAAGGGGTTCATCACTCCAGGACATTTCTTTCTCGAGCATGAGACGCGCATGTTGGTGAACAGTCGTGGAGAACGCGCGGGTTATATCGTGCAGTGGGCGGATGTCACCGAGAAGCGCGCCAAGGAAGAGCAGGCCAACCGCCTGCAAATGGCCATAGATGGTGTCCAGATGGCTATGATGACTATCGATCGAAATCTCGTCATTACGTATGCCAACAAAGAAACCAAGAGGATTTTGGCGGCCAATGAGACTGTATTGCGCCAGATTTATCCCGGTTTCTCGGTCGACAAATTGGTCGGTACGTGTATCGATATTTTCCACAAAAATCCAGCGCATCAGCGCCGAATGCTGGAAGATCCACAAAATCTTCCACATGAAACAGATATCCATGTCGGACCGTTGACTTTCCATATTCGCGCCTCGGCCATACGTGATCTGGCAGGAAATTACACCGGAACCACGCTTGAGTGGCTTGACGTGACCGAGCTTCGTCAGAGGGAAGCCAAGAACGCCGATTATGCGGGCCAGATCGAGGCGATCGGCAAGTCGCAGGCGGTGATCGAGTTCAACATGGATGGGACGATCATCGGCGCCAATGAAAACTTCCTCAATACCGTGGGCTATAGCCTGAAGGAGATTCAGGGGCAGCATCACAGCATGTTCGTGGAGCCCAGCTATCGTCAAAGCGCGGAATATCGTGCATTCTGGGAGAGGCTCAACCGCGGTGAATATGATGCGGGGCAATATAAACGCATCGGCAAGGGAGGCAAGGAGATCTGGATCCAGGCCAGTTACAATCCGATCTTCGATCTCAACGGCAAGCCGTTCAAGGTGGTGAAGTATGCCACGGATATCAGTCAGCAGAAGGATGCCGAGCAACAGATGCAAGTGCTGATAAATTCGGCCATGGCAGGAAATCTCGATAAGCGCATCGATGTATCGGGCTATGACGGGTCCACGCGGCAGTCGGCCGAGAATATCAACAAGCTCATGGACGCCATCATTTCTCCGATACGCGAGAGCACGCGTGTGATGGGCTTGCTTGCCGAGGGTGATCTCACCAATCGCATGGATGGAAACTACCAGGGTGAATTCGCATCCTTGCGCGACAGTATCAATACCTCCATCGAGAATCTATTCAAGATGGTGGACGATATCCGTGAGGCAACCACCAATATATCTTCGGCGGCCACGGAAATCGCTCAAGGGAATTCCGATCTCAGCCAGCGTACCGAGGAGCAGGCGTCCTCGCTGGAAGAAACCGCTTCCAGCATGGAAGAGCTTACCAGCACGGTGAAGCAGAATGCCGACAATGCGCGCCAGGCCAATCAGTTGGCGGCAAGCGCGCGCGAGCAGGCGGAAAAGGGCGGAGAAGTGGTCGGCAGCGCCATCGGGGCGATGGCTGCCATCAACAGTAGCAGCAAGAAGATCGCCGACATCATCGGTGTCATCGACGAAATTGCTTTCCAGACCAATTTGCTGGCGTTGAATGCCGCTGTCGAGGCGGCTCGTGCCGGAGAGCAGGGGCGGGGATTCGCGGTGGTCGCCGCCGAGGTACGCAATCTTGCGCAACGCAGCGCCACGGCCGCCAAGGAGATCAAGAGTCTGATCAAGGACAGCGTGGAGAAAGTCGAGGAAGGCAGCCGTCTGGTTGATGCATCGGGCAAGACGCTCAGTGAAATCGTCGGTTCTGTGAAAAAGGTCAGTGACATCATCGCGGAAATCGCCGCGGCCAGCCAGGAGCAGTCGGCCGGGATTGACCAGGTCAACAAGGCCGTCATGCAAATGGACGAAGTTACCCAGCAGAATGCCGCCCTGGTGGAAGAGGCAGCCGCCGCCAGCGAGTCGATGGACGAGCAGGCGCAGGGATTGAAGAAACTTATTTCATTCTTCAAAGTGGACGATCAGGGAGGGGAGGGTTCGCGGATGGGGACATCCTCCGGCGCACGGCCGGCAGCAAGGTCATCGGGGAGTAAAGGCGGCTCTTCCTCTGGAAAGGCTCCTGCGGCAGTGCGTGGCGGCAATGGCTTCTCGTCACCTAAAGCGCCAGCATCCACGCCAAAAGGAAATGCCAGACAAAAGGCTGTGGCCGCCGCGTCGACAGATGATGGTGAGTGGGAAGAATTCTAGCAGACCATTCAAAGCAGCCCTCTCTATGAGGGAGAGGGCTGTTTCACCAATAACGGGCGCCTCTAAAATTAGCTGAAGCGGCGATGACGGCGTTGTAAATGTGATCGAATGTTTAGAGACGCCCTAACGATCGACGACGGTTCATGATGGAAACCATGGAAAAACTGCGCGAATTCAACCTGACGGACAGGGATTTCGACCGCATAAGGAATCTCGCCATGAAGCACCTTGGAATCGCGCTCGCTGACACCAAGCGTGAACTGGTGTATAGCCGTCTTACCAAGCGCCTGCGTCAATTCGGCATGAGCGGTTTCTCGGATTACTGCAATCTTCTTGAGAGCGGGGATGCTGGAGAGCTGGTTCATTTCACCAATGCCATCACCACGAATCTCACCTCCTTTTTCAGGGAGAATCATCATTTCGAAGCGCTGGCGAAATCGTTGCTGCCGGAGTTGATGAAGAGAAAGTCCCGCGACAGGCGTCTACGTATCTGGTCGGCGGGGTGTTCAACAGGCGAGGAGCCGTACTCCATTGCCATGGTAGTCAAGGAAACCATTCCTCAAGGATCACACTGGGATGTCAAGATTCTGGCCACCGATATAGACTCCAATGTCCTTGCCACCGCAAGCCGAGGTGTCTATGGCTTGGAAAGGGTTGGGAATATTTCACGGCAGCGTCTCAGGCAATGGTTCATGAAGGGAAAAGGGGAGCATGAAGGCGTGGTGAAGGTGTCGTCCGTGCTCCAGGAAATGATTTCTTTTCGCCGTCTCAATCTCATGGAAGAATGGCCGGTAAAAGGATCTTTTGATGTCATTTTTTGCAGAAATGTTGTTATTTATTTTGACAAGGAAACTCAGAAAAGGCTATTTGAGAGGTTTGCCGAAAAGATCGATGACCATGGATATATCATCGTTGGTCATTCCGAATCCCTGTTCAAGGTGACGGACCGGTTCGATTTGCTTGGCCAGACTATTTATCGAAAGATCAAATGAACATGATGGCCAGAAAAATAATCCGGACGGGGGAGGCACAGGAAGAGTTGCCGCCGGTCTTGCCAGGATTCGATCATATCAATCGTTATTGGGACAAAATAAACAATATTTACGCCGCGAAAATTCTTCCCGGAGAATATTATGTGACAGTATGCAACGAGCTCATCACAACGGTGCTTGGATCATGTATCTCTGCCTGCATCAGGGACCGCGTGTTCGGTGTTGGCGGAATGAATCACTTCATGTTGCCTATGGATGGGAGAGAGCAGGCTAATTCACAGGTAAATTCGCTGTTGAGTACCTCGACGCGCTATGGGAATCATGCCATGGAGCATCTCATAAATGACATACTCAAGCATGGAGGAAGCCGAAAGAATCTTGAGGTGAAAATATTCGGTGGCGGAAGGATTCTCGCGCAAATGACAGATATTGGAAGGCGCAATATCGAATTTGTTCACGACTATATCCGAGTTGAAAGTCTCAACCTCGTGTCAGAAGACACGGGCGATGTGTTTCCAAGGAAAGTAATTTATTTTCCGGTCAGCGGCAAAGTGATGATAAAGAAACTCCACTCCCTGCATAACGATACGATCGTTGATCGTGAAACGGCTTATCTGCGCCGCCTCAAAAACGAACCAATCGAGGGTGAGGTGGATCTGTTTTGAATGAATCGATGCCGTTGAATCGAGTGATTCATCGCCTTGGTAGAGTTGAGGTTATTTTTAAATGAAAAAAATACGCGTTCTTGTCGTTGACGACTCGGCTCTGGTAAGGCAGCTCTTGACCGAAATCCTGGGTTCGGACCCGGCGATCGAGGTTGTGGGATCGGCGTCGGATCCCTACATGGCCAGGGACAAGATCAAACAGCTCAGCCCGGATGTTCTGACGCTGGATGTCGAAATGCCGCGCATGGACGGCATTACTTTTCTTGGCAACCTGATGCGCCTGCATCCGATGCCGGTCATCATGGTGTCATCGCTTACCGAGCAGGGAGCGGAGGTTACGTTTCAGGCATTGGAGACCGGGGCTGTGGATTTTGTTTCCAAGCCGAAAACGGATTTGGCCTATACTCTGCATGAGTATGCGGAAGAGATCATCGCCAAGGTCAAGATGGCCGCTTCGGTGCAGGTGAGGGTACTGGAACGAACCAAGCCGGTTTCCAAGGAGGCGCAACCCAAATACAGCGCGGATGCGATACTATCGGACTCCGCGGCAAAAAGACATTTCAAGACTACCGAATGTCTTATCGCCATCGGCGCATCGACAGGCGGGACAGAAGCGATCAAGGAGGTGTTGGTGCGGCTGCCGGCCGATACTCCAGGGATTGTGATCACGCAGCATATCCCGGAAGCCTTCAGTGCGCCTTTCGCCAAGAGAATGAACAGTGCCTCGGCGATGACGGTCTTCGAAGCCCGGGAGGAGCAGCAAATTTTGCCTGGACATGTCTATATCGCACCCGGCAACCGGCACCTGCTGGTGGTGCGCGATGGGGCGCGCTATGTATGCCGTCTCAACGATGGCCCTCCGGTGAATCGCCATCGTCCGTCGGTTGACGTCATGTTCCGTTCCGTGGCGCAAAATGCCGGCCCCAACGCTATCGGCGTCATTCTTACCGGCATGGGGGATGACGGTGCGCAGGGGCTCAAGGAAATGCATGACGCGGGAGCACTCACCATCGCGCAAGATGAAAAGAGCAGTGTGGTATGGGGCATGCCTGGCGAAGCCGTCAAGGCGGGTGGGGTTGATAAGGTATTGCCCCTGGACAGGATTGCCTCAAAAATAATTTCACTAGCGAAGAATAAAAAAGAAGATGATTGAGAAATCAATTAAATATTTATGGCCCGGTATCGCGGTAAGCATTCTCGCCATCGCGGCGGAGGTTTACGGGGCTGGAACGGGTTTGTCCATCGCGCTGATTTTTGTGAACAGCCTGGTGTGGGGCGGCTTGATCTTTTTCATGCGCAATCCGCCGGTCGGGAGGGAGGCTGGCGGGGACGAAGACACGGACGCGGCGGCGATGAAGAGGGAAATGCGCGGATTGCTGTCCGATATCGATGGTTCGATACAGGCCGAATTGACCGGCATACGCGGTAACCTGGATGATTCACGGACGCTGGTGAATGATGCCATCGTCAAGTTGAATGACAGTTTCAAGGGCTTGAGCGATGAGGCTTCATCTCAGGAGTGTTTGGTCAGAGGCTTGATCAGCAACATTGCCGGCGAGCAGGATGGGGGCGGGGATGTCATGGTAAATATCATGGATTTCACCGAGGAAACGGCTGCAACCCTGCAATATCTCGTCGATCTTCTGGTGGATACCGGGAAGCAGAGCGTGAAGACCGTCTACAAGATCGACGACATGGTCAGGGAGATGGATGAGATTTTTTCCCTGTTGGCCGACGTGAAAATGATCGCCGATCAGACCAATCTTTTGGCGCTCAATGCCGCCATCGAGGCCGCCCGCGCGGGCGAAGCGGGCAGGGGATTCGCCGTGGTGGCGTCGGAGGTGCGAAAACTGTCGCAGTATTCCGGCAAGGTCAGCGATCAGATACGCGCCCAGGCGCAAAAGACCAAGGAAATGATAGGCGGCGCCCGGGAAATCGTCGGTGAGCTTGCCAAGCGCGACATGAACGTGGCCATTACCGCCAAGGGAAGGGTATCCGAGATGTTATCGTCCATCAAACAGATGAACGATACCATTTCTGAAAAATTGGCCGATATAGGGGAAAAAACAAGGAAGATAAACGCGGATGTGAATACCGCCGTCAGAGCTCTGCAATTCGAGGATATCGTCGGGCAACTCCTGGGATATGTGGAGGCCAGGCTGGGAAATATCGGCGGGTTCCTGGGGGAGATTGAAAGGCGCATGCCGGAAGTCCCGCCCGGCGAGGATGACCGGACGAAGTCCAGTTA
The DNA here is from genome assembly GCA_005240065.1 of Gammaproteobacteria bacterium. Taxonomy (GTDB): domain Bacteria; phylum Pseudomonadota; class Gammaproteobacteria; family Ga007554; genus SBBG01. The sequence goes on along the minus strand of SBBG01000045.1, from coordinate 4,201 downwards.
TATGGTCGGCGCAATGAGAGTCGAGGTGCGGGAAATCGCCGGCGAGTGGGGCAGGGTGGCGCATAATCCCGTGGCTCAAAAGACGATGAGCTCAGGAGATGTGGAATTATTCTAATACTGGTGATTTTTACGGAAGCGCTGAATAATTCCATCCTGGAATTCTCAGAGTACGAAAAGCAAAAATGTGACTTTTGCTTTTCTTCATTTTTCAATCACTTGCCGTGATTGAGAAATGCCGGCACATCCTGTGCCGCGGAATCTCTGATGTGTCAGAGGTTCCTTATGTCACAATTTTCTATGGAGATGCATCATGGCGTTGAGTTCAACAATATCAAGCGATGGCGCGATAGTCACGTTGGCGGTCGCGGGAAGATTCGACTTCAACATTCACCAGGATTTTCGCAAGGCTTATGAGAAGCATGGCAACGGCGTGAAAAAGTATGTCATCGATCTGAAGGACACGGAATACATGGATAGCTCGGCGCTCGGCATGTTGTTGCTGTTACGTGACTACGCGGGCGGAGACTCGTCCGATATCAGTATTTTGAATGGAAAAAGCGAATTGAAAAAGATATTGGCCATTGCAAATTTCAACAAGCTGTTCAATATAGGATAAAATCGGCGGTTATCCAGATTCGGATCTCGCTACTGTAGTGAGTCATACTGTTTGGGGCTTGTAATCCCGCCGGATACGATCCACTATTAATCCGGCAATCAAATAGATCGTCATTACCCTGTTGTTTCGTAGGGTGCGTCTCACGCACCACATGGATGGTGCGTGAGACGCACCCTGCCCTTGGGAGAAAAGCTGGAAAAGCAGATGAATTTGATTGCCTGGTTAATAATTATGACTCGCTACACTACAAGGCGCACCGTTGGCAAGGAAATATAACAGGGAGATTATGCGCAACAATTCTTTGAGTGTTCTTGTCGTAGACGACGATTTTATCAACCTCTCCCTGTTAAAGGCGATTCTCGGTAACTGTGGACACCAGGCTGTTCTGGCGAAGGACGGGCAGGAGGCTGTCACTATCTTCTCGCAGGGTCACATCGATATGGTGCTGATGGATGTGATGATGCCCGTCATGGATGGTTACGAGGCGACACGCCAGATCAAGGCGATCGCCGGAGAACGTTTCGTTCCGGTTATTTTCCTTACCGCGCTCAATGACGAAAAGGCTCTTGCCAAATGTGTCGAATACGGCGGGGATGACTTTCTGACCAAGCCTTACAATCATGTCATCCTAAGATCGAAAATCGACGCGATGGCGCGCGTCAGCCAGCTTCACTCCACGATCAAGGCGCAGCGGGACGAGCTTGCCTATCATAACGAAAGGATTCTCAGGGAGCAGGAGGTGGTGCGCACGGTTTTTTCCAACATTGTTCATTCAGGAAGCCTGAATGAACCTTGTGTAAAGTACCTGATCTCCCCCATGGCGCTGTTCAACGGCGATCTGCTGCTTGCCGCGCGCCAGCCGTCGGGCACGATGCGTATTATGCTCGCGGATTTTACCGGTCATGGCTTGTCCGCAGCGGTCGGCGCCATGCCCGTCGCCGATATCTTTTATCGCATGACCAGAAAGGGGTTTTCGATAGGCGATGTCGTCATCGAGATAAACAAGAAGCTCAGGAAAATCCTGCCCTCTGGTCTGTTCTGCGCCGCGTGCCTTGTCGATATTGATAACAACGAGAAGAAATTTTCCGTCTGGAACGGCGGTGTTCCGGATGTCCTGGTCAGGGGTTCCAGTGGGGGCGTGCGGCAGCGTTATGTGTCAAGACATCTTCCCTTGGGCGTAGTGAATAATGACAGACTGGGTACGACAGTGGAAATCGGCGAAATCGCCAATGGCGACCGCGTCTATTTGTATACTGACGGTGTGATCGAGGCATGGAACAAACAAGGTGAAATGTTTGGTCAGCAGCGCCTGGAGGCATATTTGTCGCGCGGGAGGGATTCATCCGCCGTCTTTGACGAGATCCGCGAGGGTTTGATTGAATTCATGGGCGATCAATCTCAGGCCGACGACATTACTCTGATGGAAGTTGCCTGTGACGATATCGCCGTGCCGGATCATCCCGGCGCCATCTGTGTAACGCCGGACGATGTGAAGGACGCTACGGAATCCCGCTCCGCCGCCCATCCGCTGGTGGTGTGGCAGTCGAGTCTTGAGATGGACAGCGATACACTGAAAAATTTCGATCCCCTCCCATTGTTGCTTCACATGATCACGGAAATTCAGGGGCTGGAAGATCATCGTGAAAATCTATACATGATTCTGGCCGAGCTTTATTCCAACGCGCTCGATCATGGCCTGTTGGGACTGGATTCTTCCATCAAGATCACGCCCCGCGGGTTTTCCGAATATTACATGATGCGAGAGAGGATGCTCGCCTCGTTGCGGCAGGGGAAGATCAAGGTGGATTTGAGGCATATCCCGGCCGATGGCGGAGGAAAACTGGTGATCAGAGTCGAAGATAGTGGTTCTGGCTTCGATTACCGCAAGCAAATGCTGGGTCTTGAGGAAAATACCGCCTCCAGCGGACGGGGGATCGCGCTGGTTCGTTCCTTGTGCTGCCATGTCGAATATTGCGGCACGGGGAATATTGTTGAGGCAATGTATCATTGGCAGGTTTAGGAGGCGGGCATGATTCTTGCCTCTGGTTGCGTGGTGACGCTATTTTGACATTACGGTCCGTCAATCGCGTCAAAAAAACGATCATGCGCAATCCAAGGAGAATCCAATGTCTTCCATCCTGCCCGTGGATCAGTCTTCTTCTGCGACAAGGCCCGCATCCGCTCCCCAAGCGGGCGATCTGCTCGTCAATTATCTGGCGCAGATCGGTGTCGAGTATGTCTTCGGCGTGCCCGGCGGCGCCATCGAGCCCCTGTATAACGCGCTCGCGCGCAGTATGCGGCGGGGGGGGCCGCGCCCCATCGTGGCGCGGCATGAAACGGGGGCGGCGTTCATGGCGGAAGGGTATGCGCGCGAAACGGGCCGGCTGGGCGTGTGTTGCGCCACTACCGGGCCGGGCGCCACCAATCTCATCACCGGCGTCGCCTCGGCGTATCAGTGCGACATTCCCTTGCTGGTGATCACCGCGCAGGGACCCATCACCACTTTCGGCCGGGGGGGCATCCAGGACTCATCGTGTCGCGGCGTCAATACCGTGGCGATGTTTCAGCATTGCACCCGCTATTCCTCCCTGGTATCCCACGTCGCGCAACTGGAACACAAGCTCGTCGACGCCGTCGTCACCGCTTGCCGCGCCTCGCGCGGTCCCGCGCATCTCAGCATTCCGCTGGATGTGCTGCGCAGCCCGTTGCCGAGCGCCACGCCCGCTTATTCCCTGGAAGAATTATTACAGCCTGTGGATGCGGTCGATCGCGGTGCGCTGGAAAAACTCCGCGCGGCCGTCGAGCAGGCCGGGCGTATCGTGATCGTGGTGGGCGAAGGTTGCCACGAGGCCAGCGGCAGCATCGCGGAATTCGCCCTGCTGAAGGATGCCCACATCGTGGCCACACCCGCGGGTAAGGGGCTGGTCAATCCCTATCATCCCAATTTCAGAGGAGTGATAGGGTTTGCCGGCCACGTCAGCGCCGACCAGGCATTGCGGGATCCGCGCGTCGATCTGGTGCTGGCGGTGGGCACGAATCTGGATGAATTCTCCACGAACGGTTGGGACGAAGTTTCGCTATTGAACGGCAAGCTCGTGCATATCGACGCGTTGCCGAGAAATTTTTCCCGTTCGCCGATGGCCCGGCTGCACGTCAGTGGCCGGATACGCACGGTGTTCGAGATGTTGCTCGATCATCATCGCGGCACGGCACCCCTCTCCCCGCCCGGCGGGGAGAGGGGGCGCGCCCAGGATGTGGTTCAGGTCGAAAGGCGGGAAGGGGAGCGGCGGGACGCGGAAAAGTCCGGTCAACTGGTGCTATCGGCGCTGCACCTGGTGGCGGAGCGAGGTGTGGACAGGCGCGAGGGATCGAATGGCACAGGGTTGCCGGTGCGCCGTTTCACATTGCAAGACGAGAAGAAATACCTGGATGATTCCTCGCCCATCAAGCCTCAGCGGCTGATGTACGATCTGGCCCGGCTGTTTCCGCCCGATACCCGTTTTCTCGCCGATACCGGAAATGCTCTTTTATGGACCATCCATTATCTGCATCCTTTCGATCGCCGTATCACCGGAGAGCGTATGT